>CAYOXS010000183.1:0-3042 GCA_964407935.1 uncultured Caldilineaceae bacterium
CCGCGTTTCTTTTGCATCGACCCCGTCTCCACTGATATAAAATGTGCTGATATGCGGCTTGAGCGGTCGCTTGAGACACAACGGGCGGCGCAGGCCGTCAGGTCCGGGGGCGGGCCGCGCCATTGCGACCCACTCCCGGTAAACCTGCATCGATTTATTGGTGTCCACGCGGATGTCGCCGTGGCGGTCGGTGGGGCCGGCTTTGGCCACATTGACCGCCTTTTGGTGCCAGCAGTGCATGCCGCTGATGGGGTCCGGGTGAACAGCGTGCGTAATATTCTGGTGCACGCCGACATCTTCCCACCAGATGCGGCTGGTGTCGGGGTCGGCGGATTTGTAGGGGCGCGCGCCGTGAATCTGGGTGATGCCAAATTCGCCGTTGGGCTGCTCATCAATTTTTACCAGCGCCGAGGCCAGTTGGTTGACGCCGGTGTTTTCCTGCAAGCGCCAGCGCCCCAGGTGGTGGCTCATGGCGATGACGCCCGGTTTGATGCCTTCTGTGACCCAGACTTTGGCCACAAAATAGCCAATTTCGGTTTCAACTTTGATCAGATCATTGCTTTTTACGCCGAGCCGGTTGGCGTCTTCGGTGTGCATCCAGACCGGGTTGCGGTGACTGATTTCGTATAGCCACTTGGCATTGGCCGAACGGGTGTGGATCAGCGTGGGCAGGCGGAAGGTGGGCAGCAGCAGCATCGCCCCGTTGGCGCGGTCAATTTTATCGGGGTGGACGTGGCTTTTAATGTAGTGGGGGATGGTGTATTCAATTTCGGGCCAGCCCCATTCCGGCAGCAGCGGCTGGAAGAACTCCAGTTTGCGGCTGAGCGTGCCAAAGCCAACTTTCGGCTGGCCATCAATCATCACCCCAACTACCTTGCCGTCTTTCACAATCCTGTTTTCGGCATCGACGCTGTAGCCAGCGGGCAGTTGGCCCGCCGTTGTGCCGGGCAGCGGCTTTTCGTAGGGGGTGTAATTTTCGCGGGTTACTTCAAACGCGCCGTATTTGCGCATGTATTCCAATGGGGTCAAACCCTCTTTGGCGGCGGCGTCGGGCAGGCCGGGCACGCTGTTTTCAAAAATCCAGCGGTAGTACTCGTCCACGGTGATGCACTCGCCGGGGCGGTAGGGGCTTTCAAAATGCTGGCGGATACCCAGCGAGCCGTCGGGGTCGATGCGCCAGCTCAGTTGCAGCCAAAATTCGTCCTCTTCCCAGACTTCGCCGGGGTTGGCTTCATAAGTGAATTTCACTTTTTGGCCCAGCTTTTCCAGCGCCACCCGGCGCACCGGCTGCCGAAAGGCGATCCACTGGCCGGCGTGCGTTTCCTGGCTCATCAAATCGTGCCGCTCGCTGGAGTGGCCCATCGGCAGCACGTAATCGGCGTACCATGCCGATTCGTTCCAGGTGGGCGTTAGCGCGATGTGCTGGCCAATCAGGTTTTCGTCGCGCAGGGCCTTCATCCACATAAAGCCATCGGGATTGATCCACAGCGGGTTGTAAACGCGGGTAAAATAGACATCCAGCTTGCCGCGGCCTTCCAGCAAAAAGTGGGGCAGCAAAAAGCTCAGCTCAAAGTGAGCCAGCGGCCATTCGTTGGGCAGCAGCAGTTCGTTCCATTTTTTCTGGGGCGGCGGCACGTCGAACGGTTTGGGCACAAATTTGTTCCAACTGTTGGCGCTGGTGCCGCCGGGTGTGCCCACCGAGCCGGTCAGCACGTTCAAAAAGAAGAGCGTGCGGGCCACCTGCCAGCCGCCCAGATTGCCGCTGGCCGCGCTGCGCCACACGTGCGTGGCCAATCGGCCCTGGCAATTGGCCACCTCTTTGGCCGCGGCGATAATCCGCTCGGCAGCGACGCCGCTTTCGTGCTCGGCGTATTCGGGCGAAAATTCGGCGTACTGTTCTTTCAGCAGCCGGTCAAAATTGTCAAAAGTGACGGCCCACTCCGGCCGCATCGCCTTGAGCGACGCCTCCCAGTTGACCCAGCGGCGCACGTATTCTTTATCGTACAAATCGTTTTGGATGAGATAATTGGCAATGGCCAGCAGTACCGCCGCCTCGGAGCCGGGCCAGGTGGGCAGCCAGTTGTGGGCGTGGCTGGCGGTATTGCTCAGGCGCGGGTCGAGCACGATGAGTTTGGCTCCGGCGCTTTTGCCTTCGATGATGCGCTGGGCGTGGGGGTTAAAGTAGTGGCCGGTTTCAAGGTGGCTGCTCACCAGCAGAATCACGCGGGCGTGAGCGTAATCCGGCGAAGGGCGGTCGAAGCCGGCCCACAGGTAATAGCCGGTGCGCGCCCCCGCCGAGCAGATGTTGGTGTGGCTGTTGTGGCCATCCACGCCCCAGCCCTGAATCACGCGGTCCATGTAGCCGTCGTGGCCGGGCCGCCCAACGTGGTACATAATTTCGTTGTGGCGGTCTTCCTGAATGGCTTTGCGCATGCGGGCGGAGATGTCGTCCAGCACTTCATCCCAGGTGACGCGCTTCCACTGGCCTTCGCCGCGTTTGCCCACCCGTTTCAGCGGGTAGAGGATGCGTTCGGGGTCGTAAATCTGGTTTTTGGTGGCCGGCCCTTTGGCGCAGTTGCGGCCGCGACTGCCGGGATGTTTGGGGTTGCCCTCAAATTTCTGGATTTCGAGCGTGTTTTTATCGATGTAGGCCAGCAGGCCGCAGGCGCTTTCGCAGTTAAAGCAAACGGTTGGCACCAGCATGTAGTGGCGGGCCACTTTTTTGGGCCACGCCTTTGAATCGTATTCCACCCAGTCGTCCCATTTTTCAACCGGCGGAAAATTGGTCAGCCCCTCGGCGGTGGCCGGTTCGATGGCCGGGCTGCCGTTGTGGCCGTTGGTGGTGATCGGGCTGAACGGTTCGGCCAGCGGGGCGATTTGTGGCGCGGTCAGTCCGGCGGCGGCAAAGGCCGGCTGCTGGGTCGATGTTAATTTAGCAACGGAATTGAGGAAACTTTGTAGTTTATTTTTCATTATGTGTTCTCCGTGAAAACCAGGGGTTAGGAGTTGGGAATTAGGATTTAGGATTTTCCTAATTCCTGT
>CAYOXS010000183.1:3142-4864 GCA_964407935.1 uncultured Caldilineaceae bacterium
TTCCTAATTCCTGTGTTACGAATTTGGAACCTCCTGCGGGGCCATCACAAAGGCGTGCTCAAACAGGTACAGCCCGGCGATGGTCGCCACGGCGGCAACGGCGGCCAGTCCAAACAACATTGAACCACCGAGCGCGCCCAGCACCAGCAGCGCCAGCGGCACCACGTGGCCCAGCACAATCGCGCCCCACCAGAAATGGTTTTTGTACTTGCCGTGGCTGATTTCGTGGGCGGCGCGGGCGGCAATTTCGCTGGCGTGCGGCATGCCAAACTCGCCGAGCAGGGTCACAAACAGGTCGGCCAGCAGCGCCACGCCAAAAATCCAGACCAGTGCGGCGGCCATCACGCCGGGCAGTTCCACAAACAGGCCCAGCGCCAGCAGTACGCCGGAACCGACCATCAGCGCCTGAATCAGCAGGTGAGCCGGTAGCAGCGTACTTTGCCACAGGTCGCGCCCTTCGGCCTGGCCAAAGAGGAACGCGGTGTACACCGCCGAACCCAGCGCCAGGAAAAAGCCGATGATCAACAGCGGCGAGCGCACCGCGCCGGCAATGGCCGGATCGAGCCAACCCATAAAGGCCGCGCCTTCGAGCAGGAACCACAGTCCGGCCAGTCCGGAAAAGCTCATCAAAATGAACGCGCCGCGGGCCAGCCAGCTTTTGAGCTGCGGCCGCAGCACAATGGTCAGGAACATGTGCGGTTTTTCCAGATCGACCACCAGCAGCAGGGTGGTCAGCCCGATAAAGGCCAGCGCCACAAAGTTGCCCAGCAGCGCCAGCGGCGCGGAAAAATCGACCAGATTGAGGCCAAAGAAAATGGCCAGCAGGGCAAACACGCCCGCGCCGACGCCTTTGGTCACCAGATAGGCCGGCACCGGCCAGTGCCACGGAATTTTGTGCTGGGCGTTGTAGCCGGTCTGCACCATATGCTCGGCCACGCGCCCCTCGCCAATGTGGATGGGGCGGTCGCCGCCGTAGCCGGTGCCCTGCGCCTGCGGGGTGCGGATCGGCGTGCCGGATTTGGCGGTTTTTTCAAAAGTGAGGGTGATCGGGTGGCTGGTATGACCGTTGTGATGGCGGCCGTTCTGATGGACGTTCTGCTCGGAAATCTGCTCGGCCCACATAAAATTGGCCTGCGAAGCGGTCGGCGTCAGGGCCACGTCATCGCCATCAATGTAAAAAACGTTGGGCGAGGTACCCTGCTCCGGCTTGCGCACGCTGACCACTTCTCGGGCCAGTAGCCGGCTGATTTTGCTGGCCGGGTCGTCCAGATCGCCGGCGATGATGGATTGGGTGGGGCAAACCACGGCGCAGGCCGGCTCAAGGCCGATGTCGGTGCGGTGGGAGCAAAAGTGGCATTTGGCCGCGCTGTGGGTGTTGGGGTCAATGTAGATGGCGTCGTAGGGGCAGGCCTGCATGCATGCTTTGCAGCCGATGCACACGCTGGGGTCAAACTCAACAATGCCGTCGTGGCGCTGGTACATGGCCGTCACCGGGCAGATGCGCACGCAGGGCGGGTTGGCGCAGTGGTTGCAGCGAGTTACCTGGAACACGCGCCGCGAGTTGGGGAACTCGCCTTTTTCCACGTATTTTACCCAGGTGCGGTATACGCCCAGCGGCACGTCGTTTTCTGACTTGCAGGCGGTGCTACAGGCGTGGCAGCCAATGCAGGTTTTGTTATTGATAACAAAGCCGTAGTTCATTTTACCTCCGTTGGTAGGTTT
>CAYOXS010000183.1:4964-11441 GCA_964407935.1 uncultured Caldilineaceae bacterium
GCAAATCATCCCATCGATGGGGGATTCATCTCACCCATTTGAGTGATTTTACTCCAGCGTGATCAGTTCGCGGCGAATGCCTTCGAGCACGGCCTGGGTGCGGTTGGGCTGGTCCAGTTTGCGGAGGATATTTTTAACGTGAGTGCGAACGGTCTCTTCACTCACGTGAAGCTGCTCGGCGATGGCCTTGTTGGTGGCGCTGGTAGACATCTGTTGCAGCACGTCCAGTTCGCGGCTGGTGAGGCTGGTTTGCGCCGCGGCCGGCGCCGGCGAGGCGCTGCGGGCGTGGCGAATGAGGGCGCTGGTGATGAGCGGGTGAAAGTAATTGTCGCCGCCGGCCACGTGGCGAATGGCGCTGCTGAGTTCGGTGGTGGTGGCGTCTTTAACAATGTAGCCGTCTACTCCGGCCTCAACCGTGGCGTAAACCTGGGCATCGGCGTGCGCGCCCGATAAAATGAGCACCCGCGCTTGCGGCGACAGTTCGCGCACTTTGCGGGTCACTTCGATGCCGCTGAAATCGGGCATGCTCAAATCGAGCAAAATCACATCGGGCCGCAGCGATTGGGCCAGGGCCACTCCCTCGCGGCCGTTTTTGGCTTCGCCGACAATCTCAAAATCGGGCTGGAGTTGCAGCGCCAGGCTCAAGCCCTGGCGAACCATCGCGTGGTCATCGACAATCAAAATTCGAATAGACGGCATAATGATGCTCTCTTTTATTTTCGCTACCCGCTGCCTGCCAAAACCGTTTCTGCGGCGTAGCACGGAATGCGGGCAACCAGCAGAGTGCCCTCGCCAAAGGTGCTGATGACCTCAAACGTGCCGTTCAATAAACTGGCGCGCTCGGCCATGCCGGACAGGCCTAAATGGCCGGTCTGATCGACGGCGGCCGGGTCAAACCCGTCGCCATCGTCAGAAATGCGCATTTCAACCTCGCCCGCGCCATCAATCAGTTTGACCACAATGTGCCGGGCGCGGGCGTGTTTGGCACTGTTGGCCAGCGCTTCCTGGGCAATCTGAAACAGGCCGCTGCGCAGCGGCGCGGGCCAGCCATCAAAATTGCCGGGCAGATCGATGCGCAGGGCGGTAGTGCTATCCGGGCAGAGCAGCCGCAGCCGGCGGTGCAGGCCGCCCACAAACGTGTCGGAGGTGATCTCGTTGGAGCGGATGCTGAAAATGGCCTGCCGGATCAGCGCCTGGGCCTCGGTGACGCTGTGGTGCAGTTTGCCCAGCACGCTTTGCAACTGGTGGCTGCCGGGCATAATCTGGCTGCACGCCTGCAGGCCGTAAGCCAGGCCGTACAAAATCTGGCTGACATTATCGTGCAGGTCGGCGGCAATGCGGTTGCGCTCCTCGGTGATGGCCGTTTGCTGCGCCCGGTCAATACACAGGCGCATGCTGCCCAGCGCTACCCCGGCGTGCGTGGCCAGATTGTCCAGCGACAGCCGGTCAACCTGCGCCAACCGCTGGTCGGGCGGCAGGCCATCAACCACAATCACGCCGATGGTGATGCCGCGCAGGCTCAGCGGCAAAATAATGTAGTGCGCCGCCGTGACCAGCCGTTGATTCACCGGCTCGGCGGCGGTTGGCGGTTCGCCGCTGCTGATTTCAACCACCAGCTTGCCTTTAATGGCCCGGGCCAGCGGCCCGGCCTCGTTTTTAAGCGAAACCAGATCGACGTGGGACATTTTGGCGGTCGCGTCGGCGGTGGTGGCATCAAGGGTAATCCAACTGCTCACCGCATCGAGCGCTTCGTCGTACAGGCCGATGACCGCCCGGGGATAGCCCAGTTCATGCACCAGCCCGCGCAAAATTGATTCCTGCAATTCGGCCGGGTCGATGGACGACTGCATCACCAGCGACAGTTCGCGCACCAGATTCAAATCGCGGTTGCGCTGGGTCAGCTCGATGTTTTTGCGGGCCAGTTCTCGGTGGGTTTGTTGCAGGTGTTGCAGCAGGTGGGCGGGGTAGCCAAAGATCGCGCCAATCAAAAAGAAGCTGGTAATCTGTCCGATGGCGGCCATCACATCCACCGGGCCGGGGCGGGGCAGCAGCATCGCCAGCAGATAAAGCCCGCTGTAAACGGCCGCGGCCAGCACGCCGCCGCGCACCCGGAAAAAGAAAGCCGCGGCCAGAATCGGGGCCAGGCTGTACAGGTAGTAGGGGCTCCGTTCCAACCCGGTGAAACCAACCAGCAGCAGCGACACCAGCAAATCCAGCCCCAGCAGCGCCGGAACCCGCAGCAGCAGCCGGTTGGTGGCCGTGGTGGTAACGGTGAGGTACAGGGTGAGGCCGGCGGCAATGGCCAGCGCCGCCCACTCGATGGCCGCGGCGGCCGGCTGGCGCGGGCTGAACAGCCAGATCAGCGGCAGCAGCAGGGTAATCCAGCGGTAGCCCACCAGCAGGCGAAACGCGACGGTTTGTTGGGTGTCGGCGGGCAACAGGCGTGTCATTTTATCGCTCAATCGGGACATCGATCAGATTGCCCCATTCGGCCCAGGAGCCATCGTAATTGCTTACGTTGGGGTAGCCCAGCAAATATTTCAGCACAAACCACGTGTGCGCCGAGCGCTCGCCAATGCGGCAGTACACAATCACGTTTTTGTCGGTGGTAACGTGGTGGCGGGCATACAGGGCGGCCAGTTCGGCGGCGGCTTTGAACGTGCCGTTCTCGTGGACGGTTTGGCCCCACGAAATATTGACCGCGCCGGGCAAATGCCCGCCGCGCATGGCGGCTTCGTGCAGCAGATGGTCCGGGGCCAGCATTTCGCCGGAAAATTCCCGGGCCGAGCGGACATCAACCAGGGCCGTCGAGGTGAGGTTGAGGTTGGCCTGCACCTGCTCCCGGAGGGCGCGGATGGTTGTATCGGGCGAGGGAGCCGGGTAATTTGTGGGCGCAGGTTGGGCAGGGTGAGTGGTCAAAGGGCGACCTTCGCCGGTCCATTTTTTGCGGCCGCCGTTCAACAGGCGCACATCGGTGTGGCGGTAATATTTGAGCAGCCAAAAGGCATAGGCAGCAAACCAGTTGTTTTTGTCGCCGTAAAGGACAACGGTGGCGTCCGGGCCAATGCCGGAGCGGGCCATCAATTTTGAAAAAGCGTCGGGGTTGGGAATGTTGCGGCGGAGCGGGTCCTGCGTGTCGGTGCGCCAATTCCAGGCGACGGCCTGCGGAATGTGGCCCTGGATAAACGCGCCGGGGTCAACATCAACCTCAACCAGCCGCAGGTTGGGCGCTGCCAGATGGCGGGCCAGCCAGTCGGTTTCTACCAGCACTTCGGGGTGCGCGTACCCATTGTGATTCATGGTTTGTCCTTGGGAATGCTGGTGAAATTATACACCAAAGGGACGCGGAGTTATAAATTGAAGTTATTTTTCGGTGAGGGCGGTGACGCCTTCCCAATCCGGGGGGACGCCGTAGCGGGCAAAATGCTCGGAGCGTTTCAGATACAGGTCGGCGGCTTTATCGGCCGGGTTGGCGGCGATAACCCGGGCAAAGCGCGCTTTGGCCGCGTCAAATTCGCGGCTGTGGTAGTGGAGCAACCCTTTTTCAAAATGGGTCAGGGTTTGTTGTTTCAGATCGATGGTTTCCGGCGGGTCGCCTTCAAAAATTTCAAACACCGATACCGGCTCGGCTTTGCCTTTAACCCGCACCCGGTCCAGAAACCGGTAGCGGTAGCGGTTGGGCTGATTGAGGCTAAAGAGCGAATACTGGCTGATTACAATCGACGCGCCGTACAGTTTGGTCAACCCTTCCAGCCGAAAGGCCAGGTTGACGTTGTCGGAAATAACGGTGCCTTCCATGCGCAACTGCTCGCCAATGGTGCCGAGCATGAGGCTGCCGGTGTGAATACCGGTGCCCACGCTGATGGGCTGCTGGCCGCGGGCCTGGCGTTCGTGGTTAAACTGCGATAATTCCTGCTGAATCCCAATCGCCGCGGTCAGGGCGTCTTCCGCTTCGTCGGGGAACAGGGCCATCACCGCGTCGCCAATGTATTTATCGATGAAGCCGTGGTTTTTGCGGATAATCGGGCTGACCCGGCTGAGGTAATCGTTGATAAAGGTAAAGTTCTCTTCCGGGTTCATCTGCTCAGAGAGCGTGGTGAATGAGCGAATATCCGAGAAGAAAACAGTCATATCCCGCTGCACCTGGTCGCCCAGCACCACATCGACAATGCTGGCCTTGCCCAGAAACTGCAAAAATTCGTGCGGCACAAAGCGGCCCAGCGCGGCGTTGAGTTTAACCAGTTCGGCGGTGCGTTCCAGCACCCGTTGTTCCAGTTCGTCGTGGGCGCGCTGCAAGGCTTCTTCGGCTTCTTTGCGGTCGGTTACGTTGCGCGAAACGGCAATGATTTCCAGCGGATGCTTGCTGTCGGGGTCGCGTACCAGCCGGCTGGTGGTTTCCAGCCAGATCACCTGGCCATCTTTGCGGCGGGCGCGGTAAATGTATTTGACCACCGGCTCGCGCTCTTCGATGTGGCCGTTGGCGGTGTGCAGCAGCGGCAGGTCGAGGGGGTCAATAAAGTCGGCCTCTTTTTTGCCCACCATTTCTTCAATATCGTAGCCCAGCAGGCCGCGGCAGGCCGGCGAAACATAGCGGTAGATTCCATCTGGCGTTTGGCGCGAGATCATGTCGGTGGAGTTTTCGGCCAGCAGCCGGTAGCGCTCGCGGCTTTCACGCAGGGCGTCCTGCACCCGGCGGCGCTTCAAATTCTCTTCCTGCAGCCGCTCGTTTTGCTCCTGCAAGTCACGTTGAAGCCGGCGCATAGTCAGGTGGGTGGTCACCCGCGCCACCACCTCCTGGCTTTGCGAAGGTTTGGTGATGTAATCGACGGCTCCAACTTTAAAGCCTTTGACTTTACTGTGGGTGTCGGCCAGCGCGGTTAAAAAGATGATGGGGAAACTGGTGGTGACGGGGTTGGTTTTTAATTGGTGGCAGGTTTCAAAGCCATCCAGTTCCGGCATCAGGATATCCAGCAGCACAATATCGGGATTGATCTCTTCAATCCGGCTGACGGCCTCTCTCCCGCTTTGCAGCCCAACAGTTTCAAAACCGGCGTTGGTCAGGTAAAGCGACAATAATCTGATCATGTCGGTGTCATCATCGACAATTAAGATTTTGCCTTTTGCGGGTTCTGTTTGCATAGTGGGTTGACTGGCCGCTGGAAAAATTTTACACGTCTATTTTAGCAAAAGTTAGAAATAATTGAAATAGGAGTTTTTGGCCGCTATTAACATTTGCCGGCTCCGGCCGATGCCCGGCACACGTAAATGGTGGCGTGCAGCCCCGAAACAGCAGGATATTTTGTGTCGATGGCCCGGGTCACATCGGGGACGAGCGCTTCCGGCACAAGCGCCACAACGCAGCCGCCAAACCCGCCGCCGGTCATGCGCACGCCGCCGTGGCGGCCAATGACCGCGCCCACCAGCTCCACCAGCGCATCGATGGGCGGCACGGTGATTTGAAAATCGTCGCGCATTGAGTCGTGCGATTCGGCCATCAGTTGGCTCATCAGCTTTAAATTGCCGGCGGCCAGCGCCTCGGCGGCGGCCTCGGTGCGGGCGCTTTCGGTGATAATGTGGCGGGCGCGTTTGGCTACTACCGGGTCGAGTTCGTCGGCGTGCAGGGCAAATTCATCCAGCGCCACATCCCGCAGGGCCGGCACGCCAAAATGGGCGGCGGCGGTCTCGCACTCGCGGCGGCGGGTGTTGTACTCGCTGTCAACCAGGCCGCGTTTGACGTTGCTGTTGGCAATCACAATGGCCGTGCCGGCCGGGATGGAGACGGCCCGGTAATTCAGGCTGCGGCAATCGATGAGCAGGGCGTGGTCCTGCTGGCCCAGCGCCGAAATGAACTGGTCCATTATGCCGCAGCGCATGCCCACAAACTCGTTTTCGGCCTGCTGCCCCACCAGCGCGATGGTCTTGCCATCGAGGTTGAGCCGGCTGTAGGCGGACAGGGTAGCGCCCACCACCACCTCCAGCGAGGCCGACGAACTGAGGCCAGCGCCCTGCGGCACATCGCCGGCAACCACCAGATTTGCGCCGCTCAGACTGAAGCCCCGTTTTTTGAGCGCCCAGGCCACGCCGCGCATGTAATTGCTCCACGGGGCGGCGCTGTCGGGCGTAATATCGTCCCGCACCGAAAACTCGCTGGTTTGCTCGCCAAAATCGGCGGCCACAATGGAGACAATGCCGTCGTCGCGGGGTTCAGCGGCGATGATTGTTTGGTAATCAATGGCCGCCGGCAGCACAAAACCGTCGTTGTAATCGGTGTGTTCGCCAATCAGGTTAACCCGGCCCGGCGCGCGGAAACAGTCGGCCGGCTGCGAGCCGAAGTGCTTTTGAAAGAGTTGGGTTGTTTTTTCGATGAGACTCATTGCGTGATTCACCTATGAATGAAAATTTGTAACGACTCATCCCCATCCCCCCTGGCCCCCCTTCCCAAAGGGAAGGGGGGATTTGATTTTGGGGGCAGTTTGG
>CAYOXS010000184.1:0-11418 GCA_964407935.1 uncultured Caldilineaceae bacterium
CATCGGCCACGCCCAGCAGCGGCGGCGCGCTGTCCGGCCCGGTCTGTTGCTGAGGATTGGCTATTGCCGCCGTATCGACATTTTCCTGCACCGGCGGCGGCAGCAGCGCGCCATCGGCGGCCAGGGTAAAAAATTCCTTCTGCTGCCGCCCGCCGTTGCGCTCGATTTCCAGCGGGCCGTAGTTGTTGACGGCATCGTTGCGAATAAAAAAGGCCAGCAGCACCACTTCCGGCTCGTAGCGAAAGCCCTCGGCCAGGTAGAAAATGGCTTCCTGATCGGTGCCCCAGCCGCCCACCCCGGCATTGAGCACCTGCACCGGCCGCCCCAGCGACCCGGCCAGCAGCCCTTCGAGCTGCTTGTGGTAGGTGTCTTCCAGATTAACTTGCAGCGCCTCGCCAAACGAATCGGCCAGCGACAGCACCCGCAGCGCGCCATCGGGGTTATCGTAGCCAATTTCGCGGTCGCGCAGGCCGCGGGCATTGATGTGAACCTCACTGGCAAACTCGTTGTAATCGCTGTGGAAGGTGCCGCCGCTGTAGGGGATATGCCACCAGCCAAACAGGGGGTGCGGCTGCCAGATGGCCGGATTCGGCTGGGGCGGCGGGGCCAGCCCCAACACGCGCACGCCCAATTCAAGCAGCAGCAGCGGCAATAATAAACCGGCCAGAATCAACACGATTCGACCGGTCAGATGAGTAACAGCTTTCACGGGTTGCCTCGGTAGATGTAATGGGAGCAGTATAGCCCCAACCCGCAGCAGCGAGCAAGATTCCGGAGGTTATTGCGGGGTTGGGCCGGGCAGGTAATCAATGGGGTTGACTTCCTGGCCGTTGAGGCGCAGTTCAAAATGAACGTGCGGGCCGGTGGAGTGGCCGGTGCTGCCCACCTCGCCGACCGGGGTGCCCCGTTCAACCACTGCGCCGGTGTTGAGCAACGCCCCTTTGAGGTGGTTGTACCACGTTTCGCGCCCATTGCCGTGGTCAACAATAACGGTAAAGCCGTAGCCATCGGTGGCCCAGCCGGAATAGGTAATGGTTCCCGCCGCCGCGGCGTAAACAAGGGAGCCATACGGCGCGCCAATATCGAGCGCCTTGTGACCGGGGCTAAATTCGGTGGTGATTGAACCGACCACTGGCCAGGCCAGCAGCGTCTCCGGCGACAGTGCCGGTTTGGGCAGTTTGATGTCTTTTTGGCCAAAGGGGATGATGAGCGCGGTACCGGCCTTTAAATCAAACGGGGGGAACAGGGCGTTGGGCGGATAACCGGTAATATCGTCCGGGGTCACGCCGTAGCGGGCGGCAATGGCCTCGATGGTGTCATCCGCGGCCACATCGTGCAAAGCGCCCACTACCGGCAAAATGCGCAGTTCGGTGCCCACCGACAGTACGTCGGGGTTGCGTTCCAGTTCCGGGTTAGACCAGCGCAGCGCGTCGATGGTCAGGCCGAATTTATCGGCGATGCCCCACAACGAGTCACCATTCTGCACGGTGTAAATTTCAACTTTGGTCCGGCCATCGATATTGGGCCAGGGGATGTCATCTTTGCCGGTCGCCGAGTACAGGTCGGCGGTGAAGGCGGTGCTCTGTGGATTTTCAATCACCCGCGCCTCGACCATGCGAACGGTATCGGCCGGGGGCTGCGCCGGCGAATCCTGTTTTGGGGATAGAGTTTTGAGTTGGGGAATTTCAACCGCAACCTGGGGCAAAACCTGCTGGTTGACAAAAGCCAGCACATCATCCGGCTGCCAGTCTTTGAGCCAGGCCACCCAGCCCATTGCCAGAAAAATAGCCATCAGCAGCCAGGGCAAATTGCTCCGCGAACGACGCGGGCGGGGCCGGCTGATCCGCAAATTCAGCGACATATCTGCCTTCCTTCCAAAGAGAGAGGTGAACGGTGCGAAAAAAGTGCAGACAGGTGTTCCCGGGCCTGTCTGCGGTGGCAGCGTAATCTCGATCTCCTTGGGCCGGATTATACCACCGGCTTGCCGGAACAATCAAATTTAGTTCTAACTAACGGCTGGTCATTCATCTCGTTTAAAAGCGCGAGCCACCGCCGCCGCCCGCGATTCAACGTTGAGTTTGGTGAAAATATTTTGGGTGTGCTTTTTAATGGTGTTGACGGTCACCGTCAGCTCCTCAGCAATCTGGCGGTTGGTCAGTCCGTCGCTCATCAGGCGCAGCACTTCGCGCTCGCGGTCACTCAACGCCGCCAGCGGGTCAGCCTCGATGGTTATTTTTTGCACCACGTCGATAAACTTGCCCCGATCAAATTCTTCTTTGCGGAAAAAGTAGCTGGCGTTCAGCTCGGCCAGGGTTTCAATGGCCAGTTCGATGGTGGCGTAGCCGGTGACCACAATGGCCGGCATGCGCTGCGGCAGTTGGCTGATAGCTCGCAGCACCGACACCCCGCCGCGGTCGGCGTGGTCCGGCAGCGACAGCGAAATATCAACCACGGCCAGGGCAAATACCTGCTCACCCAGGCGCGCCACCGCATCGCGCACCGTGGCCGCCACCACTGACCGAAAACCGGCGTCGGCCACAAATTCGGCCAAAAGCTCCTGCCAGGCCGGGTCGTCTTCGATAATCAGTACGGTTGGTCGCGTCACGGCTCAATTCCCCGGTCTATCGGCAGCCACACCGAAAAACGAGCGCCGCGGCCAGGCCGGCTATCTACTTCTACCCGCCCGCCAAAGCGATCAACAAAGGTTTTAACCCACCACAGGCCAAAACGCAACCGCTCTGTCCCCGGACGCTCGTCGGCGCTGCCGGCAAATTCAAAAATCGCAGCCTGCCGCTCGGCGGCGATACCGGGACCGCTGTCGGCCACGGTGATCACCGCAAAGCCGTTGTCCACCCGCCCGGTCAAATGCAGCTCGCCCGCGCCGCCCATCGCGTTGCGCGCGTTGTCAATCAGATTATAAAAAACCATCTCCAACTGCTTTTCACCGGCCACAACCGGCGGCAACTTGCGCAGATTTTGCTGCCGCACCGCAATGGTGTCCGGCAGGGCGGCGCGAGCCAGCGCCTGCGCAACACAGTGGGCCAAATTAACCGACTCGGCGCGGATGGGCTGGAGCGGGGCCATCGAATCGCGGACAATGGCCATTGCCTGCCGCGTACTCTGGGCAATTTCGCGCAGGTTGTTGGCCAGATAGCCGTCGGCGGCCAGCGCCCCGGCGGATTTGGCCTCGATACCCTGCACCCGCACCGAAATTGCGCCAAATTTGTTGTTAAGCTGATGCAGCAAGTTGGCCGCCACATCGCCCACGGCGGCGATGGTTTCGGCGGTGGCCTGCCGTTCCTGGGCCTGTTTGAGCAGCCGCAACTGCTCGGCGTCGCGAATGGCGACGGCGGCGTGATTGGCCAAACAGGTGAGCAGCTTTTTATCCCAGTCCGAAAAATCGCGCAGCTCCCGCGAATAAAGCGCAAAACTGCCCACCGGGTGAGCGTTATCCTGCGCGGCCAGCAGCGGCACCACAATGGCGCTCACCCAGCCGCGCTGTTCGGCCATTTCCGGGTGCATAAATTTTGGCTCAAAACGGATGTCGTCAATTGTAACCGGCTGGCGCAGCCGCACCGCTTGCCCGGTAAAACTATTCCACAACGACAGCACTTCACCGATGCGAACCGTATCGGTGGACTGGCGCAGCAGCAGCGTGTCATCGGCCTGCACCAGCCAGATGGAGCCATCGGACACGTGAATCAAATCGCAGGCGCGTTCAATAATCAGCCGCAGCAGCTCGTCGTAATCGGCGGTGAGCAGCACCTGCACAATTTCCTGCAAGGCATCCAGCAGCCGGATTTCCTGAATGGCGACTACCGCCTGCCCGGCCAGCGCCTCCAGCAGCAGTTGATCTTCCGCAGAAAAGGCATCGAGCTGCGGGCTTTCAATATTTAGTACGCCTTCCAACCCGCCGCCCGCACCGATGATCGGCACGGCCAGTTCCGAGCGCATTTCGCGCTCAATAGGCAGGGGCTGGTAAATGTCGCGCCAGGGCGGCTCGGCCAGGTTGCCAATCCGCAGCGATGTTTTGTGCAGCGCCACCCAGCCGACCACGCTCTGTTCGTTGACCGGCAGGCTCGGCTCGCTGGCGGGCTGTTCCAGGCTGCCGGCCAATGCTTTGGACACCAGCAAATCGCGCCGGCGGTCAAACCATTCAAAACTGCCATACTGGGCCGCGGTCAAATCCAGGCCGATGGCCAGAATTTCAGTGAGCGTTTCGTCCAGATTGGTGCGGCTGCCCAACAGCCCCGAAGCCCGGCGCAGCTTTTCCATTTCCCGCACTTTGCGGGTGAGCGCCTGGCTCAGCCCGCCCACCCGGCGGCCGTAATGGATGGCCATGGCCGCGAGCTGCACAAAATTGTCCAGCAACAGCAGTTCCAGCGCGGAAAAGCGGCGGGCGCTGCAGCGATAGAGGTAGAGCACGCCGGCCACATCGCTGCCCACCAGCAGCGGGTAGCAGGCCAGCACCTGCGCCCCGGCCTCCCGTTTGGCCGGATGGATGGCGGGCGCGCCCGCTTCATACGATAACAGCCGCCGTTTGGCCCGCACCGCCCGCGCGCCCATGCCGTCGGGCCGGGGCCTGTCGGCCACCGACGCGCCGCGCGGTTCGCCGGCCGATACGCGCTGCGCCGCATCAAAGCTGTGGCCGGGTTCGTCAAACACCCAAATCACCACCGACGCCGCATCACCTCCGGCCGGGTTGTTGCCGGCCATCAGCCGCACCGCTTCGTGAGCAATCAAATTGAGCGCAGCCGACAAATCCTGGCCCACCCCCAGCCGGTTAATGCTGGCGGCAATCTCGTTGAGCGTGGCCAAAACCTGCGCCAAATCTGTTGAGTCATTTCGCTTCAATTTACATTATCCCGCGAACTGTGGTATTATTTCGCCCAGTTTAAAGGGCCAGGCTAGGACAGCGTGGTGCGTGGGCGCAGTGGAGTAGTTTCTGTGCGCGACGCACCACGTTTAATATTGCCCGGACAAAGTACCCTCATTTTATGCAAAAAGGAGATTTTTACAATGAGTAAAGTAGCTGAATGCCCGGAATGCGCCGCCGATGTGACCCTGCCCGATGACGTGATGGAAGGCGAAATTGTGCAATGCCCCGACTGCGGCGTTGAGCTTGAAGTGGTTTCGGTTGACCCGCCGGAACTCGATCTGGCCCCCGAAGAAGAAGAAGACTGGGGCGAATAAAAAGGTTGGGTGGGTGAAGTGAGTTAGGTGAGTGAAGTGACTCACCCAACACACCCAACTCACCAAACTTTGAATCGAGACTGACTATGAAAATTGCGATGCTGTTAAACCGGGTGCGGGTTGAAGAAAAACTCCTCCTGCAAGCCTTTGAAAATAGAAACATCCCCGTTGACGTGATTGACGTGCGCGACGTTATTTTTGATCTGCACGCGACCAACGGCTGGCGCGACTACGACGTGGTGGTTGAGCGGGCCATCAACCACTCGCGGGCGCTTTACTCACTGCGTATTTTGAACGACTGGGGCGTAAAAACCGTCAACACCTATGAAGTGGCCATGATTTGCGGCAACAAACTCGAAACCACCTCGGCGCTCATCCGCGATGGCGTGCCTTCGCCGGGCTGCAAGGTGGCTTACACCCCGGAAGCCGCCATCAAGGCCATCGAAGAGTTTGGCTACCCGGTGGTGCTCAAACCGGGCGTGGGCAGTTGGGGCCGCCTGCTGGCCAAAATCAACGACCGCGAGGCCGCCGAGGCGATTCTGGAACACAAAGAAATTTTGGGCAGCTACCACCACTCGGTATTTTACATTCAGGAATACATCGACAAACCGGCCCGCGACATACGCAGCTTTGTGGTGGGCGATGAAACCATCGCTGCTATTTACCGCACCAGCGAGCACTGGATCACCAACACCGCTCGCGGCGGTAAAGCCAGCAACTGCCCGGTAACGCCGGAAATTGACCAAATTTCGCTGGCGGCGGCCAAAGCTGTGGGCGGCGGCGTTGTCGCCGTGGATATTCTGGAAACCCGCGACGGCCGGCTGCTGGTCAACGAAGTTAACTACACAATGGAATTTCGCAACAGCATCGACACCACCGGCATCAATATTCCCGACCGGGTGGTGGATTACGTGCTCAAAGTCGGGCATAGCGAATAGCACGATTTACGATTTTGGATTTACGATTTGCGATTAGAAAGCGTATCAATGACCGAAAAACTTCAAGTCAGCATTGTCGGGGGCAGCGGCTATGTGGGCGGCGAACTGCTGCGGCTGCTGCTCTTTCACCCCCGCGTGGAAATCAAGCAGATCACCAGCGCCAGCCAGGTGGGCAAGTTTGTGCACAACGCCCACCCCAACCTGCGCGCCGCCACCGAGCTGCAATTTAGCCACCCCGACACACTGGAAAAAAGCGACCTGCTCTTTTTGGCCCAGCCGCACGGTTTTTCCGCCGGTAAAATCGACTATTTTGCCGGGATGGCCGAACGCATCATCGACACTTCCGCCGATTTCCGGTTGCATGATGCCGCTGCCTACGCGCAATGGTACGGCGAAGCGCACCCCAACCCGGGCTGGCTGAGCAAATTTGTGTACGGCCTGCCGGAGCGTCACCGCGCCGACATCGCCGCCGCCAAATATGTGAGCGGCGTGGGCTGCAACGCCACCGTCACCAATCTGGCGCTCGCGCCGCTGGCCGACGCCGGGCTGCTGGCCGGTGGCAAAGTGGTGGCCGACATCAAGGTTGGCTCGTCTGAGGGCGGCGCGCGCCCCAACGAAGGCTCGCACCACCCGGAGCGCAGCGGCGCGGTGCGCTCGTACAAACCCACCGGCCACCGCCACCAGGCCGAAGTGCGGCAAACCCTCGGCGATGGCTTTGAGTTGTACATGTCGGTCACCTCCATCGAACTGATCCGCGGCGCGCTGGTTACGGCCCACTGCCTGCTCAACGACAAAGTGGAAGAAAAAGAGCTGTGGAAAATTTACCGCAAAAGCTACAAAAACGAGCCGTTCGTCCGGCTGGTCAAGCAGAAAACCGGCATTTTTCGCTACCCCGATCCCAAACTGCTGCCCGGCACCAACTACTGCGACATCGGTTTTGAGGTGGAAGAAAACAGCAACCGGGTGGTCATCATCGCTGCCATTGACAATTTGATGAAAGGCGCGGCCGGCAGCGCCGTACAGGCCATGAACGTGATGCTCGGCTGGCCGGAAACCACCGGGCTGGATTTTCCGGGGCTGCACCCGGTGTGAGTAAGTTTGGTGAGCGGGGCAAGTTTTAAGTTTTAAGTTTTGAGTTTTAAGTTTTGAGTGATGAGTTTTCCATAGAGGGCCTTTGGCTCTGAGTTTGTATTGCGTGTTCCGTTCATTCGCTGTTCGCTGACTCGCCGACTCGTTCATTCACTACTCGCCACCCGCAACTCGCCACGCGCCAAACTGATAATTTTTTGGAGAAAAGGTTGAAAGTTCGCGCGCCCCGCAACCGCACCATCACCCTGTCCGACGCCGAGCGGGAGCAGTTTTCCCGGCGTTTGCGACGGCTCTCGGAACCGGTCACGGCCAATACTCTGCTCGATAGCACCATCCAGCAGGAGCTGCTGGCCGCGCTACCCCACCTGCCGGCTAATTTTGTCGACCTCCTTTTCATCGACCCACCGTACAATTTGAACAAAACTTTCAACCGGCGCAGCTTCAGCCAGATGCCGCTGGCCGAATACGAAGGCTGGCTCGACGGCTGGCTGGCGCCGCTGCTGCGCACGCTCAAACCAACGGCCAGCGTTTACATTTGCGGCGACTGGCAGTCGTCGGCGGCGATTCAGCGGGTGGCGCAGAAATATCTGGTGGTGCGCAACCGCATCACCTGGGAGCGCGAAAAGGGGCGCGGCGCGCAGGCCAACTGGAAAAACGCCAGCGAAGACATCTGGTTTTGCACCGTTGGCAGTGATTACACCTTTAATCTGGACGCGGTCAAGCTCAAACGGCGGGTGATCGCTCCCTACACCGACAACGGCGCGCCCAAAGACTGGGAAGATTCGCGGGCCGGGCGTTTTCGGCTAACCCACCCCAGCAACCTGTGGACCGATTTGACCGTGCCCTTTTGGTCGATGCCGGAAAACACCGATCACCCCACCCAAAAGCCGGAAAAGCTGCTGGCCAAAATCATTCTGGCCAGTTCCAACCCCGGCGACGTGGTGCTCGATCCGTTTTTGGGCAGCGGCACAACATCGGTGGTGGCCAAAAAGCTGGGCCGGCGCTACATCGGCATCGAAATTGATGAAACCTACTGCCTGCTGGCCGAAAAGCGGCTGGCCCTGGCCGAGCCGGGCGGGCGCATTCAGGGCTACGACGCGGGCGTGTTTTGGGAAAGAAACAGTAAATGATTTACGAATTACGATTTTGGATTTACGATTGAGTAAAACTGCACCAATTTATGAATGAGGAACAGTTTAAACATCGAACGAAACAGCTTGGGCTGCGGGTTATCAAACTCGTTGAGGCATTGCCAAAAACACAAAGCAGCCGGATTATTGGCGACCAAATTTTGCGTTCGGCCACGTCAGTTGGTGCCAATTATCGGGCGGCGTGCCGGGCCAAATCCCCGGCGGATATTGTCAACAAACTCAAAATTGTTGAAGAAGAGGCCGACGAAACGCTTTACTGGCTTGAGATCCTGGTTGAGGCAGAACTAATGTCGCTATCGCGCGTAGCAGACCTGATGAAAGAAACCGATGAAATTATCGCTATGACAGTAGCGTCTCTCAAAACGCTGCGTAACAGAAATAATCGTAAATCGTAAATCAAAAATCGTAAATGGAGTAAACTGATGATTGTACTTAAAATTGGCGGCAGCGAAGGCATCAACTACGACCTGATTGCCGATGACATTGCCGCGCTGGTCAAAACGGGCCAACCGCTGATTGTGGTGCACGGCGGCTCGTCGCTCACCAACAAAGTGGCCGAACAGTTGGGTCACCCGCCGCAGTTTGTCACCTCGGTCAGCGGCTACACCTCCCGCCGCACCGACCGGCGCACGCTGGAAATTTTCGAGATGGTCTACTGCGGCCAGATGAACAAAGGGCTGGTGGAAAAGCTGCAAACGCGCGGCGTCAACGCCGTCGGCCTCAGCGGCATCGATGGCCGGATTTGGGAAGGGCCGCGCAAAGACGCCATCAAAATTATTCAAAATGGCCGCCGGCTGGTGCTGCGCGATGACTACACCGGCAAAGTTGAAAAGGTGAACACCGGTCTGCTGCAAACCCTGCTTAACGCCGGCGCGCTGCCGGTGCTCACCCCGCCGGCCATCAGCTACGAGGGCGAAGCCATCAATGTTGACGGCGACCGGGCCGCCGCGGCCACCGCCGCCGCGTTTCAGGCCGAGGCGCTGGTTATTCTCAGCAACGTACCGGGGCTGCTGGAAAAATTCCCGGATGAATCGACGCTGATTCGCTACATCCCGGCGGCCAAAATTGACCAGTTTATGAGCGTGGCCGAAGACCGGATGAAAAAGAAAGTGATGGGCGCGCAGGAAGCGCTGGCGCAGGGCATCGGCCGGATTGTGTTTGCCGATGGCCGCGTGGCCGGGCCGGTGAGCCGGGCGCTGGCCGGTGAAGGCACGGTGATTGAATGAATTTCGACCAAATCTCGCAACTAGAATCCGCCTTCACCTCTGGCGGGGTGGGGCGCCGCCCCGTAGCGATTGTTAGGGCCAGCGGCGCGCGTCTGTGGGACAGCGAAGGCAACGAATACATCGACTGCGCCGCCTCGCAGGGTTGGGCCAATGTGGGCCACAGCCACCCGGCGGTCACCGCGGCCATCAAAGAGCAGCTCGACGTGTACGTGGCCGGGCAGGAATCCAGCTTTAACGACCAGCGCGCGCTGTGGCTGCGCGATATGGCCAGCGTGCTCAACGCCAGTCTGGGCTGGAATGGCTGCTTCATCCACCCCTCCAATTCCGGCACCGAAGCCAACGAGGCGGCCATTAAATTTGCCCGCTACGCCACCGGCCGCCAAAAAATCATCGCCGCGATGCGCGGTTTTCACGGCCGGACAATGGGCGCGCTCAGCCTCACCTGGAACCCCAAATACCGCGAACCGTTCGAGCCGCTGGTGCCAGGCATCAGCCACATCCCCTACGATAACATCGAAGCCGCCGCAGCAGCGATTGACGACGACACCGCCGCAGTGATTGTTGAAATTGTGCAGGGCGAAGGCGGCGTTTACCCCGGTTCTGGGGAATATTTTAACTCGCTACGCGAAAGTTGCACCCGCCACGGGGCGCTGCTCATTGTCGATGAAATCCAGACCGGCGTGGGCCGCACCGGCCGCTGGCTGGCCAGCGAACATTTTGGTCTGTCGCCGGATGTGGTCACGCTGGGTAAATCGATTGGCGGCGGGCTGCCAATGGGCGTTACCGCCTGGCGCAGCGAGCTGGGCCAATTCAAACCGGGGCTGCACGGCAGCACCTTTGGCGGCAATCCGCTGGTCTGCGCCGCCAGCCGGGCCGTGATACAAGTGATGGTCGATGAGAGCCTGCCGCAGCGCGCCGCCGAGCTGGGCCAGTGGCTGCAAGCCGAATTGGCAGCGCTGCCCACCAAAAAAATCCGGGAGGTGCGTGGGTTGGGATTGATGATCGGGGTGGAGTTGCGCGGCAAAGTGACGCCCATCCTGCAAGAATTGATGGAGCGCGGCGTTTGGGCGCTGCCGGCCGGGCTGAATGTGCTGCGTTTACTGCCGCCGTTGGTTATTCAGCGCGATGATTTACAGCAAGTAGTGCAAACGGTTGGTGAGGTACTCCGTTAGATGACCCGGGAAAAATGGCAGCGTGAAGCAATTGGCCTGTTAACAAAACTGGTCTCGATTCCGTCCCCATCAACCTACGAAATCAAAGCCTCAACCTACCTGGCCGGCTGGCTGGATGCGCATGGGCTGAATGCGCGGGTCGATGAAGTAAAAAACGCGGTGGGAGTGAAAGGCAAAGGCGACAAAGAAATCCTGCTGCTGGGCCACATCGATACCTTTCCCGGCGAAGTGCCGGTGCGCCGCGACGAAGATTTATTGTACGGTCGGGGCAGTGTTGACGCCAAAGGACCGTTATGTGTTTTTGCCGCGGCGGCGGCGCGGGTAAACATACCAGTTAATTGGCGCATTACCGTGGTTGGCGCGGTGGAAGAAGAATACGCCACGAGCAAAGGCGCTCGCCACGTGCTGGCGCAGCGATTGGATACCCCGCCCGCTTACTGTGTCATCGGCGAGCCGAGTAATTGGGACCGGGTGACGCTGGGCTACAAAGGCCGGCTGTTGCTGGATGTTGATTTGCGGGTGCCGTTCAGCCACTCCGCCGGCGAGGGCCGACTGCCCGCTGAACAGGGCGTCGATTTTTGGCGCGAGGTGGAGCAATTTTGCGCCAGTTTCAACGCCGAACGGGGAGCCACATCGCCCTTTGCCCAAC
>CAYOXS010000185.1:0-11248 GCA_964407935.1 uncultured Caldilineaceae bacterium
GTTTGGGGCGGCAAAGCCGCCCCAAACTGCCCCCGTAATGGTTTCCCTCCCCCTTTCAGGGGGAGGGGTAGGGGAGGGGGTCATTTCTGTTTTATGATGTTGAATACCCCAGCCATTTGAGCTGGTTCAGATTTTTGCGCCACTTGGGCCGCACTTTAACCCACAATTCCAGGTACACCCGGGTACCAACCATCTGCTCAATTTCCGGCCGGGCGCGCTGGCCAATCTGTTTGAGCGTTTTGCCCTTTTGGCCTATCACAATCTGTTTGTGGGCGCTGCGCTCCAAAATGAGATCGGCGCTGATGTAGGTTAGCTCCTCGTGGCGGGCGGTAAACTCGGTGACGACGACGGCCAGCGCATGGGGCACTTCATCGCGCAAAATGTGCAGGGCCGCCTCGCGGATCAGTTCCGCAGCGATGAAGCGGAGCTGCTGGTCGGTCACCTGCTCCGGCGGGAAGTAGCGCGGTCCCTCCGGCAGTTGCTCGATAACGGTTTGCAGCAGGGGCAGCAGGTTGTCGCCGCGGGTGGCCGAGACCACCAGCCAGCGATCGGCCGGGTACAGCGCCAGGTACGGCTGCTCAATGCCGGCCAGTTCGTCGTCGCCCAGCAGATCGATTTTGTTGAGGGCCAGCACCACCGGAATGGGCGCTTCGGCGTTTTTTTGCGCGGCGGCAATCGACTCGGCCACCAGTCGCTCTTCCGGGCCGGGCGGCCGGCTCATATCAACCAGCCACAAAATGACATCGGCTTCCGGCAGGGCGGTTTGGGCCGCGGCCAGCAAATATTCGCCCAGCTTGTGGTGCGGGGCGTGCATACCCGGCGTGTCGATGAAGACCACCTGCGCCGGCGGGCAGGCCGCCGACAGCTCCGACTGGTCGGGGTCGGGCAGGGTTAAAATGCCCAGCAACTGGTTGCGGGTAGTTTGCGGCTTGGGGCTGACAATAGCAATTTTCTGGCCCAGATAGTGATTCATCAGCGTTGATTTGCCCACGTTGGGCCGGCCAACCACGGCCACAAACCCGGAGCGATGGCCGGGCGGCGTTGGCTCGTTCAGCAGCAGATCGTTGGCGTTAAATTCGGGTTCGTCAAAAAATTCTTCCGGAGTCATCATTTTTATGAGGCCAGGGTAAAGGGGTTAAAGTTGGTGGTGCGGTCGTAGTAATCCTCGTTTTCAACCTGTTTCAGATAGCCAACAATCAGGTAAGTGAACGGGGTAAACAGCACTTCGATGGTCACTTTAAAAATGTAGTTGGCCGTAATCAGGCTAACGGCGATTTCCCACGGAAACACGCCAAAGGCGCTGGCCACCACAATAAAAATAACGGTGTCCACGCCCTCGCCAACCAGCGTGCTGCCGATGGTGCGCAGCCACAAAAAACGGCCCTCGGTGGCCACTTTGAGCTTGGCCAGCACCACGCTGTTGGAAAATTCGCCGGCCCAATAGGCGGCCAGACTGGCCAGCACAATGCCGCCGCTGGCCACACCGCCCAAAATGGCGTTGTACGCCGTTTGCCCGGCGTATTCCTGCCACGCCGCTTCGCCGGGCATCAGCCCCACAATCCAGAAGGTGAGAGCCATCAGCGCGGCGGCAAAAAAGCCAAACCAGATCACCCGCCGCGAGCGTTTGTAGCCGTATACCTCGGTCAGAATATCGCCAAAAATATAGCTGACCGGAAACAGCAGCGTGCCGGCGTCAAAGGCCAGCGGCAGGCCGAACACGCTCACTCCCCAATCCACAATTTTGGCCGCCGAAGCGATGTTGCTAATTAATAACACCGCCACAAACATGGCGGTGATCAGATCGTAAAATTTGTAACAACGTTGCATGGAGTCCCTCTGTTTTTGATGTGCGCAACATTGTAGCACGGGCCGTTTATTACCCCAAGTTGAACCTGCTATACCTGCACCACCACAATGGTGATATCATCGTGGGTTTCGGTATCGCCGGTGAAGCGAGTCACATGCTGCTGCAAATGGGCCAGCATGGCCCCGGCGTTGGCGTTTGGCCCGCCAGCGATGGCTCTTTCCAGCCGGTCAAAACCAAAAAGTTCGCGGCTGCCGTTTTGCGCCTCAACCACGCCGTCGCTGGTGAGGATGACCATATCGCCCCGGCTCAAGCTGACGCCGGCCTCGGTGTAACCCGATTCCGCGCCCAGCCCCACGCCGAGCGGCACGCCGCCAATATCCAGCCACTCCACCGCGCCGCTGCCCCGGCGAATGATCGGCGGGATGCAGCCGGCATTGGCCGCGCGCAGGGTGGCGGGGGCAGCCGGGTTGTAATCCAGTACAATCTCCACGTAGCACATGGCGCAGTTTTGCCAGGTGGCCCGCGTGTACAGGCCGATCACGTGGTCAAGATAAACCAGCAGCTCGCCAGGGGCCAGGTTGTTGAGAATGGCCGCCCGCAGCGAGGCCAGGCTGACGGCCATCAGCAGCGCCGCCGGCATGCCTTTGCCGGAGACATCGCCCACGGTCAGGGCGATGTGGTTGCGGTCAAAGGCGTGGTAGGCGTACAGGTCGCCGCCCATATCGTGGGCCGGGGTGCTAAAGCAGACCACATCGGGAACGGGCCAGTCGGGGCGAGGGGGCGGCAGCAGGTTTTGCTGAATGCGGTGGGCAATGGTCAGTTCGCGCTGAATGGTGATCAGTTGGGCGCGCGCTTTGACCGCCTGGTTAAAGCGCCTCACCAAAATCAGTACCAGCACCGCCACAAAGCCCATCACCCCCCAGTGGATCACCCGGCGCGGCAGGTCGATGGCTCCCAGATCGTCCATGATTTCCAGCAGGCCAAAAACCAGCACAATGGCGTAGCCCAGCGTAAACAGGCGGGCATCAATGTTGCCCCGCAGCGATTCTCGCGCCGAAACGGCCACCAGCGTTACCAGCGTAACGGCCACCAGCACTTCGTAGGGCAGCACGGTGGTGAGCAGTTGCACCACGCCCAGCAGCGACAGCCCAATAGCCGCCACGGCATAGCCCAGATGCACCTGCCACAGCCGGCGGATCACCGCCCACGGGCCGGGCGTGACCACCTGCTCAAAAAAGGCGGCCAGCCCCACCGGCAGCATAAAAACCGAGGCCAGCTTGCTGTATTCCTGAAGAAAGGTACTGGTAACAAACAGCTCAACCAGTTGCGTTCTGAAAATAATAAAAACGCCCGCCGCCGCCGAAAAAACGGCCATGGCCAGGTAGGCTTTTTTATCGGTAAGGCCGATAAACAGCACCAGCGCCACCAGGCTAACCACCAGCAGCAGGTTGCCCAAAATAAAGCGGTCGATATCTACGTATAAAATAGTAAGCAGGTGGTCGGCGTGTTCGCCCAAAAAAACGCCGGTGCGGGGGCCGATGGTGTTGTACTGCGAGTAAAAACGCAGCGAGAGCGTTTGGCCGGCAAAATCCGGGGGCAGGTGAATCATGTGGTGAATGGTGCCCAGCGCCGGCTCATTGCCGCTGCGGTCGATAAACCCGGCGCTGTAAATGAGCTTTTCGCCCAAGTAGGCTTCCAGCCCCTGATCCACCGAGTCCATAAAAACAGCCGGGTCGCGCCACGGCCCGGCGGGCAGCCGGACCCGCAACCACAACAACCGCTTATCGCTGCGACTGCCCAGTTGGTTCAATTGCTCCAGATTTTGCCAGGCAGGGTCATCGGGCGCATCCCGCAGCCACGTTTTAACGCCGTCGCTGCCCACCGGCGAATCGCCCCAGCGAACCTGCCAGCCGGTGGCCATGTCCGTAATGGGCGCCGCCGACGACGGCGGGGAAATTGGCGCGCAGGCTGTTGTTAGTAACAACAGCAGCAGCACGGCCAGACTATTCAAACTCAACCGCGGAAAAATCAGCCGCTTCATGTGAAATCCATCACCAGGGGTATCGGCGCTCATTTTAGCACAAGTTGAGCAGTTTGTCGCTAACCGGATTGTCTTATTACGGTACAGATGCAATAATAAAAAGTGTGGAACCTTTTACCGCAGGCCGTCGTCTAATGGAGTGACGGCCGTTGCGAGGAAGAATTATCGCCGCTTCACGGCCCGCCGATGCACTCATTCCCGGAGGAACCCCCTATGAAACGCGTAACTGTTTTGCAGTCAAACCTTAAAGTTTTGGCGTCTCCCTTTTTTTACCTCGGCCTCAACCTGCTGGTGTTGCTGGTGCTGGCCGCCTGCGCCACCTCGGCGACGGCCACCACCAGCGCGGCCCAGCCGAGCACCCCCACCCCTACGCCAACCAGCCCCCCGCCCCTGCCGGTGGTTAAATTTACCCCTGTTTCGGAGGATACCGTGTCACCGATACTTGTGCAGCGTTTTCCTCGCCGCGGCGAAGAACTGCCCGTTGATGGCGTGGTCGAGCTGAGTTTTGACCGGGCCATGAACCAGAGCGAGACCGCCGCCGCCTTTACCCTGCAAACCGCCGCTAACCAGCCGCAGCCGGTGGCCGGCGATATTTCGTGGGCCGATGGCGGCCGCACCTTGCGCTTCAAACCGGCGCAGCCGCTCGAGCGCGCCGCCGTGTACGATGCCTTGCTCAGCCAGCAGGCCGTGGCCGCCGATGGCGCGCCGCTGGCCGAGCCGGTCACTTTCCGCTTCAGCACGCCCGGCGATCTGGAAGTGGCGCAGGTTATCCCCGCCGACGGCACCGCCGATGTGGAAACGGCCAGCACCATCACCGTGATGTTCAACCGGCCGGTGGTGCCGCTGACCTCGCTGGCCGAGGCGGAGAATTTTCCGCAGCCGCTCACGTTTGACCCGCCCATCAAAGGCGCGGGCGAATGGCTCAACACCTCGATTTACGTGTTTACCCCGGCCGGCGACATCCCCGGCGGCACAACTTTTAAAGCCACGGTCAGTGCCGGGTTAAAGGACGTGGCCAATAAAACCGATCTCCCCGCAGATTTTAGCTGGAGCTTCACCACCCAGCCGCCGGAAGTGGTTTTCACCACCCCCACCGACGGCCAAACGCTGGTGCCGATTGAAAACGCCGTCAGCGTGCAGTTCAACCAGTCCATCGATGCCCAATCGGCGCAGAGCCGCTTCAGCCTGTCTGCCGGCGGCCTGTTTGGCGGCAGCGTGTCTGGCCAGTTTGAGATAGTGGGCAACACCCTCACCTTCACGCCCACCCAACGGCTGGATTTTGACCAGACCTATCAGGTAGAAATTGACGCCGGCGTCACCAACGTGGCCGGCGGCAGCGGCATGGTCAACCCCTACAGCTTCCGGTTTACCACCGTGCCGTTGCCGGCCATTGTCGAAACCGTACCGGCCAACGGCGCGCAGGACGCTTCGCCCTACACCGATTTCACCATTGTGTTCAACGCGCCCATCAAACCGGCCACGGTGATGGAGCACATTGAAATGGATCCGCCGCTGCCCATCACCCCAACGCTGGTGTACACCAGTTATTCGCCGTGGAATAACGGTTTCAGCTTTAGTTTTGGGGCCAAACCGGCCACCGACTACCGGGTGCGCATCCGGCCCGGCATCGAAGACCCCTACGGCAACAAAACCACCGATGACCTGACCGTGCGCTTCCGCACCCTGCCGCTGCCGCCCCGGTTTGACCTGCGCACGCCCGATTTTATTGCCACCTACGACAGCGCGCTCCCGGCCAAAGTGGTCGTCGGCGTGGTCAATCTCAACACGCTCGATTTCAAACTGTACCGGCTTGACCCGCAGCAGATCATCCGGCCGCAGTGGGAGTGGTACGATTACACGCCCGATCAGACCGGCCTGATTCGTCAGTGGCGCGAGCAGCTCACCATCGCCGATAATGAGTTGAAATTCCAGCCCATCGATCTGGTAGAGGGCGGCGGCTCGCTGGAACCGGGCCTTTACCTGCTGGATACCGACTCGCCGCAGTTGCCGCAACAGGACCGCTACGGCCGGCGTCACCTGTTGGTGGTAACGGCGCTCAACCTCACCCTCAAAGCCGGCCAAAAAGACGCGCTCGTGTGGGCTACCGGTTTAACCACCGGCCTGCCCGGCAGCGGGTTGGAAGTAGTTTTTTACGATGAAAACGACCGCACCGAACTGGGCCGGGCCACCACCAACGCCGATGGCATCGCCCGGCTCGATCTGGGCAGCCGTATCAACCGGGCCTCGGTGCTGGCCGCGGTGCTGCCGGCCGGCCAGCAAACGCAATTTAGCGCCGTCAGTGAAAACTGGGCGCGCGGCGTCAGCCCCTACGATTTTGGGGTGGACCCGGTCTACCAACTGCCGCCGTTTACCACCCACATCTACACCGACCGGCCCATCTATCGCCCCGGCCAAACCGTTTACTTCAAAGGCATCATCCGCGCCGAGGACGATGTGAAGTTCAGCCTGCCCGACGTGGGCCGGGTGCAGGTGACGGTTCGCGATGCCAACTACGAGACCATTCTGGACAAACAGGTGACGCTCAGCCCCACCGCCACTTTTGCCGATGAAATCAAGCTCGAGGCCGGCGCGGCGCTGGGCAGTTATGTCATCGGCGTGCAGTTTAACGACCAGTATTTTGAGCACTATTTTCAGGTAGCCGCCTACCGCCCGCCCGAATTTGAAGTCACCGTCGAGCCGGAAAAAACGGAGCTGCTGCGCGGCAGTGATCTGAATGCGCTCATTAACACCCGCTACTTTTTTGGCGGGCCAATGGCCGGGGCCAACATTGAATGGAACGTGCTGGCCGAGACTTATCGCTTTAAGCCGGCGCAACTGGGCAACTACAGCTTTAATGACGCCGACGATCCCTACGCCTGTTTTGACTGCTGGTGGTGGCGTGAACCATCGTTCCCCACGCCGGTGCAGAGCGGCAGCGGCGTCAGCAGCGCCGCCGGGGAACTGCCAATTCAAATTGATGGCCAAACCTTGAGCGAGGCGCTGCAAAAAGGCAGCCACAAACTCATTATCGAGGCGACGGCGACCGGCCCGGACAACCAGTTCATTTCCGGCCGCAGCGAGGTGATTTTGCACAAAGGCGACTACTACATCGGCCTCAGCCCCACCGAAAACGTGGCCGACGCCGGGCAGGAAACCGCCGTTGATCTGGTCGCCGTTGATTGGGCCGGCCAGCGCCTGCCCAACAAAATGCTCGATGTGCGGGTCATTCGCCACGAGTGGGTCAACACCTTTGTGCCCACAGAATTTGGCGGCACGTGGCAGTCTGAGCAGAAAAAAGAAGAGGTGGACAACCTGACCGTCACCACCGATGCCCGCGGCGAAGCGGTGGCCCGCTTCACCCCGCCGCAGGGCGGCTCGTACCAGATTGTGGCCCAGGACGCCTTGTCGCTGGCCAGCAGCGTTACCCCCACCCCAACCATTCGCTCGTCAATTTTCATCTGGGTGGCCGGCAAAGACGATGTCAGTTGGCGGCGTGAAAATAACGACCGGCTGACGCTCATCAGCGACAAAGCGGAATACGCCCCCGGCGAAACCGCCGAAATTCTCATCCCGTCGCCCTTTAGCGGGCCGCAAACGGCGCTGGTAACGGTAGAGCGCGGCCGCATTATTGCGCAGGAAGTGATTAAATTTGAGGGCAGCAGCCAGGTGTACCGCCTGCCGCTCCCCGAAAATTACGCGCCCAACATTTACGTGTCGGTGGTGCTGGTGCAGGGCCGCGAAGGCCCCAAACAGGGCGACGCGCCGCGGCTGGCCGACTACAAAGTCGGGCTGCTGCCCATCGATGTGACGCCATCGGCCCAAAAATTGAACATCACCCTCACCCCCTCGCCGGAGCAGGGACAACCCGGCCAGCCGGTCACGTTTGATGTGCTGGCGACGGACGTGAACAACCGGCCCGTGGCCGCCGAATTTTCGCTGGATATGGTGGATAAAGCGGTGCTCACCCTTCAGCCGCGCCAGCCGGAGGCCATTGTGCAGGCGTTTTATGGCCGGCGCGGGCTGGGCATCAACACCGCCGCCGGGCTGGCTGTGTCGGCCAACCAGTTTTTGCTGGAGCTGGCCCAGGATTTGGGGCTGGAGCAGGACGCGCTGGTGGCCCAATCTGACTCAATGCGGCAGGAAGTGGTGGCCGAAAGCGAAGTGATGGGCACCGGCGCGCCGCCGATGCCGATGGCCGCCGCACCAATGGAAGAGGCCAAAATGGCCGCCGAAGCGCCGGCGGCGGACATGGCTGCGAATCAGGCTCAGATTCCCGCCGGCATCGATGTGCGCGAGGAGTTTGCCGACACCGCCTACTGGAACCCCACCGTTGTTACCGATCAGAACGGCCGGTCGCAGGTTAATCTTGATCTGCCGGATAACCTGACCACCTGGGTTACTCGCGGCGTGGGCGTTACCCGCGATACGCGGGTGGGCGAGGCCACGGTTGAACTGGTTTCGACGCTGCCGCTGCTCATCCGGCCCGTCGCGCCGCGCTTTTTTGTGGTGGATGACAAAGCCCAACTGGCGGCCAACGTTTCCAACAACACCGATGAGCCGCTGCAAGTAGAAGTGACGCTGGCCACCGATGCCGGCGTGATGATCAACGCGGCTACGGCGGCGGTGCAAACCGTGGAAATTCCGGCTCGCGGCGAAACGAAAGTGACCTGGGATGTGGCCGTGACCGACGTGGCCAGCACCACGCTGGCTTTTGCTGCCGTCTCCAGCGATGGCCGCTATCAGGATGCCAGCAAACCGCGCCTGACCACCGGCCCGGACGGCTCGCTGCTGGTTTTCCGCTACACCGCGCCCGATACCGTCGGCACGGCCGGGCAGTTGGTCAGCGGCGGCGACCGCACCGAGATCATCGCCCTGCCGCCCAATTTTGATGCCCGCCGCGGCGATCTGACCGTGCAACTTGACCCCAGCCTGGCCGCAGGCATGGTCGATGGGTTGAAATATCTGGAGCATTACCAGTACGAATGCACCGAGCAGACTGTCAGCCGCTTTTTGCCCAACGTGCTCACGTTTGACGCGCTGCAAAAACTGGGCATCGAAAATAAAGAGCTGGCAGCCCGGCTGCCGGGACTGGTAGACGAGGGGCTGAACAAACTCTACGCCCAGCAAAAACCCGATGGCGGCTGGGGCTGGTGGGCCAGCAGCGAGAGCAATGTTCACATGACCGCCTACGTGGTGTTTGCCCTGAGCCGGGCGCAGCAGGCCGGCGTCAACGTTTCGGCGACGGTGCTGGCCAACGGCCAGAACTTTTTGCTGAACCATTTGCAAGCCACGCGCCAGCTCAACACCACGTATGATGCCAACCGGCACGCCTGGGTGCTGTACGTGCTGGCCGAAGGCGGAGCCGCGCCCCGTGACTCGCTGGCGGCGCTGTTTGACGCCCGCGAAAAGTTGAGCCACTACGGCCGGGCCTACCTGGCGATGGCGCTCGATTTGACCGACAAAACGGCCTACAGCGGCAACATTAAAACGCTGCTGTCAGATTTGAACAACGCCGCCATTCTCAGCGCTACCGGCGCGCACTGGGAAGAACACCTGCACGATTGGTGGGCCATGAACACCGACACCCGCAGCACGGCGGTCATTCTCGACGCGCTGGCCCGGCTCGATCCGAACAACGCCCTCATCCCCAACGTGGTGCGCTGGCTGATGGTGGCTCGCAAAGACGGCATTTGGGAAACCACGCAGGAAACCGCCTGGGCGCTCATCAGCCTGACCGACTGGATGGTGGTGACCGGCGAACTGGATGCTGCCTACGATTTTTCGGCCCTGCTGAACGATGACGAGATGATCAGCGGCAGCGCCAGCAAAGCCACGGTCAACACCAGCTCGCGGCAGGTGATTCCGCTGGCCGATCTGCTGGTGGATACCGGCAACCGGCTGACCATCGCCCGCACCGATGGCAACGGCCGGCTTTACTACACGGCCCATCTCAAAGTGTATCTGCCGGTGGAACAACTGCAACCCGCCGACCGGGGCGTGATGGTCAGCCGGCGCTACACGCTGCAATCGTGCCTGGAACAGCAGTTGAAAGACAAAACGGTAGTCTGCAACGAGGTGCGCGAGGCCAAACTCGGTGACGTGATCCGGGTCGATCTGACGATCATCGCCCCCAACGATCTGTACTACGTGGTGCTGGAAGACCCGCTGCCGGCCGGGGCCGAAGCCATCGATACCGGGCTGGCCACAACCAGCCTGCTGGCCATGGACCCGACGCTCGCGCCGGTGAGCCGGGCCGATGGCAGCGAGCCGTATCGGCCTTATTACTGGTGGTGGCGCTGGTACTCTCGCAGCGAGCTGCGCGACGAAAAGGTGGTGCTCTTTGCCGACCGGCTGCCCAAAGGCACTTACGAGTACAGCTACACCATGCGCGCCACCCTGCCCGGCGATTATCACGTGATGCCGGCCACCGCCAACGAGTTTTACTTCCCCGAGGTGTTTGGCCGCAGCGACGGCCGCCTGTTGAGTATTGGGCAATAAAAAAACTGACAGGGCAGAATAAACCTGTCAGTTGAGGTTGAAGCAGATAAGCAGGTCACATTGTCAATGTGGCCCGCTTTTTTTAAACGATTTCCAGATTGACCCGCTTGCCGTCTTTGGCCGCGCTGGTGCGCAGCAGCGTGCGCATTGCGTTGGCTACTCGGCCATCTTTGCCGATGATCCGCCCCATGTCGTCCGGCGAAACGCTGAGTTCCAGCACAATCATCGACGCGCCCTCCACTTCCTCAACTTTTACCATCTCCGGGTCGTTGACTACAGCCCGGGCCATCCTGAGTGTCAATTCTTTGAGTTGCCCCACGGTTCGAACCTCCCAATTCGAAGAAATGATGAAGTAGAGAAAAAACTGTTAACTGAGTATATCAGGTTTGAATCTGCCGGTCAATAACGGTTTTTGAGTCCAGAGGTACTACCTTCTTTTTTTGCCGGCAACCATACGCCGGGTGTAAGATGGGCGGCTGATATCTTTGATACCGACAGATGAGAGGTAGAATGAAAAAATTACGGGTTGGAGTCATAGGCGGCGGCGTGGGGCGGATTCACATCGAGGCGTACCAGGCGTTGCCCGCCGATGTGGAACTTGTGGCGCTGTGCGACGCCAACGAGCCTCGGTTGCAGGAAGTGGCCGACCGCTACCGCGTGCCGCACCGCTTTACGGATTATCGGGAATTGATTGCCGCCGGGCTGGTTGAGGCGGTGAGCATAGCCCTGCCTAACAGCCTGCACGCGCCGGTATCGGTGGCGGCGCTGGAGGCCGGGTTGCATGTGCTCTGCGAAAAGCCGCTGGCCGAAAACGTGGCCGCCGGCCAGAAAATTGTTAAGGCTGCGGCCAAATCCACGGCCAAATTTATGATTTGTTTCAACCGGCGCTACCGGCCGGATGT
>CAYOXS010000186.1:0-1301 GCA_964407935.1 uncultured Caldilineaceae bacterium
GGCGCACAGCGTTAATGTCTTTGGTCCGTTTGCTTAAATGGATGCCGTCTACCCAGATATCGCCGGCGGTTGGCACCTCAAGGTGGTTAATGCAGCGCAGCAGTGTTGATTTGCCCGAACCGCTGGGGCCAATGATCACCACCACCTGCCCCGTTTCAATTTCCAGGCTCACGTCGTTGACCGCCTGCACGTGACCAAAATGCTTATCCATATTGCGAATAACAATCATTGCGTTTGGATTTAGTTGGGGATCAGTCATCGGTTTTTAACCTCATTTCCATGCCTTTAACGCCGAGCGACAGCAAAATGGTCATCGTCAGATACATAAACGCGACCATGTTGTAGGTTTTGAGATATTCAAACGAGCTGGCAGAATAGAGCCGGCCCAACTGAGTAATATCCTGCACCCCCAACGCCGATACCAGCGATGATTCTTTGAGCATGGCGATAAAATCGTTGCCCAGCGGCGGCAGCACGCGCCGCACAGCCTGCGGCAAAATAATGTGGCGCATCGCCTGAAAATAGCTCATCCCCAGGCTGCGGGCGGCTTCCATTTGCCCCCGGCCAATCGACTCGATTCCGGCCCGGAAAATTTCTGAGGAGAACGCGCCGTAACTAAAGGCCAGGGCGATGATCGCTCTGAATTCAAAGCCCAGTTCCAGGCCGGCCCGGCGATCACCCAGCATGGCCAAAATGTTCTCCGGCCCCAGCAGGCCAATGTTGGCCAGCCATTCGCCCAGAGCGTTGACTCCGGTAACCACCATCGGAATAAAAACAAAGGCCACGTACAAAATTGTGACCAGAATGGGCAGCCCTCGCATAATTTGAACATAAATGGTAGCGATATTATAAAAAATGGCATTGGATGACACCCGGGCCAGGCCGGTGATCAGCCCCAGAGTGATGGCAATGGCGTAGGCAATCAATGTAACCCGGATGGTGACGACAATCCCGGATTTGAGAAAACTGAAAATTTCCTGATACGTTTGGTTTGTGGCAAAGATAAACGCGAGTAACACCCCGACCAAAATAATAATGAGCAGCCACCAGGGCAGCCCGGACATTGTATCTGTAAGTTTTATCTGAGGCGATGGCGCTTTTCTGGACAACTCGGAGTCATTCATATCCCTTCCCTACCTGATTGGTGATGTGGCTAAAGACGATGTGCAGGGTATACCCCTGCACATCGTCTGGTTTTTGTGTTTTTAGGCGAGTTTAGTTGCCATCCGCCGAGTTTTCGTTGCTGTCTTCGGCGTAAGCGCCGGGGCCAATGTCATCGTAGGTGATGGTAAATTTTTCGG
>CAYOXS010000186.1:1401-11170 GCA_964407935.1 uncultured Caldilineaceae bacterium
CTGGGCCGGGGCGGCTTCTTCTTTGGCCGGCTCGGGTTGAGCCGCCGGGCTGGCGCCACATGCGGCAATGACCAGCATTAGCGTAACGAGCAGCAATGTCATCAATATTGAATTTCTCTTCATCAGTTTTCTCCTCCGGTCATTAATTTACAAATCAAATCACAATGCAAATTTTGCACAAATCTTTACCGGAACACCTCCTGTGAAAATACAATTATGAATTGTGAATTGTGAATTGTGAATTGAAAGATTGCAGAGCCACATTCTACATTTGGGTGGTAAATTTTGCAAACCAAAATTTTAGCGGTTCTGTCTAAAAAAATGGTAAAAATAGCGCGATTATCGCAAATAAGTTTTTGGATTTGCGTAAAATGTCAAATAATTTGCTCAATAGCCGGGGAAAACCCAAAGCTTGCTCTTTGCCACAGGAGAATCAATTACTTACAATTGCTTTCACAAATTCTGCCGCTGCTCAGTTGGTTAGTTTTTCGGGGTAGATGCAGGCAGTGGTTCAGCCGGTCGGCTCAAATCCTGGCCGTACCACTGCAACGAAAGTTCGGAGAGCGCGCCCTGCCGGTGGAGGCGCTCCAGCACTTTGTTGATCTCGGCCAGCAGCCGCTCAACCTTTAACCCGGCCTGCGGCGCAGCGGCAATCACCAATGGGTGCGGCGGGAGTTTGGCGTCGTCGCGCACAATTTTGAGCGGCAGTTTGCTTTCGGTGATGGCCTGTTCAAAAACGGGTGCGGGGCCAACAATGGCATCGACCCGCAGATTGCTGTTGGCCGCATCGGGCTGGGCCATTGCCCGGATGGCTTTTTGCACGTTGCTCAGCACAATTAACTGCACGTTTTCCGGGCGGGCCGCAATCAGGGGGTGGCCCTGCACCGTGGGCGCCGGTTCGGCGGGGGTGAACATTTGCTGGTAAACGGTGTGCTCAAATACGCCCACCCGCCGGCCGGCCAGTTGGGCCAGGTTTTGAATGCTGCTATCGGCGGGCACCAAAATGCCGGTGGGCATTACCGCGTAGGGGGCTGAGTAAAAAATGGGCGAACCGGCTGGCTGATCCAGCGGCACCAGTGAGGCAATAGCGATGTCCCACTCATCGCGCCAGTCGCCGGTGGCAATGACCGGCGGGTAGGCTTCAACCATTTCCAACTCCAGCCCCAGACCGGCGGCGATGAAGCGGGCCACGTCAACCTCGTAGCCGTTGAGCGCGCCGCCAGTAGCCGCGTTAGAAAAGCCGCGGAAGGCCGGCGGCGAAAATTCGGCTTCGGGCCAAACCCGCAGCCCAACCCTGAGAATGCCAGCCGCCAGCAGCTTGTCGATGAGGTCAGTTCCGTCGCCGGGTTGAATGGGCGCAACAAGCGGCGGGGTGGGGCTGGCCGGGGGGGTGGGCGTGTCCACCGGGGGTGGCTGCTGGCATTGGGCCGCCAGAAGGCTCAACAGCAAAATTAATCCCAACAGTTTGGCTTTTAGGGCCGCCATCGTCATCCATAATAAAGATGCCTGACCCAGGTTGAGTCAGGCATCTTTGTTTTATCAGTTTGATACCGGTTGATTACTTGGCGTCGCGGGCACAGCGGAAGCCAATGTCGTCGTTGGCGCTGGTTTCTGGCGGGCCGGCGTTGCGGTTGTAGGTGGTCACCAGTTCGCCGTCCTGGCCGTCAAACCAGCCACCGCCGCGGTTAACCCGGTTCTTTTCGCCAAAGAAGGGGTCGGCATCGGCGGCCTGGCCGGGGTAGGCCACAAAATGGTCGGCGGTCCACTCACGCACGTTGCCGGCCATATCCTGCGCCCCGGAGGGGCTGGCGCCATCGGGAAAACTACCCACAGCCGTGGTGCCGCGAATCCCGCCTTCGTAGAAGTTGCCGGCAGCAGCGTTAAATTCGCTGCCCCAGGGATAGGTGCGGCCATCGGTGCCGCGAGCGGCTTTTTCCCATTCGGCTTCGGTGGGCAGGCGTTTGCCGCCCCATTCGCAGTAGGCCGTGGCATCGTCCCAGGTTACGTAGACAACCGGGTGATTGGGCTTGCCTTCGGCGGCGTCACGCCAGTTTTTGCTGCTGTTCTTTTCGGCGTAGGAAACATAACCGGTTTGGTCGGCAAACCAGCCAAATTCCTCGTTGGTTACTTCAAAGCGATCAATTTCAAAGGCTGGCAGGTCAACATCGTGAGCCGGCCCGTTTTTGGGCTTGCTGCCATCCTGACCCATTTTAAAGGTACCGGCATCGACCATGACCATATCATCGTACAACGGGCCAGCCGGCGCTGGTTCTGCGGTGGGGGCGGAAGCATCGGCTTGCTGTTCGGGCGTATCTTCAGCCGAAACAATGGGCGCCGGGGTGGGCGACGGCCGGGGGGTTGGGGTGGGCGGGGCCGGTTTGGGCGTGGGCGTGGCCAAAACTACGGGAGTAGGTGTCGCTGCAGCTTGTTGAGCTGCCTGGCCAGAATCGGCGCTGCCGCCGGACGCGTTTTGATCGGGGGGGCCACAGGCCACCAGAAAAGCGGCAAACACCAGCGTTGCTACTAGTAATAAATTTTTCATTTCGCGATTCTCCTCCGCGGTTGGATTATTTGTGGGGTACAGGAACTCAGTATAACAAAGCTGAGGGTTGATGTCAAAACAGGTTAACCAAGAAACATTCAGGGTTCGAGCGCGGCCAGCGGCCGAATTTGGCCATCAACAATCTGCCCAAACGAGATAGATTTGCGGGGATTGTGTCCCTGATCAAAGCTGATGACGCCGGTAACCCCGGGAAAAGTACCAGCTTTCAGAATTTTTGAGAGGGCCTCTGGCTGCGAGCCGTTGGCCTGTGCTACAGCCCGGAGCAGCAGACTGGCGGCATCGTAGCCAAGCGCCGCCAATGGGCCGGGGGTTACGGCGTAGGTTGATTTGTATTGGTCAACAAACTGCTGAACTTGCGGTTGGGTGGCGTCGGCATTAAATTGAAGCGGAAAGCTGCTGCCCTGCAGCGCGGCCCGGTCAAGTTCCGGCGAATCCCAGCGGTCGCTGCCCAGCAGGTTGAGGCCGCGGCTCAGTACGCTCGGTCCCAACTGGTTGGCCGGCAGGGGCGCAGTGGGCAGATAGACCAGTTCAGCGCCGGCCAGTTGGGCGGCAGAAATCAGATCGACCGGATCGGTTTGGCCCGGTGAAAAATTCTGCCGAAAGACAATTTGTCCGGCAAAAGCCTGTTCAAATGCGCTGGCCAGTTCAACCCCGTAGGAGTCCTGGTCGATGGTGATGATGGCGGCGTGCTGGCGCTGGAGTGATGTACTTGCAAACCGGGCGGCCAGTTGACCCTGCCAGCCGGCCGTATCGCTAACCCGAAAGACGGTGGGGCGGGTGCGTCCGGCGCTGTTTTGCGTGACCAGCGGGTGCGGCGCTGCCGGCGCAATCAGCAGCGCGCCCGCGGTTTCAGCCTCAATGGCCGCGGCGATGGCCGCTTCTGAGCAGAGGGGGCCAAGCAGCAGGGTGTGCCCCTGAGCCAATGCCTGCCGGGCGGCCTTTTGCCCGCCGGCAAAGGTACAATCGCTGGCAAAGACGGTCAGCTCAAACTGCTGGCCGGCTTCATCAAAGGCCAGTTGAATACCGTTGCGCAGTTGCTGGCCAAACGTGGCCAGCTCGCCGGAAGTGGGGGCCAGGACAGCCACCGGGATAGCCACCTCGGCGGGAGCGGCCGGCAGAGGCGGCATTTGCGGTTGGCAGCCGGCGAGCAGAACGAAAAAAATCAACATTGTCAGACGCAGGCGCAGCGGGCCAGTCAAAAATATTCGGATAGTCATTGCATTAATTTACCAGGGTTTCTCAATTGCCAATGTATGACGCCCCGAGTATAATCACATCGCTGGTAAGTAACAAACTATGGAGAAGCGAACGTGCCTGAATCAAAGAAGAGAAAGAAAAAACGTACAAAAAGCTTTGGCCCGCCCCCATCAAAACAGGAATTATCGACCAAGAAAAAGGGGCTGACCCGGCAGCAAATCACCATTTATGTGATTAGCGCCCTGGTCATTTTGAGTATGGCGATCGGGTTTATTGTTAGCGGCAGCGGGAGCACGACCGTACCGGATACCACTAACGGTGCGCAGGAGTTTATAGTGCCTACGCCGCAGCCATCAGAGAACGAGGCTGCCCCCGCCGAAACGCCCGCAGAATCAGCTCCGGTTCAAGGGGAGTCAGGGTCAAGCGAGTAACAATCAAACATCTGCTTAAATAAAAAAAGCGCGAGCGTATTGGCTCGCGCTTTTTTGTTTCGGTTTGGCCTATTGGCCATAAACATTCGTATAGCGATAGTGCAACTTTTCCACGTCCTCGGCTGGAATCTCATCGGGCCGGCCAATTTGCAGCGCCAGCCACACGGTTTTGGCCACGTCTTCGGTCATCACTGCGGCTTTAACGGCGGCCTCTGCCGTAGCGCCCACGGTGAACACGCCGTGGTTTTTGAGCAGCACCGCCGGCGACGAACCAATGGCTTCGAGCACCACTTTGCCAATCGCCTCGCTGCCAATGAGGGCAAAGCCGGCCAATGGAATGGGACCGCCAAACTCATCGGCCTGGGCGGTGAGGTACACGGGAATCGGTTTGCCGACCGCGGCAAACGCGGTGGCGTAGGGGCTGTGGGTGTGAACCACGCCGTTAACATCTGGCCGGTGGCGGTAAATATACAAATGGCTGGCCGTGTCTGACGAGGGCTTGAGGTTGCCTTCGATGATGTTGCCATCGAGGTCAACCACCACCATGTGTTCCGGCCCCAACACCTCGTAGCGAATGCCCGAAGGTTTGATGACTACGTAGCCGGTGTCGGTATCGCGCACGCTGATGTTGCCGCCGGTCCATTTGACCAGCTCGTTTTTGGGCAGCTCCTGGTGTAAATCGCTCAGTAATTGGCGTAAATCTTCTAACATTATTTAATCTCCATTTATTTTGACGGTTACAAACAGAACGCGGATTACCCGACTGAATGGGGCAGTAGTTTCTACCCGAGTCAGCCGCTTAATCCGCGCCCTTGCATCTTTTTTTGGAATCAACGATTGCTTTTTTAACTGGCTCTGATTTCGGCCTTCATTGTTTTGAGCCGCTTCATCACATTGTTGCCGCCGCGACCAAAGTAGTCGTGCAGGGTGACGTATTCGGCGTAGAGCTGATCGTACACGGCTTTGGCGGCGGGTTGCGGGGCGTAATGTTCGGCCCGCAGGCTGGCCATTTTTTGGCTGGCCTCCACAATTGAGTCAAAACCGCCAGCCGCTTTGCCCGCGGCCACCGCGCCGTGCATGGCCGAACCGACCGCACCGCCCTGCACGTTGCTGGCAATGGACAGCGGCCGGCCGGTCACGTCGGCGTAAATCTGCATGAGCAGCGGGTTTTTGTTGGGCAGGCCGCCGGTGGTCACAATTTCTTCCACGGGCACGCCGTATTCCTCAAACGTTTCCACAATCATGCGCGTGCCGTAGGCCGTGGCCTCGATGAGCGCCCGGTAGATTTCTTCCGGTTTGGTGGCCAGCGTCGCGCCGAGCAGCATGCCGGTTAAATCCACATCGACCAGCACGCTGCGGTTGCCGTTCCACCAGTCCAGGGCCAGCAGGCCGCTTTCGCCGGGTTTGAGCTGAGCAGCTTTTTCGGCCAGCAGCTCGTGGATGTCGATGCCGCGGCTATCGGCTTCCTGCTGGTAGGCGGCGGGCACGCAGTTTTCCACAAACCAGGCAAAGTGATCGCCAACGCACGATTGCCCGGCTTCGTAGCCAATCAGGTCGGGGACAATGCCGTCTTCCACGTAACCGCAGATGCCGGGCACCAGATGTTCTTTGTCACCCAAAACCATGTGGCAGTTTGACGTGCCCATAATGATGACCATGCGGCCCGGCGTGGTGACGGTGCCCACCGGCACGGCCACGTGGGCATCGACGTTGGCCACGGCCACGGCCGTACCGGGCAGCAGCCCGGTCCAGTCGGCGGCCTGCGCGGTGAGGCCACCGGCTTTGGCCCCGAGCGGGTAAATGTCGCGCGACATTTTTTCATCGACAATATTTTCCAGACGCGGGTCGAGCAGCCGGAAAAATTCGCTGGGGGGGAAGCCATCTTTTTTGGACCACATGGCTTTGTAGCCGGCGGTGCAGGAGTTCCGCTTTTCTTCGCCGGTGAGTTGCCACACCACCCAGTCGGCGGCTTCGATGAGTTTATCGGCGGCGGCGTACACGTCCGGTGCTTCGTTTAAAATTTGCCACGCTTTGGGAAAGAACCATTCGGAGCTGATTTTGCGGCCGTATTTGTCCAGCAGTTCGCTAAAAATCGACTCGCCGGCGATTTCGTTGAGCTGGTTGGCTTCGGGCTGGGCGGCGTGATGTTTCCACAGTTTCACCCAGGAATGAGGGTTGTTGCGCCACTCCGGCAAAAAGCAGAGCGGCGTGCCATCGGCTTTGGTGGGCAGCATGGTGCAGGCGGTAAAATCGATGCCCAGCCCTACCACGTCGGCCGGGTCAACGCCGCTCTCTTTCAGCACGGCGGGAACGGTGGTTTTAAATACCTCGATGTAATCGTTGGGGTCCTGCAAAGCCCAGTCCGGTTCAAGTTTGATGTTGGTGCCGGGCAGTTTTTCGTCGATGACGCCGTTGCTGTAGGCGTAAACGGCGGTGGCAACTTCTTGCCCGTTAGAGATGTCAACCAGCGCCGCCCGGCCAGACTCGGTGCCAAAGTCTACGCCGATGGCATATTTTTTGTTGCTCATATCAACCTCCGTTGGTTTAGAAAAATTTGTTTGAATGTTGGCTACAAAACTTCCAGAATGGCCGACCGTTCCAGCGACTGGCCGTTGATGGTTACCGGGATAGTAGGCCAGTCGGGGATTGCGGTCAAGATTTCGTTGCGGCTGTCGCCCACTAAAATAGTGTCTTCTGATTTTGCGCCGGTGATAGACGGGTTCCAGGCGTAAGCCTGCCCGGCGACAACCACATCGCTGCTGCCGGGGGTGGCAATGCTTTCCCGCGGTTCGTAGGCCGCCGGCCCGCCCTGGTGGTGCAACTGCCATTCGGCGGCAAAGCCGGTTTGGCGATAGGCCGCGGCGGCCTGCTCAAAAATGTGGCCCAGGGTCACGCCCGGCCGGGTGGCGCTGATAAACGTGGCGTCGATAGCGGCCACGGCTTCGGATTTGCGGCGCAGTTCGTCCGGCAGGGGGCCAAAATGGATTAGCCGGGTAACGGAGCAGACCAGCCCCCATTTGCGCCCACACAGCACCAGCATGGCGTATTTGTTTAGCGTTTTGGCGGTGGGCAGCGGGTGGCGGAATTTAAAAATGCGCTCGTCGGTGGCAATCAGGTTGACAATGGCCTGCACGCCGCGCCGCTCGGCCTGCCGGGCCAGCAGCGCCGCCAGCTCGTATTCGGATTGGCCGGGCTTTACGGCGTGAATGGCGTCGTTCATTGCGGCGGCGCAGAGCCGGCCCAGCGCCCGAAAGCGCTCGCCTTCGGCGGGGGTGAGGTTGGTACGCAGCCGGGCCATGTCGGCAGACAGATCGACGGCGCCCGCCACGGGCGCGTCGGCGCCGAGTTTTAGCCCGGCGGTGAGTGAGGCCAAAACATCGGTGCTGCTGTGCCACGGCGAAACTTTCAACTCCCAGCCCTGCTCGGCCAGTTTTTCTTCCTGCTCCAGCCGGGTGGCTTCAATATTAGTGGTGATGACGTAGCGGCCGGCGGGCGTGATCAGCAGCGAGGCCGCGCCATCGCTGGCGGCGGTGTTTACGTAGCTGGCCGCGCCGTCGGTGGCCCAGGCAAAGCTGCTCACCCGTTGCAGCAGCAGCGCGTCGAGCTGTTTGCCGGCCAGCAGAGATTTGATTTGGGCTTGTTTTTGGTCAAAATCGCTCATTGGTTTGGCTCTGGCTAATTTCTGGAGGGGGCTGGGGTGGTGCAGCCGCCCCAGCCCCCTCTTTTGATTATTTGTGGTAATACACATCCCAGCCCAGATATTTGCCCATCGCTTCATTGGCGGCGGCCGCCGTGAGCGACAGGTTAACGGCGGTGTGGTGCTCAAAGCCGTTTTCGCAAATGTAGGCCAGCAGCCCCTGCAAATTGGGCACTTTAACCACGCCGTAGCCGCCAAAAGTTTTGAGCGGATCGTTGGTCAGTTCGCCTTCGCCCACGTAAGCGGTGATTTTACCGTTGAGGTCGTCGGTAGAGACGCGGCAGTAGGTAAAGGGATCGGCTTTAACCCGGCCAACCACGGTGCCAAAGGTGTTGGCTTTGCCCACCGTACCGGCGATAATTTCCTGATAATCCATCACCGGGATGTCGTCCGGGCGGATGAGATCGCTGTTGAAGATGTCTTTGGGCAGGTTGGAGCAGTGGAAAATCACGCCTTTGTCGGGGTCGTCGCCGTAGTTGTTGTTCCAGTCAACCAGGGCGCTGGGCGTGCCGGAGGCCAGCGCCAGCACGTACATGCCCACCACGCCGGCAATATCGGTTTCACAGGCCGAGGGCATCAGTTTGTTGCTCATGATGCTCATAATGGTGCAGGGCACCACGCCAAAATATTCTTCCATCGATGTCCAGCATTGAATGGCGGTGGCGGCCAGATTCTGGTCGGTCATCCAGCGGTCAACCACAAAGCCGAGTTTGGCCATTTTCAGCAGCGAGGCCTGGGGGATGCCTTTGGTGGGCACGTAGGCTGTGATCTCATCGAGCTTGTTTTTTACGCCGGCGTCGCTGTCGCCAAGCCGCTCAATCTGGCCAAACACTTCCGACAGGTCCAGCGTTTCAACCGAGATGCCGCTGTATTCCAGCAGTTTTTCGCTGAAGCGGACGGTGTTAAAGGCCGCCGGCCGCGCCCCGAGCGCGCCCAGCCGGGCGTTTTGCAGGCCGCGCACAACTTTGCAGGTGCTCACAAAGCGGCGCAAATCCTGTTTAAAGGCGTCGGTTTCCGGGTTCATGGTGTGCTGGCTGGTGAGGGTGTATTTGATGCCGTACTGGCGCAGGTTGTTGCAGGCCGACATTTTTCCGCAAAACGAGTCGCGGCGGTCGGCGATGGTCATTCTGGTGGCGTCGTCGGCAAAAGCGTGGACAAGCACCGGCACGTTCAGCCCGGCCCAGCGCAGGGCGTTGGCGATGGCCCGTTCGTCGCCAAAGTTGGGCAGGGTGACCAGCACGCCGTCAATTTCATCGCGATGTTTTTTGAACAGGTCAGCGCATTTCTGGGCGTCGCTCAGGCTTTCGATGCTGCCAAAGGGGGTATCTTCCGGTGTCAGAGCGATGGCTTTGATGCCTTCGGCTTCAAGCAGGTTCAAAATAGTGGTGCGGCCGCTTTCGCAGAGGTGGTTGGGAAAAAAGCCGCGATTTCCAACAATTACGCCTAATACGGGTTGAGACATAGTTTTATTCTCCTGAAAACTAAATTATGATTGTTATTATTAAATCCAGCGTTCCAGCCGTTTGATAATGGCCAACTCTTCCTCTTCGCTGGCGGTGGCAATCCATAAAAAAATGCCTTCCGGCTTCATCTGCTCGATGAACGGTTCCAGCTCGTGTTTTTGCAAATCAACGATCACCGGCCTTTTGGCCTGAATCTCTTTGATCAGCGGAATCCACTGCAAAATGGGGTAGTCATCGCCCATGCCCTGCACCCACTGGATGGCGTGGACTTCCGGCACCGACAGGATTTGGTCAAGGTGGCGGGCCACGTTTTTGCCGTCAACGTGGAAAATATTGTGGGTCATGGTTTTCACTTCGCGTTGCAGCACCGGCAGGCAGAACTCTTCAAAAAAGTCGCCGGAAATCATGGCAGAAAAAT
>CAYOXS010000187.1:0-2736 GCA_964407935.1 uncultured Caldilineaceae bacterium
ATCAACATTCCGCCCTCGGGCCATATGGCCGGCATTTGGGCGCGCAACGACAATACCCGCGGCGTCCACAAAGCTCCGGCCAACGAAGTGGTGCAGGGCGCAATTGGCCTGGCCTACAACACCACCAAAGGCGAGCAAGACACGCTCAACCCCATCGGCGTTAACTGCATCCGGGGCTTCCCCGGCCGCGGCATCCGGGTGTGGGGCGCGCGCACGCTCAGCAGCAACCCCTCGTGGCGCTACATCAACGTGCGCCGGCTCTTTAACTACGTTGAAAAATCGGTTGAAAACGGCACGCAGTGGGTGGTCTTTGAACCCAACGATCGCGGCTTGTGGGCCAGAGTTCGCCGGGATATTACGGCCTTCTTAAAAACAGTCTGGCGCGATGGCGCTCTGTTTGGCAGCACCCCGGAAGAAGCCTTTTATGTAAAGTGCGATGACGAACTCAACCCGCCCGAATCGCGCGATCTGGGCCGGTTGATTGTCGAAATTGGCCTGGCTCCGGTCAAACCTGCCGAATTTGTGATCTTCCGCATCAGCCAGTGGGCCGGCCCGGGCGCTGAATAAATCATCAGAAAGGGGTAAACGATTATGGAAAACCCACTAACCGTAGCCAGGTTTGGCGTTGAAATAGATGGCAAGGTCTCCGAGGGTAGATTTACCGCCGTTAAAGGCATCATCCACGGTAATGAAGTGATCGAAAGCCGCGTCACCGGCAAAGGCGGCCTACCGCTTCAGGTGATCAAGCAGCCCGGCTCGGCGTACTGGACGCCCGTCGAACTGACCGTAGCCGTCACCAGCGATATTTCAGCCAACGACTGGATCAAGGAAACAATGGACGGCGGCATTGACAGCGCCCGGGTAGATTGGTCCATTGTGGCTTATGACCAGACCGAAAGCGAAGTGGCGCGCTGGAATATGGAAAAAGCGTGGATCAGCGAAATCCGCTACTCCGCGCTGGATGTCGGGGCCAATGATATTCAATATGAAATCTGGACCGTTGTCCACGAAGGTATTTACCGCGAGGCTTAAAAACTTCTCTCAGGAGGTGATAGTATATGGCCGCACAAGACCCACAAGTTGCATTTAGATTTGAAGTTGAATTTGGCGATTGGATGAAAGACGTGGTGGCCTATCAGGTTGATGGGATGGGCTACAGCGTCGAGGTCATCGACAACCGTTTTACCGCGGCAACCATGGAGTCCCCCGTTCAGAAACTGGCCGGGCGCTTGCGCTGGCAGGATTTGGTGATTCGGTACATGGCCACCAGCGGCACCATCAGCGTTTGGAACTGGCGCAAAGAAGTTAACGATAACGGGCCGGAAGGCGCGCGCGTTAACGGCAGCATCAAAGCCCTCAATCGCGCCGGCGATGTAATTGCCCAATGGGATGTTGAAGACGCCTGGGCCGCCGAAGTATCCGGCCCCGATATGGACACCAGTGTATCAGACATTATGGTTGAACAGGTTAAGATTGTGCATGGCGGCATTACCCGGGTGGCTTAGCCTGGTTATGTTGGGGCAGGGATAATGGGCCAGTTATCCCTGCCCCCGCCAAATTGGATTATGATCACGGAGCCGAAAGCCCAATGATAGGTCCTTACTTAGAAAACAGCTTTGCCATTGAACTAACCACCGCCACCGGGGAGCCTCTGGGGTACTTTAGCGCCATTACCGGCGGCTCAATGAGCATTGTGGTGGTGGGGCACACGCTAATGTACCCGGAAGGCGGGTCGCGGGGCATTTATATTCCAAGTTGCACCAGTTTTGAGCCGATCACCCTCTCTTTTGGCGTCACCGATGATATGACGTTCTGGAATTGGTGGATAGATATGTCAAGCGGCAAAAGAAACCGGATCAATGCCAGCATTTTTGCCCTTGGCCCCAATTATCTCTCAGCAAGCACCGTGTCAAAAACGGTTAAAACGGACGGGGAAAAAATCGTTAAAGAAGCCATCAATACCACCGTTCAAAAAAAGTTGAGACGAGTGGCGCAATGGGACCTGCAAGATGTCTGGCCGTCGCGCATCTCCGGTTTTCACTTTGATGTAGACAGCAACAAATACATGCTGGCTTCGGTCACGTTGATTGCCGAAGATATTTCCCGCATAACCATTGAGAACGAGGTGTAAAATGAGTAGAACATCAGACTCCAATAAGGATAAATCCACTACACCAGAATTCAATTATGCTGACCCCTACGTTGAGAACAGCTTTGGCGTGGTCCTTACCTATGGCGGGAATCCCGTTGGCACATTCACCAGCGTTAGTGGCGGGGCAATACAGATTTCTGTTATACCGTACACGCTCAACGCAAAAGGACGCGGGTCACAGGGTATTTTAATGCCCGGGGCATGCGGCCCCGAACCGATTACGCTCTCCTATGGGGTAACAGATGATGCCCGTTTTTGGGATTGGTGGACAGATTTGGCCAATGGATACGTGTATAAACGATTAAATCTCAGTCTGGTTGCCTATGGGGCGATGGGTAGCAATGGCAAGAAAAAACTTGCCGAATGGCATCTGGAGCATGCCTGGCCGCAAAGGATATCCGGTTTCAACTTCGATCTGGATAGCACCTCGGCTTTTATTGCCGAAGTGACGTTGGCGGTTGAAAATATATACCGAGAAACCAAAACCCCCAACACTACAATCAGTGACAGTAAAGGGTATGACCTTGGTTATTAACCAGAAATAAAAAATGCGAGCCTACGCCTTGAACCGGCATAACTTTCTC
>CAYOXS010000187.1:2836-11161 GCA_964407935.1 uncultured Caldilineaceae bacterium
TCAACAACGCTCTTCATCCCCGGCCCAACCAGCTACGAGCCGATCACCTTGTGTCAGGGTGTCACCAAGGACCTGGCCTTTTGGGACTGGTGGACAAATGTAACCAGAGGCAAGAAAAGCCGCTGCAATGCCTCTATTACCGCCTACGGTCACATTACCAAGCAGGGTGACGCCGCCGCAACAGCCCAATGGGATCTGGAAAATGTCTGGCCGCTGTCAATTTCCGGCTTTAATTTTGATCTGGATAGCACCAACGCCTTTATTGCCGAGATTACGCTGGTGGCAGAATCTATAACCCGGGTTAAACCCAAGAAAAAAGGAACTTAATAACCGTATGACCCTACAAACTGTTTTTGAATTTACCCTGCCTATGGGCTACGTAGACAAAGAAGGCAACCTGCACAAACAGGGCACCATGCGCCTGGCCACAGCAATGGACGAAATTGTCCCGCTAAGCGACCCGCGGGTGCAGGCCAACGAAGCCTACATCGTCATCATTTTGCTCTCGCGGGTGATCACCCGGCTGGGCACGCTCAACCAGATCAGTACCGCGGTGATGGAAAACCTGTTTGCCGCCGATCTGGCCTTTTTACAGGAGTTTTACCAGCGCATCAACGAGCAGGGGCGGCCCACCCTGCCGGTAACCTGTCCCCACTGCCAGAAAGAATTCGAGGTGGATTTCTCTGATTTGGGGGGGGAATAACCGGCTACCCCCTCGACCGCCTGCATGAGGAGGTAGCCTACATTGCGTATCACTTTCACTGGCCGCTGGCTGACCTGCTAAACCTGGAACACGCCCAGCGACAGCGGTGGGTCAGTGAAATTGCCAACATTAACCGCAGGCTCAATCAAGGAAACTGACGGGAGCAACAAATGATTCTATCAACCACCGGCCGCCCCAAACGAGCTTACGTAAAAAAAGTACGCCCTTCCGGCAAAGGCGGCACGGCGCTGGAAAACTACCGGGGCTTTGATGTCAGCGAGGTCGATTTGCCGGCCCTGGCGATGGAAGTGTACCTGTTACTTAAAGAAGATTTGCGCCTGGAACGGGAGCGCGGCAGCTATCCCAACCAGTTCAGATAACGGAGATCGGTTATGAGCGATTTGATAAAAGGACCATCCGGCGGGATGACAGCCAAACCCGCAGCTACTAATCTGGCCGCCCGGGCCAGATCCGCCGCCCTAACCTCGGCTGCAACCCGAGCGACCGGGGCTGTTTCAACGGCGGCCACCACCGGCATCAAAAAACTCGAAGGCGTGTTGGGCCATCGCTTTGATCCGGCCCCGGCTTACCTGTTTATTGTTGAGTTAGGCGGATTGATTGTCGCCGAATTTACCGAATGCAGCGGGTTGGGAATGGAACGAGAAGTATATGAGTATCAGGAGGGCGGCTACAACAATTTTGTTCGCAAGCTGCCCGGCCCCAGCAGTTATTCCAACATTGTATTGCGGCGCGGCGTAACCGTGTCGCCGGTGCTTTATTCGTGGTACAGCGCGGGCATTTACAACGCCTGGGTGCTCAAGCTCAATTTCTCCATTATTCTCGGCGCGCCAATGCAGGGCACAATGTTTGATGGCTTTGCCAAGGTGAAACATTGGGATGTTGAAGGCGCTTTCCCGGTGCGCTGGAGCGGCCCGGAAATGAGCACCGCCAGCGGCGAAACCGCTATTGAAGAAATTGAGATTGCCCATCACGGCCTGACCATGAGCGTGGTTGAATCCTCAAGCCCGTTCAACCCGGTGGCAATGGCCATCGAAGGCGATTTTTAGCAAACATTCACCCAGCCTGTTCCGGCGAACAGGCATTTTAGGAACAAACGGTTTGTGATGACTCAGCATCAACCTGAATCCCAGCCAACCGAATCACCCTCGCTGTTGCAGCGGCTCACCGCCTGGATGAAACGCTGGACCCGCCGGGCGCTATCACCCTGGGTGCAGCAGCGATTGACCGGCCAGCCCGCGGCCCAAACGCGCGTTGGCCCCAAATCCGCCGGCTTCAGCCAGGCCACCGTGAGCGGGCAGCGCACTCAAACAGTGCTCAAACTGGTCAAACACCGAACAGGATCAGGTTCCGGCCGCCGGGCGACCACCGGCAAATCGCTCTCAGCGATAGCCGGGGCCATTTTCCACCGGCACCGGGCCAGCCGGCCAGCCGCCGCGGTTACGCCACCGCAACCGGCCCGCCCCAGCAGCGATCTGGTGCTGGCCGCCGGTTCAGTGCCGGCCCCGGCGCAACCGGGCCAAACGCCCGCTCCGGCAGCGCTACCGGGCGGGGTTTCAGTTGAACAATTCATCCCGCCCATGCCGCCCACCGACACCGGGTTTTTCGTAGGCCAGCGCATCCCGCCCATGCCGCCCACCGACACCGGATTTTCTGTGGGCCAGCGCATCCCACCGATGCCCAAAACCGAACCGAAAAAACAGCCGCCGGCCGGCCAGAAAACACGCCGGGAGGCCGCCCCATCCCAGCCTGCGCCCCAAAAACCGGCCAGAAAACGAGTCTTTTCGCGGGTTGAGGAAGTATTGCCCCAGCAGCCGGCCCTGGCTCGGCCAAAATCAGTTGCGCCGGAACCGCTGCCAAACGAGACTCCAGCGGCCCCAAAAGCAGCCGATGCCGCACCGCCGGCGGCGGATGTCACCACAGAAAATATTCAACCGGCCGTCCCGCCGATCACCCCCGCACCACCGGCCGAAAAGCCGGTCCAGCGCAAAATCGACCGGCCGGAGCGGGCCGAGCCGGACAGCCGCCCGCCCGCCGGGCCGACGCCGCTGGAGAATTCGACCGGCAGTCAGCCCGCCGCACCCGAACCCCTGCCCCACCCCGACGCCGCCACGCCGGTCGCTCCCCCCGACGAGCCGCTCTCCGACACGCTGCCGGATACACCGGCGCAGCCCAAAATCGACCGGCCGGAGCGAGCCGAGCCGGACCATCGCCCGCCCGCCGGGCCGCAGCCGCTGGATATCGCCGGCAGCAGCCAGCCCACAGCGCCCGCAACCCTGCCCCGGCCCGACGCTGCCAGTTCGACTCATCAACCCGAACAATTATTGAGCGCCGCGCCAGATGCGCCGGTGCAGCGCCAAATTGATCTGCCAAACCGGGGTGAGCCGGACCATCGTCCGCCCGCTGCGCCCCAGCCGCTGGACATTACCGGCAGCAGCCAGCCCGCTGCGCCCGTCGCTCAACCCGAACAATTATTGAGCGCCGCGCCGGATACACCGGCGCAACCCAAAATTGATCTGCCGGAGCGGGAGCCGGACGAAATCACGCCGGAGCGAGCATTTCCGCAAGCACCACCGCAACGGAAACCAGCGCCGCCCACCGGGCCGCAGCCGCTGGACATTGCGGACAGCAGCCAGCCCGCCGCGCCCGCAACCCTGCCCCGCCCCGACGCCGCCGGGCCGGTCATTCAGCCCGAACAATTATTGAGCGCCGCGCTGGATGCGCCAATGCAGCGCCAAATTGATCTGCCGGGCCGGGAGCCGGGCGCAATCACGCCGGAGCGAGCATTTCCGCAAACACCACCGCAACAGAAACCAGCGCCGCCCGCCGGGCCGCAGCCGTTGGAGGCCGCAACCGACAGCCAACCCGCCGCACCGGAAATATTGGCCCGACCGGACGCCGCCGGATTGGCTCATCAACCTGAACAATTATTGAGCGCCGCGCCGCAAAGAACGGCCCCACCGGAACCGGTAGAAACAGATGTAACTGACCGCCGCCACGGGTCGCCCGAGCCAATCGGGCCGCAACCGGCGGCGGTAAAACCGGACAAAATGCCGGCGACACTGCCGCAGGATTTGCCGCTGCGACAACGCCAGCCAGAGGCGGAAGTGGTGGAGCCGCCCGCCGCACCGCCGGCAGAGATGCCCGCTGCCTCACCAACCCCGCCAGCCGCGCCGCCGTTGGAACGGCTGATTCAGCAGCGGGCCGAAGCCCGCAGCCGGCTGCCGCTGCATCGCCCGCAGCCATTGGCCGGGCCAAAACTGATCAGCCGGCAAACCGGCCCAATTTCGGGCGGGCATGGTGGCGTGCAGCAGATTTTCCGTTCGGCGCAGCCCCAAACGCCGGCGAAGCCCCAGCCACTGGCCGGAGAATTGCCGGTGAACCGGCCGGGATTGCCGGAACCGTTGCCGCACAGCAGCGGCGGCCAGTCAGCCTTTAGCCCAACAACAGCGTCGCCGTTACCCGGCCCGTCGCCCCAGCCGGCCGGCGATACCAAAAGCGAAGACCCGCATCTGGCCGCGCTGCGAGCCATCGAACGAAAATTTGGCCCGGCAGCAATGGCCTCGCCGCAGGCAAGGTTGGGCGGGCTGGCCGAATTGGGGATGCCCAAACCAAAAACACCCCCACCGAGCGGGCCGGAGGCCGTGGCAGGGCAACCGCCAGCGCCCCAACCGCAGCAGCCATTTGACATCAACGCCATTTCATTGGGCCAGCCCAAAATAAAAGTTGTGAAGCGGGAAGCACCCAAAACTCCGGCCCTGGCCGAGAAAAACAAACAAAAACCCGCCGCAAGAAAGACCATCCAGCGCCGGACCGATCTGGTTTTGGCCCGCAAACCGCTCGCCGCCGGGGGGCAGGCCGCAACCCGGGCCGGGCGAAGCAAAGCGGCAGCAAAGGCGGGCGGCGCGGCAAAACGGCCGGCTCGCAACCAACAGCCGGATTTGAGCCGGCTGGCGCTGGCGGTATACCCCATGATCAAACGGCTGCTGGCTCTGGAACGCGAACGCCGGCCCGGTTATTAAGGCATCGACCTTGAGGAAGCGAGAGAAAAAATGGCTTCATTATTAGCAAAAGCAGGTATAACAGCAGGAAGGCTGGCCCTGGTCAACACCGGTGCGGGCGGTCTCTCGCTGCACGGCTACCAAAAAGCCTACATTCAGGTGGTTGGTGGAGAAATAGGGTCTGGCCCAACGGCAATTGTCCGGCCAGGTTCGCGGTTATACTGCCAGTTCAACCCGGCCACCATCACCATCACCAAAGAGGTGAGCTGGGAAGCATCCGGCGGCGAGGGCGACAACGGCACTCCCGCCTACTTTGAAAAAGGGTCCGATGGCAAAATAACCTACCACCCCGCCGACTCCGGTTCGCAGCCAAACAAAAATGCGCCCGATCTGGAATTCAAGGGCGGCGGCTCGGCCACCTTCAGCCTGGAACTGCTGTTTGACACCACCGACCAGCGGCCAGGGACAACAGCCAGAGATGTTCGCCGCTACACCAATGATTTGTTGGCTTTAACGCTCGGCAAGCCGAAGCTGGGTGAGAGCGCATCCGAGGGTGAGGTAGACGCGCCCAAACCGGTGCGCTTTGGCTGGGGCGACTTTGAGTTGTTTGAAGCCGTGATCACCAGCGTGGAAATCAGCTTTATTATGTTTGACCCCGACGGCAAACCAGTGCGAGCCACGGCTAATGTTGGCTTCACCGAATGGGTGTCTGATGACGGGAACAAGCCGCAAAACCCAACCTCCCGCACCGAGCCAAGAAGAACCTGCGTTGTGCAGCAAGGCCAAACCCTGCACCAGATTGCCTACGCCGAATACGGCCACCCCGGCCACTGGCGGCACCTGGCCGACAGCAACAACCTGCTCAACCCGCTCAAACTGCAACCGGGGCAAGTATTAATTTTACCGCCCCTGCCCTAAAAAGATAACCGCCCGTCGCCAAGGAGCCGCACGTAATGGCCGAAGAAAAAATTATCATCACCATTAACGGTAAAAAATTGAAGGGACTGAACAACCTGATTGAGGTTTTGGTTGACACCAACGTTCACCTGCCCAATATGTTCAGCATTCTCATTTCAGACGAAACAAACCCAACCACCGGCCGCTTAACCTACACCGACAGCGACGACACGTTCAAACTGGGCGCGGAAGTAAAAATTGAAATTGAAACCGATGACATCCCCGGCGAACACATGCCGGTTAAATCGACGCTGATTATTGGCGAGATCACCGCATTGGAGCCGGCCTTTACCGATACCGGCCTGGAATTGCTGCAAATCCGGGGATACGACCGCTCGCACCGGCTCAACCGGGGCAAGAAAACGCGCACCTTTGGCGACGCCAACCCCAAAGGGGCCGGCACCACCGAAGAAAAGATCATCAACACCATTGTGCAGGAAACGGAGGGGTTGACCGGCAAAAAAGTCGATGCCAGCGGGTTGGTCAATTTAAAGTACCCGTATGTGCTGCAAATGAACCAGACCGACCTGGAATTCCTGTGGTCGCGGGCCGAGCTAATTGGCTACCAGGTTTACGTAGAAGACAAAACGCTCTATTTTCAAAAGGCCGATGCCCATCGCGGCAGCATCGCCGAAAAACCGGCCCCGCTGCGCTGGCCGGATAATCTGCTCAGTTTTCACCCGCGGCTGACTCTGGCCAAACAGGTAAACCAGGCCGTGGTCACCGGCTGGGACCCCAGCGCCAAAAAACAGGTTGAAAGCAAAAGCAGCACCGACAAAAGCAAAACCACACCCAGCATCGGCCCCAACAAAACCGGCAGCCAGGTAGCCAAAGCCGCGCTCAAAGGTACCGCCGAGGATACGCTGGTAGCCCAGCCGGGCTTAACCATCGATCAGGCTAAAGCGATGGCCGCCGCCCGCTTTGCCGCCGCCGAGAGCGAATTTGTTCAGGCCGATGGCGTGGTTCGGGATGGCGACCCGCGCCTGATTGCCGGGCGGGTGGTCAAAATTGAAGGTGTGGGCAACCGCTTCTCTGGCAATTACTACATTACCGAAGCCCGCCACATATATTCCAAAGGCTTGTACCGGGTCACGTTCAGCGTCAGTGGGCGCGCGCCCTACACCGCCAGTCGCTTGCTGAGCAGCGCCAACGGCAGCAGCGCCGGCCAAATACAGGGAGTGGTCACAGCTAAAGTCATCAGCCTGGAAGACCCCGAACAGTTGGGCCGGGTGCAGGTGATGTACCCCTGGTTGCCCAAGTACAAAGGCGCTGACCTGGCCAGCAACTGGGCGCGGCTGGCCTCGCCGATGGCCGGCAAAGACCGGGGGCTGTATTACCTGCCGGAAGTTGATGATGAGGTACTGGTGGCGTTTGAACACGGCGACCCGAATTTTCCGTACATTGTGGGCATGCTCTGGAATCAAAAAGATAAACCGCCCACCGGCACCGCCCAAATTGTGGCCAAAGACAAGAAAAAGGTGAACCAGCGGGTGTTGTGCTCGCGCAGCGGCCACAAAATAATTCTGGACGATACCGATGGCAAAGAGCAGATCATCATTCAGGATAAAACCGAGAAAAACAAAATTGTCATCGACTCCAAGAAAAACAGTATGACGATCAACGTTGAAAAAGATTTAACCATTGTGGCCAACGGCAACGCCAGCATTGAATCAACCGGCGAATTATCGCTGAAAAGCAAAAAAGACGTGTCGATTGAATGCGCCAAACTCACTATCAAGGCCAGCGGAGCCGCAAAGGTGGAAGGCGCGCAAATGGAAATCAAAGGCACAGCGATGGTCAACGTTAGCAACGGTTCGGGCGCAAAAGTGGCGCTGTCCGGGCCAACGGTCAATCTCAATTAAGGAGGCGAAATATGGCTCAACTTGTGTGTATGGGGGCCAGCCTGCAATGCTCATTTGGCGCAGCGCCAAGTTCGCTGGTGGTGACGCCGGAAAATATGGTCAACGCCACCGGCAAACCGGCGGCCACAATTATGGACAATGTACCGATGAAAAATATTATGCCTTTTGGCATGTGCTCATCGCTGGCCAACCCGCAGGTAGCGGCGGCCACTTCGGCGGCGCTGGGCGTGTTAACGCCGCAGCCCTGTATCCCGGCCACCACCGCGCCGTGGGCGCCCGGCTCACCGACCGTGATGATTCGCAACAAACCGGCGCTCAACCACAACTGCAAATTGATGTGCAACTGGGCCGGCGTCATTTCTATCAACTTTGCCGGCCAGGTTACAGTCAACACACCGTGATAAATTATGAATAACACGTCTAAAAGCAAAGCTTATCTTGGCCGCGGCCTGGCCTTTCCGCTGCAAATTGACCCCAAAGGCGGCATCGCTTTGGCCAGCGGCGAACGCGATATTGAGCAGGCCATCCGCATTATTTTGGAAACCCGCCCCGGCGAACGGGTAATGCGGCCAGAATTTGGCTGCCGGGCGCACGAAATGCTCTTTGAGCCGCGCGATGTCTCGGCCCGCACCACCATGAAACGGTACGTGCAAGAGGCGCTCACCCGCTGGGAGCCGCGCATCGATGTGCAGGACATTGAGGTTTCGTTTGGCAGCGGTAACACCGACGGCGCGATCTTTGTTGAAATTACGTATGTCATCAAAGAAAGCCACGATACCCGCAG
>CAYOXS010000188.1:0-11155 GCA_964407935.1 uncultured Caldilineaceae bacterium
CAGCAGCGGCGACAGCGCCGCTCAACCGGCTGCCAGCAGCGGGCAGGAACCGTTAAAAGTGGTGTTATTTATTAACGGTGTGTTGGGCGACAAATCGTTTTTTGACTCGGCGCAGCGCGGTGTTGACCGGGCCAAAAAAGAGCTGGGCATCGAGGCCAAAACCATCGAGGCCGGGATTGACCCGGTAGGCTGGGAACCGGCGCTGGTTGATGCCGCCGCCAACGAAGACTACGACGTGCTGATTGTCGGCACCTTCCAGATGATTTCGTACCTGGAACAGGTTGCCCCGCAGTACCCCGACAAAAAATTTATTATTTTTGACGCGCCGGTTAATTACGAAAGCGGCTGCTGCGCCAACGTTTACTCGGTGTTGTACAAGCAAAATGAAGGCTCTTACCTGGCCGGCTTGTACGCCGGAGCGATGACCACCCAGGATTTGCCCGGCATGAACGCCGACGCGGTGATTGGCTCAGTAGGTGGGCAGGAAATCCCCATTATCATCGATTTTATGGTGGGCTACGAACAGGGCGCTAAAGACGCCAACCCCAATATTACGGCGATTCGCCAGTTTGCCGATAGCTGGAATGACCCGGCCAAAGGCAAAGAGTTGACCAAAGCCCAGTACAGCCAGGGCGCCGATATTGTGTTTCAGGTTGCCGGCGGCACCGGCCAGGGCGTGTTTGAAGCCGCCGCCGAGGATGGCCGCTATGCTCTGGGCGTTGACTCTGACCAGGCGCTGATTGTTGAAGAAGCCGACCCGGAACAGGCCGCCCGCATTTTGACCTCGATGATGAAAAATGTGGACAACTCGCTCTTCCGCGCACTGGACCTGCACCTGAAAGGCCAACTCAAATACGGCACCATTGAGTCGCTGGGCATTGCCGAAGGCGGCGTGGGATTGGCTCGCAACAAGTATTACGAGCAGAACACACCCGACGAAGTGAAAAAGATGATTGATGACGCCGAACAAAAAATTCTCAGCGGCGAAATCAAGGTTGACACCGCCTTTAAATAATTCTCTGCTGTACTCCACAGAGGCGCACCACCGTGCGCCTCTGTGTTTATTAAATCTGTTTTCTGGAGCAACCGGATGCCCCCACTGGTAAATATGAAGGACATCATCAAGGTTTACCCCAACGGGGTTGTGGCCAACCGGGACGTTAATTTTGCCGTGGAAAAGGGCGAAATCCACGCGCTGGTTGGCGAAAATGGAGCCGGTAAAAGCACGTTGATGAAAATTCTGTACGGCCTGGAACAACCCACCGGCGGTCAGATCATCCTCAACAACCGGCCTGTTAAAATTCATAACCCCCACCACGCCATCGATCTGGGGATTGGCATGGTCCATCAGAACTTTATGCTGGTCCCCTCTTTCACAATTGCCCAAAATGTGGTACTGGGCCAGGAGCCGCGCCGGGGGCAGGTCATCGATTTTGAGGAAGCGGTCAGAATTACCGAGTCGCTGTCTAAAGAGTACGGCCTGGAAGTTGAACCGACAGCGCGGGTTGAGTCGACGCCGGTAGGCATGCGCCAGCGGGTTGAAATTTTGAAAACGCTCTATCGCGGCGCGGATCTGTTGATTTTAGATGAACCGACCGCTGTGTTGACCCCTCAGGAAACCGACGACCTGTTTGAGGCGGTGCGCCGGCTGGTAAACCAGGGCAAAACCGTTATTTTTATCACCCACAAATTGGTGGAAGTCAAAGAAATTTCAGACCGGGTCACGGTGATGCGCCACGGCACCGTCACCGGCGATGCCATCAGCACGGCCAGCGTCACGGAGGAAGATATTGCCCGAATGATGGTGGGCCGCGCGGTTTTCTTTCAAATTGCTAAACCCCCGCAGCAGCGCGGCGACGCTGTGGCCCGGATTAAAAACCTCAGTTACATTTCCGAGACCGGCCAGCCACGCCTGCGCGAGGTATCGTTTAATGTGTACGGTGGCGAAATTTTGGGGATTGCCGGGGTTGAGGGCAACGGCCAAACCTCGCTGGCCGAGGTGCTGAGCGGCCTGAAACCCGCCACCACCGGCAAGGTGCTGGTCAATGGCCAATCGATTTTGGGGCATGGCCCGCGCGGCGTGCGCCAGGCCGGGGTGGGCCACATCCCGGAAGACCGGCTGACCAACGGCGTGGCTTTGGATGCCACCATCGCCGAGAATCTGGTGGTTGACCGTTATTTTCAGCCGCCTTTTACCCGCGGCGGCTGGCTGCTCAGCCCGGCCAAAGTTAAAGAGACCGCCCAACATTTGATGCAAAAATTTGATATTCGCGCCTCTGGCTACAACGCGCCGATTGGCTCGCTCTCCGGCGGCAATATGCAAAAAGTTGTGCTGGCCCGCGAATTTTCGTCCGATCCGGCGCTGTTGATTGCCGCCCAGCCCACTCGCGGCGTTGATATTGGGGCCAGCGAGTTTGTGCGCGGCCAACTGGTGGAGCAGCGCAACCGGGGCAAAGCCGTGCTGCTGATTTCGGCGGACCTGGCCGAGGTGATGAGCCTGGCCGATAGAATTGCGGTGATGTACAAAGGCCAAATTGCCGGGATTTTTCACAACACGCATGACCTCACCGAAGATGAGCTGGGCCTGTACATGCTGGGCATCAAAAAACAATCTCCCGCAGAATTAGAGCAAATGCTATGACCGCTAAACGAAAACAGTTTCTTCTGGAATGGGTGCGAATTATCGCCGTTATCATCATCGCCCTGGCGATAGGCTTTGTGATCACCTCGCTGGTCAGCGACGATCCGGTTGGCGCTTACCGCGACCTGCTGACCGGTCCGCTGCCCAAAATTTCGTGGGTCGATGGCGGCCTGTCGCTGCGCGGGATTAACCGCTTTGGCAACTGGATGGAAGACAGTACCACCCTGATTCTGGTGGGGCTGGCCGTGGCCATTGTTTTCAGCGCCCGCCAGTTCAGCCTGGGGGCCGAAGGCCAGATTTTTATTGGGGCGCTCGCTGCCGGCGTGGTCAGCCTTTATTTTAACGCGCCGGCGTTTATCCACATTGGGGTGGCGCTCATCGCCGCCGGTACGGCCGGTTTTTTGTGGGGGTTAGTGCCCGGTGTCCTTAAAGCTTATTTAAATGCCGATGAAATTGTCAGCACGTTAATGCTCAATATTATCGCGCTGCAAATTTACAATTTTATGCTGTCTCAATATCTCAAAGACCCCACCGCCGGCTTTGTCGCCACCGAATTTTTTCCCAATTCGGCGGTGCTGCCGGTGATCATCCCCGGCACGCGGGTAACGGTGATGTTCATTATCACCATTGCGGCTATTGCGGCCACCTGGTTTTTAATGACCCGCACGCCGCTGGGCTACGAAATTCGCGTATTGGGGGCCAATATAAAATTTGCCGAATACGGCGGCATCAATGCCAAACGGGTCATCGCCCTGAGCATGGCCGTCAGCGGGATTCTGGCCGGGCTGGCCGGCGCGCATCTGAGTATGGGGCTGCTCAAACAGCTCACGCTCAACCTGTCGTTGGGGATTGGTTTTGAGGGGATTGTGGTGGCATTGCTGGCCCGCAACGATCCCCGCGCCGTGCCCATCGCCGGGCTGTTTTACGGCTACCTGCGCACCGGGGCGCAAATTATGGAACGCTCGTCTGATGTGACCCGCGAGGTAGTGCTGGTCATCCAGGCCATCATCATTTTGTTCATCACCGCCGAGCGAATTGTGCCGCTCATTCAGGAGTGGTGGCGGCGGCGACAGTCGCCGGAAGCAATTCTGGAACAGGGGGCCGCCGATGTCGTTTGAAACTGTGCTGGCCAGTATCTTTTCGGTGGCCTTTATTGCCACCATCATCCGCACCTCAACCCCGCTGATTTTGCCGGCGATGGGTGGCCTGCTGTCCGAGCTGGCCGGAGCCATCAACATTGCTCTGGAAGGGATTATGCTGGCCGCCGCCTTTTTTGGCGTGGTCGTGGGGGCGCTGTCGCCGCAGTGGTTGCCGGGCCTGCCGCTGTGGGTTTACCCCTGGCTGGGGGCGCTGGCCGGCGTGCTGGCCGGGATGATTCTGGCCCTGATCATCGCCTTTTTCCACCTGGAACTGGGCGCCGACATCATTTTGGCGGCGCTGGCCATTAATATTCTGGCTTCGGGCGGTACCGTGTTTGTGATGTACGCCCTCACCGGCGACAAAGGCAGCACCTCTACCCTGGCCAGCCCGGCCATGCCAACCATCGTCATCCCCTTTGTCAATAACCTGCCGCTGCTGGGCCAACTGCTCAACGGCGAAAACCTGACCGGTTACAATATTCTTACCTACATTGCCTTTCTGTCGGTGGCGGTGGTCTGGTTTTTTCTGTACCGCACCCCGCTGGGCACCCACCTGCGAGCCGTTGGTGAAAATTCGGCGGCGGCGGCCTCGGTGGGCATCCCGGTGAAGCGAGTGCGCTACATCGCCCTGGTGTTGAGCGGCTTTTTGGCGGCGCTGGGCGGGTTGAACCTGAGCATGGGCTACCTCACCCTGTTTCAGGCCAATATGACCGCCGGCCGGGGTTTTATCGCGCTGGCGGCCATTTATCTGGGCAACAAAAACCCCATCGGCACGCTGGTGGCCGCGCTGATTTTTGGGGCCGCCGGCGCGCTTGAAGCGCAGTTGGGTACGCTCAAAGTCCCCAGCCAGCTCATCACTATGATCCCGCCGATTGTGACCATTGTGGCGCTGGTGGTTTACAACATTCGCCGCCAGGCTCAAATCAGAGCCAACGCCAGAAAATTTCAGGAAAAAATGGAAGCCGAACACAGGACCGCGTAAATGCACCTTGAAACGTTTGCCCACGCCCACATTTTAGGCGGGCTGTACGGCCAGGCTTTGGGCGATGCCTGGGCCATGCCCGCGCTGCTCCGCCCCGAACAAACCTGGGAGCGGTTCGATGGCTGGCTAGAAAGCCTGCTGCCCGCCCCAGACGACCACCCCGTTCACGCCGGCTTTCTGGCCGGGCAGGTTACCGACGACACCCAGCAGGCGATGGCCCTGGCCCGGGTACTTATCCGCGATGGCCGGATCACCGTGCCTGCCGCCGCCGAAGCGGTGGTCAACTGGTACAATCAAATTGATGGCGATAATTCGCCATTTGTTGGCCCCAGCACCCGCCGCGCCGTGCTGGCGCTCAAAGCCGGCGCCGACCCCTACCACACCGGTGAGCGCGGCGACACCAACGGCGGCGCGATGCGGATTTCACCCATCGGCCTGATTCACCCCGGCGACCCCGAAGCTGCTGTGGCCGATGCCGTGATTGCCTGCACACCCACCCACTACACCGATGTGGCCCTTTCCGGCGCGTGCGCTGTGGCCGCGGCTGTGGCCCGGGCCATGACCCCCGATACCACGCTGGAAGACATCATCGATGCGGCGGTGTGGGGCGCGGACGTGGGCGTGCATTACGGCGCGCCGTGGATGGGCGCGTCTGTTGCCAGAAAAATTGATTTTGCCGTGCAGTTGGCCACCGATGTCAACCTCACCGAGCAGGACCGGCTGCGCAACCTGTATGATTTTATCGGCTCAACCCTGGCCGTGCCGGATTCGGTGCCGTGCGCCTTTGGTATTTTGGCCATGGCCGAAGGCAACCCGGTGCAGGCGGCCATCTATGCCGCCGCGCTCTCCGGTGACGCCGACACGGTCGGCGCTATCGCCTGCGCCGTGGCCGGCGCGTGGCAAAGCATCGATGTTTTTCCCCTTGAAATTGTGCAAACGCTGCGGCAGGCCAACCCCCAGTACAACTTTGAAGAAACCGCCGAAGGGCTGTACGAGGTCGCTTTAAAATTAAAACGGGAGATTCCGCCGCCGGGCATGGAAACGCTGGCGGATATTTTGGGGCCGGATTGATGGACGAGCACACCTGGTGGCAGCATTTGGCCGAGCCGGCCCGCGCCAGTCTGCGGCAAATCTGGATTCCGGTGGGCGTGCCCGGCCACACCGGCGAGCGGAAAGTGGACTGGGCGGATTATCTCAACCGGCGCTTTGGGGCGGGCGGCTGGCGCATCAGCTACTACGTCCGCGGGCGCATCGTTTCCAAAGCCGAAGCCATTATTGAGTACGAGCAGAGTTACCGCGTTCACCTGCACACCCACCCTGATCTTGTCCGTTTTTTGGTGGCCACCTGCGGCAACGTGTACGATGACAACCCCACCAACGTGTTTGACCATTCCTACGAGCAGCCGCATACCCGGCTCAACCACTACCAGGATATTGCCGTGCGGCGGGTCATCGCCGAACTGGTTGACGACCCCACCTGGCCGGACGTGACCGATACCCCCGCCGCCGACGCTGACCTGATCGACATGAACAGCGGGCAGCTTCACCGCGCCCCGCGAGCGCGCGGTTTTCGCGGCGATTATCTCATGCAAATCCGCGGGCCGGAATCGCCCGGCTTCTTTTTGAACCCGGCCGTGGTGCCGGTCCACGATCCAACGCTGCTCACCGCGCTGCCGGGCATGCGCGATTGGTACCTGCACGAAGGCTGCGCTCACCTGTCGGTTGAGGCCTTTTGGCAAATGAGCAAAGTCATTGAAGTGCGCTACGACGCGTTTTTGCAGCTCAACGAGCAGCGGTCGCAGCCTCTGGCCGGGCTGGGTCAATGAGCAACGTTTTGCTGGGCGTGGTGTGCCTGGATATTTACACCCGCACCGGTAATGTTCGGCCCGGCTGCGGTATTTTGCACAACGCCTGGCATTTGCAGCAGTTGGGCAGCCGGCCCCGGCTCATCACCCGCATTGGCCGCGACCATTCCTCCGTGTTTTTTGATTTTTTCCACCGCAACCAGATTGCCGTGCTCAGCGATTGCCTGGCTCCGGCCGGCCGCTCGGCCTCAATTCAAATTGATGTCCAGCCTTCCGGTGAGGCGCTGATTACAAATTTTGAGCCGGGTGTTTGGGCCGATTTTCGGCTCACTCCGGCCGAAGAGGTTGTGCTGGCCGGCGCGCAAAATTTGCATCTGGTGCTGGCTCGCGGCGTGGCCCCGGAATTTGTGCGGCTGGCCGCCGGCGGCCGGTTGGCCGGCGTGCAGGTCTCCGCCGATTTTCTCTCGTTCCGTGATTTTACGGTTGACAGTTTTGCTAACCTGCTGCAACATATTCACCTGGCGTTCATCGGCTGGAAAGGCGAGCTGGCCGACCCCGTGCTGGCCGACATTCGGGCTGTGGCCCGCGAGTTGGACCGGGTGGTAGTGGTCACCCTCGGCGAGCGGGGCGTGCAGCTCTTCAACGGGCCAACCGTGGAGTTTTTCCCGGTGGAAAAAGTGCCGGTGCAGGCCAACACCAACGGCTGCGGCGATGCCTTCATTGCCTATTTTTTGCACCGTTACTGGCGCGGCGGCAGCCTGGCCCAGGCCGTGGCCCACGGCCAGATTGGCGGCGCGGCGGCCACTCGCTGGCAGTACGCCTTGCCGCAGTCGGCCTATGGCGAATAATGAATTGCGAATAGCGAATTGCGGGTGGCGAGTAGGTCACGCTTGCAGCCCGACCGTCACGCTGCAAGCCCGACCTACTTCATTCAACCCAACCGACAAAAGCTTGCGGCGTTGTGCCAATAATAATAACACGGAGTCCAAAACTACAGTTTTGGACTCCGGTCATAATTTTTGAGAATCAGGTTAGGAATCTCCTGCCCCTAACCCCTAATTCCTGACTCCAGAATCCTGTTTTCAGCGGAGGCAACCATGTACGATCTTCTCATTCACAACTGTCACGCGCTGGTGCCGGGTAGCGACGGCCTGCCCACGGTTCGGCGCAACCAGGACATCCTCATCGACGGCAACCAGATTGTCGCCATCCAACCCGCTATCCCCGCCAACAGCCGCGCCCGCGAGGTGATTGCCGCCGACGGTCTGCTGGCCATGCCCGGCCTGATCAACACCCACGCCCACGTGCCGATGGTCATTTTTCGCGGCCTGGCCGAGGATGTGTCCATTGAGCGCTGGTTCAACGAATTTATGTGGCCGCTGGAAAGCAACCTCCAGCCGGAAGACGTGTACTGGGGCATGCTGCTGGGTCTGGTCGAAATGATTGAAAGCGGCGTAACTACCGTGGCCGACCACTACTTTTTTATGGACCACGCCGCCCGCGCCGTGCAGCAGGCCGGTACCCGCGCCGCGCTCGGTTGGGCCGTGTTTGCCGACCGCGGCTACGACGCGCTCGACGAGACCGCCGCGTTTGCCGAACGCTGGCACGGCCAGGCCGATGGCCGCATCACCACCTGGCTGGCGCCGCACGCCCCCTACACCTGCGACGACGACTTTTTGCGGGCGGCGGTGGGCCATGCCCGGCGGTTGGGGCTGGGCATTCACATTCACGCCGCCGAAGAAATTGGCCAAACCCGGGCCAGCCTGGCCAAACGGGGCCTCACGCCCATCAAAGTGCTGGAAGAAACCGGCATTCTGGCCGGGCGCACGCTTATTGCCCACGGCTGCGGCATCCTGCCGGAAGACATTAACCTGCTGGCCCGCTACGCCGACCACGTTGGCGTGGCCCACGCGCCCAAAACGTACCTCAAACTGGGCATGGGGCTGACCCCCATTTTGCCGCTGCGCCAGGCCGGCATCGAAGTGGGGTTGGCCACCGATGGCGCGGTCAGCAACAACACCCTCGATATTTTTGAAAGCCTGCGGCTGATGGCCATGCTGCAAAAGCACGAAGCCCGCAACCCCGAAGTGATGACCATTCCGCAGGCGCTCGATCTGGCCACGCGCGGCAGCGCCGCCGCGTTGGGCATGGCCAACCAGATTGGCCGCCTGTCGCCCGGCTTGCTGGCCGATATTATTCTGCTCGATCTGAGCGGCAGCCACTACCAGCCGCTGCACAGCCTGACCGCCAGCCTGGTGTACAACACCCGCGCCAGCGATGTGCAAACCGTGATTGTTGACGGCCAGATTATCATGCGTAACCGCCGCCTGCTCACCCTCAACAAAACCGAGATCATCGCCGAAGTCCAAAAAAGCATGACCCGGCTCACCCAACGCATCCCGGAAAAACGGATTCAGGTGTACAACCCATGAAGCCCATTCTCTCAATTGGCGATCTGGTCGCCGATATTGTTGTCTCAATTCCTGGCCTGCCCGCCGAAGCGGGCCAGCATCAGGTGGCCAGCGAGCTGCGGCTGGAGCCGGGCGGTGGGGCCAACTTTCTCATTGCCGGGGCGCGGCTGGGCCAGCCAATGGCCGCGCTGGGCGCGCTGGGCGATGATACCTGGGGCCGGCAGGTGGCAGACATTTTGCAAACCGAGGGCATCGACCTGGCCGGTGTGAGCCACAACGGCGCAACCACCGTGGTGATTGTGCTGGTGGGTCAACAGGGCGATCATGTTTTTTTGGGCAAATACGGTCACGGCAGTAAAATTGACTTTTCGCCGGCCGCCGCGGCGCTGGTTGAACAGGCTGGCGCGGTCTACTGCGCCGGTTACACCCTGAGCGAAGATCGGCTGGTTGAACTGGCGCTGGCCGCGCTGCGCCACGCCCGGCAAATGGGCGTCCCTGTTTATTTTGACCCCGGCCCGCAGATGGCCGCCGTGCCGGCCACTGTGCGCGACGCGCTGCTGCCGCTGGTGGATGTGCTGCTGGCCACCGAGGACGAACTGCCGCTGGTTGTGCCCGGCGGCGCAGTTGCCGAGGTACTGAACGCCGGCCCGCAGTTGCTGGTTTTGAAACGCGGCCCGGCCGGCTGCGCCCTTTGCGCCGCAGACGGGCTGCTGCTGGAATCGCCGGGGCTGGCCGTGCCGGTTACGGATACCTCCGCCGCCGGCGACAGTTTCAACGCGGCGTTCATTGCCGGCCGGTTGCGCGGCTGGCCGCTGGCCGATTGCGCCGCGCTGGCCAACGCCGTGGGCGCAGCCAAAGTGCAAAAACTGGGCGGCGGGCGCAGCGTGCCCACCCTGCCCGAAGTGCGGCGGGTGCTGGCTCAATTTTCGCTGTCGCTGCCGGAAATTTTGTAATAATTTGTCCGGCGTGGCCACATTTTGAACACAAGCGGATAGAATATTTCACCGGAAAGAACGCAGAGTTTTTAATAATTCCTTTGCGACCTTTGTGGTGCATAACATCATTTTGCTTCCTACAAAATTTTGTGACATTTTGAAAGGATTATTTTGTGACCTTTGAATTAGCCATCCATCCAGAAGTTAAAGCCGCGCTGGCCGAAGGCCGGCCAGTGGTGGCTCTGGAATCAACCTTGATTACCCACGGTTTTCCCGCGCCGGAGAATGTGGAAATTGCCGCGGCCATTGAGCAGGCGGTGCGCGAGCAGGGCGCGGTGCCGGCCACCATCGCTGTGCTGGGCGGGCAGATTACCGTCGGTCTCAGCCCGGCTCAATTGGAGTATTTGGGCACCAGCCGCAACGTACGGAAATGTTCGCGTAGAGATTTGCCGATTGTGGTGGCCCGCGGCGAAGACGGCGCGACCACCGTGGCCGGCACCATGATTGTGGCCCATTGGGCCGGCATTGAGGTGTTTGGCACCGGCGGCATTGGCGGCGTGCATCGCGGCTACCCGTTTGATGAGTCGGCGGATTTGCTGGAACTGGCCCACACGCCGGTGGCGGTAGTGTGCGCCGGGGCCAAGGCCATCCTCGATTTGCCGCTGACAATGGAAGTGCTGGAAACACACGGCGTGCCGGTGATCGGTTACCAAACCGCGGAACTGCCGGCGTTTTACTCGCGCCGCAGCGGCCTGCCGGTGGATGTGCGGATCGACTCGCCGGAGGAAGCGGCGGCCATTATCCGGGCCAACCGCCGTTTAAATCTGGGCGGCGGCCTGCTGGTGACCGTGCCCGTGCCCGCCGGGGATGAATGGCCGGCCGAAGAGGCGCAGGAGGTGATCAACCAGGCCATCGCCGATGCCCAGGCCGCCGGAGTTACCGGCAAGGCCGTTACGCCCTATCTGCTGGGCCGCGTCAGCGAGCTTTCTGGCGGGCGCAGCAAAAAGGCCAATATTGCCCTGCTGCTGAACAACGCCCGCGTGGCCGCCCAAATTTCGCGGGCGCTGGCCGACAAATAGTAACTGTTCACCCTCATCCCCCCGGCCCCCTTTTCCCTAAGGGAGAAGTACCCCTGCGGGGCACAGGTGGGAGAAAAGAGGTTTTGGTTGTGGTTGGGGGGGGGGGCCCCCCCCCCCCACACAACCGGGTTTGAGAAACCCCCCCCCCCCAGGTGGGGGGGGG
>CAYOXS010000189.1:0-11103 GCA_964407935.1 uncultured Caldilineaceae bacterium
CTGTGAAATCTGTGTCCCATTTCTCTATAGCCCTGGTCAACTGCGTAACTCCTAAGTTAATTGGTCAATTTATAAAAAGGAGTCATTATTATGCAAGCGAATAAATCGGGGACTTACAGGATGCAGGGGTTGGTATTGGGCGCAACAACAGGAGCGATCATTGGCGCGGTGGCCGGTGGGTCGATGTTGTTAGTGATGGCTACCAGCCTGTTGCTGGCGTTGAGCGTGTTCATTGGCTTTGCGGTGATTTTTGCGGCGTTTGGCAGCTTTATGGGCTGGCTGTTTGATGTGGACACCCGCCAGCGGCAAATCAGCCGCCCGCCGCTGCTGCCCAATACGGCTCAGCCTAACCGGCAGCGAACCAAAACCCAGCCGTTGTCATTGCCTTTTTAACTGCGCGTTTTAATGCCAAAACAAAAAACGACCGGCGCTTGTGCCGGTCGTTTTTTGTTTTGGTTGATATGATTTACTGGGATTGTCCCCAGCGGCCCATCATCTGGCCCTGCATCCCGCCCCGCCGAGGCCCGCGGCCGGGCATTTGCCCGCCCTGGCCGGCGTGGTCGCAAACGCCGTCGCCATCGTTATCCACAAAACCAGCGCCGCGGCCACCCTGCCCAGTTCCGGCGCGGTCACACACGCCGTCGCCATTTTCATCAACAAAATTGTCGCAGACGCCATCGCCGTTGTTGTCAACAAAGCCGCGACCGCGGCCGCCCTGCCCAGTTCCGGCCAGATCACAAACACCGTCACCGTTTTCATCAACAAAATTGTCGCAGACGCCATCGCCATTTTCATCAACAAAGCCGGGGCCGGCGCCCTGCCCGCGCTGGCCCATCGGCCCACTGGCAAAACCGCCCATCCCCATCCGGCCGCCGCGGCCAAACATCTGGCTGCCGGCCATTTGGCCAAACGCGCCGCCGTTCAGCGGGGCGTCAATCTGCGGGCCAACCGGCCCATCGACGGGGCTTTGGGCAAACGCCAGCGGCGCTAACAATACCGCGGCCAATACCGCCACAATCGCTATCCCTGAGAGAAAAATCCATTTTTTGCTGTTCATTTGTCGTAGCTCCTTTTGATTGAGTACTGCGTGGTTCGCAGTTGAATTTGATCTTATGGCTTTAGTGTAACAAACAAATATGGAGAAGTTATGGAGAGGCGCGCTGCAAAGCATTAAAACATTTGTGCTTTTTTGGCGAGAGTGTGGTATACTTTTCGCCTTATGGCCAAGCGCGAATTTACCGTTGCCAACGAATACATTTACACCCGCACCACGCCGGTGCGCTGGATTTTAGCTCATGTGTGGCGCTACCCCAGCCTGCCGATCCTGGCGATTGTGGCCACCATTGTCAACAACCTGGCCTACAGTTACATTCAGGTTTATGTGGGCCGCGGGTTTGACCTGATCACCGCGACCGATTGGCAAACTACCACCCTGGCCTGGATTGCTCTGGGAGCCGTAACAATGGCCGTGCTGCAAGGGTTATCCGGGTTGGGCCGCAACTATCTGGGCGAATTTCTGGCGCAGCGGGTTGAGCGCAATATCCGCGACGAACTGTACGTGAGCCTGCTGGGCAAAAGCCAAACATTCCACGGCCGGCAGCGCATTGGCGATATTATGGCCCGCGCCACCAACGATGTCCGGGCGGTGAATATGATGTTCAGCCCCGGCCTCACCCTCATTTTAGACTCAGTGATTGCCGCGGTTACGCCGCTGCTGGTGATCGCCCAGATTCGGCTGGAGCTGCTGCTGATGCCGGTTGTATTTTTGATTTTATTCGCCATTACCGTCAACGGCTACAACCGGCGGCTCAAACCGGTATCGGTGGCCATGCGCACCCAGTTTGGGGTGATGAACGCCGGGCTGGCCGAGGCCATCGCCGGGATTGAAACGGTTAAAGCCAACGTTCAGGAGCGGTACGAGTGGGATAAGTTTACCCAAAACGCCCGCACCTACCGCGACTACTTTATCCAGGTTGGCAAAATTCAGGCCAAATACCTGCCCATGTTAATGTTTAGCCTGGCATGGGCGGGTGGTTTTTTGCACGCGCTGATTTTGTGGCGCGCCGGGCAGATTTCGATGGGGCAGGTGGTCTCTTTTATGGGGCTGGTGGGGCTGTACCGATTTGTCAGCTTCATTTCCATTTTTTCGTTTAACCTGGTGCAGTTGGGGCTGGCCAGCGCCGAACGCATTCTGGCGATCCTCAATATAGAAACCGATCTGGACCAAAACGAAGCCGGCGTTGGCCAACCGCTGGCCGGGCAGGTTACGTTTGAAAATGTAGCATTTGGGTACAACGGTTCGGCCGTGCTCAAAAACGTCAGCTTTGCCGTTGAGCCGGGTCAAACTGTGGCGTTGGTGGGTCAAACCGGCTCCGGCAAAACCAGCCTGACCCGGCTCATCAACCGCATTTTTGACGCCGACAGCGGCACTGTGTTGATCGATGGTGTTAACGTGCGCGACTGGAGCCTCGAGTCGCTGCGTTCGCAGATTTCCACCATCGAGCAGGATGTGTTTTTGTTTTCCGGCACCATCGCCGAAAATATCGCTTTTGGCTGCGCCGATGCCTCGCCGGCGGAAATTGAAGAGGCGGCCAAACAGGCGCAAGCCCACGATTTTATCATGAGCTTTGCCGATGGCTACCGCACCGAAGTTGGCGAGCGCGGCGTTACGCTCTCCGGCGGGCAGCGCCAGCGGATTGCCATCGCCCGCGCTTTTTTAACCAACCCGCGCATCCTGATTTTGGACGACAGCACCAGCGCCATCGACAGCGCCACCGAGGACAGAATTCAGCGGGCCATGCGCCGCATCAGCGAGCAGCGCACGACTTTTTTGATCACCCACCGGCTCAGCCAGATTCGCTGGGCCGACCACATTTTGGTGCTGCGCCGCGGCGAGCTGGTGGACCAGGGCACTCACGACGATTTGCTGGCCCGTAGCCCGGAGTATCAAAAAATCTTTTCTGTGTACGAGTGAAATGGGATTTATTTTAGACGGACTGGAAACCGAAGCCTACGACCGCACCTACAGTGACGCCGATTTGCTGCGCCGGATTGTGGGGTATTTTCGACCCTACACCCGGCAAATGCTGGTGGTGGCTTCGGCCATCACCCTCAACTCGGTGGCCGGGGCGCTGGGGCCGGTATTAATTTCAACCGCGCTGGATTGGGTATCGGCCAACCCCACCCTGGCCATCATTTTGCTGGGAGCGGGCGGCGTGCTGCTGCTGGGCGTGCTGGCCTGGGGCTTCAACTTTATCCACCAGTACTTTGCTTCAAAAGTGGTGGGCAACGTGGTGCTCAACCTGCGCGAAGACGTGTTCAACGCCACCATCCGCCACGATATGTCCTTTTTCGACGACTATTCATCGGGGCGGGTGGTCAGCCGGGTCACGTCGGACACGCAGGATTTTTCTGATGTGGTGATGCTGGTGGTCAACCTGATCAGCCAGATTACACTGGTGCTGGTCCTGTCCATCTGGCTGTTCAGCATCAACCTGCGGCTCACCCTGATTTTGTTTGCGTTTGCGCCCGTGGCCGTATTCATCGCCCTGCAATTCAGAAAAATCGCCCGCCGGGTCACCCTCGATGCCCGCAAAATTACCGCCACCATTAACGCCCAAATTCAAGAGTCGATCAGCGGCATTATGGTGGCCAAAAGTTTCCGGCAGGAAAAAGCCATTTACCGCACCTTTTCGGCCAACAACGAGCAAGGTTACCGGGTCAATTTAAAACGAGGGCTGACGCTCAATTCCATCTTTCCGGTGCTGGGCGCGTCGTCCGGGTTGGGTGTGGCCGCGCTGATCTACGCCGGCGGGCTGGCTGTGCGGCAGCAGGCGCTCACCCCCGGCGAGTGGTATCTGTTTATGCAATCCGTTGGTTTTTTCTGGTTTCCGCTCATCAGCATCGCCTCGTTTTGGAGCCAGTTTCAGGATGGGCTGTCGGCCAGCGAGCGAGTGTTTGCCCTCATCGACGCCGAGCCGAAGGTGGTGCAAACCGGCAGCGAACCGATCAAAACCATCCGCGGTAACATCGAGTTTCGCCATTTACGCTTCAGTTACACCGACACCGAAGTTGTGCTGCCCGATTTTTCGCTGGCCATTGCCCCGCGTGAAACTGTGGCGCTGGTGGGCCACACCGGCGCGGGTAAAAGCAGCATCATCAAATTGATCACCCGTTTTTACGAATTTCAGGGCGGGCACTTGTTCATTGATGGTCGCGATATTCGCTCACTGGATTTGGCCGACTACCGGCGGCACATCGGGCTGGTGTCGCAAACGCCGTTCCTGTTTTCTGCCACCGTGGCCGACAACATTCGCTACAGCCGGCCGGAGGCCACCGACGACGAGGTGCTGCGGGCGGCGACAAGCGTGAGCCACGGTGACTGGCTGGCCGACCTGCCCCTTGGGTTGAACACCGATGTCGGCGAACGCGGCGCTAACCTGTCGCTGGGGCAGCGGCAGTTGGTGGCGCTGGCGCGGGTGCTGCTCAAAAACCCGGCCATTATTATTCTGGACGAAGCCACCGCCAGCGTTGATCCCTTTACCGAGGCCCAAATTCAGGAAGGACTGGAAACCGTGATGCGCGACCGGACGGCGATTGTGATTGCCCACCGCCTCTCTACCGTGCGCCACGCCGACCGGATTTTAGTGATGGACCAGGGCCGGATTGTTGAAGAAGGCACGCACCGGGCGTTACTGGAGCAGGGCGGCCACTACGCCGAACTGTACAACACCTATTTCCGGCATCAATCGCTGGAAGCCATCAACTCGCCGGAGTGGCGGCGGTAACTGCGGCGCTGCCGGTGGGCCGGCTGAATACTCCAATGAGGTAGACCGATGAGACGCGTTATTCGAGAAACCGCTTTCAATTTGGCCCGACAGGATCTGGCTCAGTTTCTGGTTGAACACGAGCAGGAGCTGCTCAAGATTTTTCGGGAGGAAATGAACAGGCTCGATGAAACGCTGCCGGATGAGCAAATGTTCATCGATATTAAAATTGTGCCGCTGGGGGAAGCTATTCTGAAATCGGCTTTAACGGCCATTCATCGTTTTTTAATTGAGGATTATCCGAGGCAAAAGTAGCCAAGAATCGAAAAAGCCGGGTTGCCCAGACCCGGCTTTCCCAAAAGGAGGAGAAGAGAAAGTTTCTTACTTTACTGTTTACTACTATAAACGATCAGCCGTAATTTTACTTGACGGAAATAAACGGCTACTCTACGCTTACCAAACGTGGCAGGGGTAGTTTTTCTGATGGTGCGTCAAGCACCTCTCTCACTTTGCACGCGAGCGCTGCCGGCGAAATCGGTTTTTGGATAAACGCGACGCCGGCCTCTAAAACCCCATGTTTTATAATATAGTCATCAGTGTACCCGGACGTAAACAATACTTTGGCGCGGCCATTGGCTGCCAGAAACTGTTCCGATAGAGTTTTGCCGTCCATGCCGGGCATAATCACATCGGTGAGCAGCAAATCAATGTCTCCGGAACAGGCGGCTGCAAATCGCAGCGCGTCATCGCCGTTGCGCGAGGCGTGGACCGCATAACCCTGAGCCTTGAGCAGTTCGGAAATCAGTGATCTGACAAGCGGATCATCTTCCACCACCAGAATTGTTTCCCGGCCGGTGGGCAGTTCGCTGCGGCCGGGCTGGTGGTTAGCCTGGGCCAGTGTGGTTTTGGGCAGATACACGGTAAATGTTGTGCCCAGCCCCTCGCTGCTTTCCAGTTGAATATCGCCGCCGCTTTGTTTGATAATGCCATACACAGTAGACAGGCCCAACCCCGTCCCTTTGCCCACTTCCTTGGTAGTAAAAAACGGCTCAAAAATATGGCCCTGAATTTCCGGGCTTATGCCACAACCATTATCGTGGATGGAAAGGGTGGCGTACTGGCCCGCCTCCAGTTCCAAACGCGCCGGGACGTACCCCTCGGCCAGCATTACATTGGCGGTTTCTATTACCAGCACACCGCCATCGGGCATTGCATCCCGGGCGTTGATGACCAGGTTCATAATTACCTGCTCAATTTGAGTGGGGTCAACTTTAACCGGCCAGATATCTGGCGGCAAGATGGTTTGCACCACAATATCCTCGCCTACCAGCCGCTGCAAAATTCTTTCCAGATCAGTGATGACAACATTCAGATCGAGCGTTTTTGGCTCAATAATTTGTTTGCGGCTGAATGCCAGCAGTTGGCGAACCAGTTCTGCGGCGCGGTTGCCGGATGTTGAAATGTTATGGACCATCGGCTGCAAAATATGGCCGGATGGTAGTTGCATCTGGATCATTTCGGCAAAACCGTTGATGGCGGTGAGCAGGTTGTTGAAATCGTGAGCTATACCACCGGTTAAGCGCCCCAACGACTCCATTTTTTGAGCGTGATAATACTGCTCTTCCAGGGCTTGCCGCTCTTCCGCAAGTTTAACCCGGGCCAGAGCGCCAGATACCTGGCTGGCCACGCTTTTGGCCAGGTCAATGTCGTGCTCAGAAAAACGGCAGGGCGTTAGCGAACCAACACCCAGGCTGCCCACCGACTTGTCCCCAACCAGCAGCGGAATAAGCAGCAGCGAGGCGATGTCTTGTTCCGGCGCCGGGTTGATGACGGGCCACAAGCGCGGGTCAGATTGGGCCTCGTCGATGGCCAACGGTGTTTTGGATTCAAATAAATATTGATAGACAGGATTATCTCTGACCGGGATTGAATAATTCAGCAGGCTGGGGCGGCCATCGGCTTTGTATTCGGCCACAACATCGGCGGTGAACTGGTCTTTGTTGATTAACGCGGCCACGGTTTGCGGTACGTCAAAGGCCAGCGCCAATTCCCGGCACACAGTTTCAAGCAGCGCCCTGGTATCCTCGGCGGCGGCCGAGGCCGCAATCACCCGGTTGAGCAGATTTAACTCCCGGTTGCGGTTTTTTATTTCCTGTTCGGCCAGTTTACGGTCGGTAATATCTTTACCATAAGCCAAAACCCGGTCACCCGCCAGTTTGACGGCATTGATTGCCATAAAATACGGGCTGCCATCGGGCCGGCTCAGTTTCAATTCGGCGTGGGCGTTGCCGTGCTCAACCACATCGGGAAACAGGCGGTGGCCGTTAACCTGCGCCGGCTCAACCAGATTGGCCAGGTTAAGTTGGAGCAGATCAGTGTGGGCGTAGCCCGTAAGCTGCCCGGCGGTTGGGTTGACTTCCAGAGTTTGCCCGGCGGTATCGGTGACAAAAACACCGTAAGGCGCGCTGTCGATGTAAGTGCGGTATTTTTGCTCGCTGGCTCGGAGTTTTTGCTCGCTTTGCTGGCGCTTCAAAATGTTGACACTCAACAGCGCTACCAGCCCCAGCAGCACCAGCATTACCGCGCTAACCGACCAGATCAGCATTTTGAAGGTCTGGTACACCGACTCCGGCCGGTTAAAAATAAGGCTGTCCGGCGGAATATCGGCCTCGGTAATGCCAAATCGGGCCATTTGCCGGTAGTCAAACGCGTACACATTGGGGCTGTCGGCCAGCACCGGCAGCACGTCGATACGGTGGTCGGTCAGCACGTCGCGCACAATTTGGGCGGCCTGCCGGCCCTGTTCGTGGTGAGAAATAATTTTGCCGCCCAGTATGCCATCGCCCATACCGTGATACCACAAATGATAAAGCGGCACATTGAGATTTTCTGTGATCAACTCCAGGCTATGGTCAAAATCCTCATCCGTGCCAAGCCGGTCCCGATAAGCAGACAGCAACAGCACAGCGCTGTCGCCATCAATTTTCTGGAGCTGTTGGGCAAATTCGGTAAATGTATAATCTGTGAGCGAGATAACATTGAATGAAACATCGCCATAGGTCTGGGCAACTTTTGAAAATGTTTGCAGATCACCCTGACCGCTGGGAGTGTCATCGACAATGGCGTAGATTTTGGTGGGGTGGGGCGGCAAATCCAGCATCAACTGGATGGTATCCTGCATCGAAACCCGCTCGATGATGCCGGTTCCATACGGGTTGTTATTCTGCTCCAGAGCCAACGCAACGTTGTTGACGCCCAAAAAAACAATGGGGATTTGGGGAAACAACTCGGCCTGATGCTCAAGGGCAAACGTGAGCGCGTTATCATCAGAAACAATAACGGCAGCGTAGGGCGGTAGTTGCGATAGTTTGTATTTGAGCGACGTGTAAAAGTTGTTAAAGTTGGTTTGATGATAAAAACGCTTGCTGTCCATGAACTCAATATCAAGTTCAAATTCTAAGGGGTTGAGGACAGATTTGACGCCGTTAATCTGCTCAAAAAACGTGGGAAACGCCGGGTGATACGAGCTGATCAGCAGCACGCGATGTTTGTGCCCGGCCTGAACCGGGCTGATCCCGCTTACAAAAAAGCTGATTAACAGGGCTATCAAATAAATACGCCGGGCAGACATTGCTCAATCCTTAAGTTAAACCGACCAAAACAGGTTGTGCCGGGAGGGTAGGGTGCAGAACGCCCAAGAACAGCATCTATCACCCGTGCAACTTCTTTCAATCAGTTTATGCGGTAAAAGAGGATTTGTCCACCAATTTTGCGTAAAGAAATGGGGCTAAAGTTCAAGTTCGGCCATTACATCCATAATGGCCTGAGTGTTGGGGGCAGGTTTTAGCTCGCGGACAACCTGGCCATCGCGCAAAAATACAACGCGGTCGGCGTAGGCGGCGGCGCGCGGATCGTGGGTAACCATCACAATGGTCTGGCCCTGCTGGTCGCAGGTGCGGCGCAGCAGTTGCAAAATTTCAGAACCGGATTTGCTGTCGAGGTTGCCGGTGGGTTCATCGGCCAAAACGATGGCCGGCTGGGTAACCAGCGCCCGGGCAATGGCCACGCGCTGCTGCTGCCCGCCCGATAGCTGATCGGGTTTGTGGTCTTTGCGGTCGCTCAGACCAACCAGCCGCAGCATCTCCTCAATCCTATCCTGGTAATCGGCCTGCCGCTTGCCATCGATGAGCAACGGCAGGGCCAGGTTTTCGGCGGCGGTGAGGGTGGGCAGCAGGTTGAAAAATTGAAAAATAAAGCCTACCTGCCGCCGGCGAATCACGGTGATTTCGTCATCAGACAGGCGGGTGAGCCGCATGCCGGCCAGCGAGATGTCGCCATCGCTGGGGGTATCCAGCCCGCCCATCAGGTGCAGCAGCGTCGATTTGCCGGAGCCGGAAGGCCCCATCACCGCCACAAATTCGCCCTGCCGCACGCTAAAATCCACACCGCGCAGGGCGTTGATCTCAACCTCGCCCATTTTGTACTGTTTGTTCAAACCGTTGGTTTCAAGAATGTTGGTCATTTTGTTTGCCGTCTGTGGCCAAAGCCGACCACGGTATGCCGGATTTGATGTGAATATCCCGCTGCGGGAAAGGAATTTCAATGTTGCGAGCGCCCAGTTCGTCCCAGATATGGTAGCGCAAATCGCTGGTGAGAACCGGCAACTGCACGGCTTCATCCGTCCAAACCAGCAGTTCAAAATTCAGGCTGCTATCGCCAAAGTCTTTAAACAGCACATTGGGCGGCGGCTGGGGCAAAACCAGCGCCTCTTTTTGGGCGGCGGCCAGCAGCGCGGCGCGCACTTCGCGCGGGTTGGCGCTGTAACTTACCCCCACCGCTACCCGGGTGCGCACCAGCTTTTCACTGCGAGTCATGTTGGTAACCACCTCTGTGAGCAGGTTTGAGTTGGGCACAATCAACTCAACGTTATCGCGGGTGGTAATGGTGGTGCTGCGAATCCCGACTCGCTGGACGACGCCGGTGCTGGCTCCCACCTCAATCACGTCGCCCGGCTCCACCGAGCGTTCAAACAAAATAATGAAGCCGCTGATGAAGTTGTTAAAGATTTCCTGCATGCCAAACGCCAACCCCACCGACAGCCCGCCGGCAATCACGGTGAGGCCGGTCAGATTAATCCCAATGGCGTTGAGGCTGATAAGAATGCCCATCGCCACAATGGCGTAAGCAATGATTTTTGAAACTGTACTGCTCAACCCCGGTTCAAGGCCGGCCCGGGGCAAAAATGAGTGGGCCAGCGAGCGATTAACCCATTTCGCCAGCAAAAGAAAAATGATAACGGTTAGCGTGGCAAAAAGAATGGCTCCCAGGCTAACGTGCCAATCGACGGAGGGAATAGTGAAGCCCCAATTCAAAACATCTCCCAGCAAATTGGTGACGCTCAACAGCCCGCCCAGCAAAATGGCCGGCAGCACAACCTTGCCGGCCCAAAATCTGGCGTGCGGCGGCGACAGGTTGATGGCCAGCGCTGCCGCCAGAAATCTGTACAGCAGCCACAAACCAAATAACTGGCCGGCAATTTGCAAAACGCCGGTGTTGTACTGGCGGCTGTTAAAAAGCTCGATGGCCAATTTGTTAAGCAGCGCGGCGCTCAGCGGCGGTTTGATGGCCATTACGATGACAAAGAGGTGTTCTACCCATACTTTTGCCGGCTGCATTCTGTGCCGGCTTTGATTGAGCAGCCGGTTTAACACCGGTTGCAGCAGCCACGCGCCCAGCAGCACAATGGCAATGGCTGCAAGCTGGGTATAGTCCAATAAATTGCCGGCCTGTTCAATCGCCCGGGAAACAACGGTTGCAAACATTCAGCGAGTCCTTTTGCTGGCGGCGGTGGCCCCAGCCCGCGCCGCCGGTCTGTTCCTTTGTCGATGAGTGGGCGTTATTGTAGCTCAAACTGCGGCCAATGGCATATATATTTGGCACTAATTTTTTTCAGGCGAAAGAATCGAATCGTTCAGGCGAAAGAATCGAATCGTTCAGGCGAAAGAATCGAATCGTTTAGGCGAAAGAATCCATTTTTTCAGGCGGAAGAATCGAATCGTTCAGGCGGAAAAAATTGATTAACCGCGCCGCCACAAAAAAAGCGCCGGTCAGGCGCTCCTTTTGCGGGATGAGTTAGCAGGCTATTTCCATTTAAAGTGTTTCTGCAAGTGCCGGTAAATCGATAGTTCTGTCAGGAACAGCACACTAAAACCGGTAACCCAGTACAACAGCATCGATACCAGCAGGTCGCTGTCGCTGCCGGCTTTGATGCCGTGGAACAGGGCCAGCAGGTACGCGCCAAACGTTAGATAATGAAACATGCGCCAGGCGCGCTGGC
>CAYOXS010000190.1:0-11101 GCA_964407935.1 uncultured Caldilineaceae bacterium
ATCAACAACCCCAAAGGCCGCCCCGAGCGGCCTTTTTTATTTCCCCACAAAAATCTACTGACGGGTCTGCCCAACATGTTGGACAGACAGGGGGGAAATGGGGGGACACCCCCCGCCCCCCCGGCCTGCGGCGCTTTTTCTAAAATTCTGGGCACCCCCCTATTGACAATAGTAGATCAAAGCGTTATAATAGCAGATAAATTTTTAGTCTAGGCTAAAAATTATTTTAACCAAAACTAAAACAGGTGTCACCTATGAATACAACATCAACCGCAGAACGTATTTTGAGCGAAGATGTTCTCAAACACGTGTACAAATGCGAACAAAATGGCCGCCGGCCAACACTGGAAAGCATTGCCGGGGTGTTGCAGGTTTCGGCCAACGAGGCCAGCTTGCTTATCAGTAACATGACGGCTCACAACCTGCTCAAATTAGATAACGGTGATTTTCATCTGACGGCAGACGGGGCCAACTACGCCGTGCAGGTGATCCGGGCGCACCGGTTGTGGGAACGTTATCTGGCCGATGAAACCGGCTTTCACGAATCTGAATGGCACGACCGCGCCGAACGGGCCGAACACACTCTGTCGCCGGCCGAGGTTGAGGCGCTGGCCGCCCGGCTGGGCCACCCCACCCATGATCCCCACGGCGACCCCATCCCCTCGGCCAGCGGCGAATTTGTGCCGCACGGCGGCAAACCGCTCAGCGCCTTGGAACCGGGCCAAATTGCCCGCATTGTCCATCTGGAAGATGAACCGCCGGTGGTTTACGCCCAACTGGTAGCCGAGGGGTTGTACCCCGGCCTGGAAATTTTGCTCAAAGAAAAAACCGTCGAGCGCATCCGCTTTGTGGCCGGCGGCGAAGAGGGCGTGCTGGCCCCCATTCTGGCCCGCAACGTTACGGTTGTGCCGTTAGAGGCCGCGACAATTTCTACCCCGTACGAGCGACTGAGCACGCTGAAAATTGGCGAAACCGCGCGCGTCGTCAGCCTGTCGCCGGCCTGCCGGGGCGCAGAACGCCGCCGCTTTATGGATTTGGGCATTTTGCCCGGCACCGTCATCAAAGCCGAAATGGTTAGCCCCAGCGGCGATCCCACCGCCTACATTATCCGCCAGTCGCTGATTGGGCTGCGCAAAGAGCAAGCCGACAACATTTTCATCAACCGCAATTTTGAGGAGTCCCGCCAATGACTAGATCGATTAACCTTCCCGCTGCGGCCAACTGCCAAACCTGCCCGGCCCATAATATTGGCCAACTGACCAAGTTGGGCATCGATATGGACAACTGGGATTATGTGGTCGCCCTGGCCGGCAACCCCAATGTGGGCAAAAGCACCATTTTTAACGCGCTTACCGGCCTGCGCCAGCACACCGGCAACTGGCCCGGCAAAACCGTGGCCCGCGCCGAAGGTGGCTTTGATTATGGCGACCATCGCTACAAAATAGTTGATTTACCCGGCACCTACTCGCTGCTGTCCACCAGCCTTGACGAAGAGGTGGCCCGCAACTTTATTTTGTTTGGCCAGCCCGATGTGACCATTGTGGTGGCCGACGCCACCCGCCTGGAACGCAACCTGAACCTGGTGCTGCAAGTGCTGGAAATCACCGACCGGGCCGTGGTCGCCCTGAATTTAATAGACGAAGCTCGCCGCCACGGGCTAACGGTGGATGACCGCTCGCTGGCCCGAGATTTGGGCGTGCCGGTGGTGCCGACCAGCGCCCGCTCCAAACAGGGCATCGATGAGTTGCTGCGGGCGGTGAGCGAAGTGGCTACCGGCCAGTTTGTCTGCCAACCGCATCGGCTTAAAAATGAACCGCCGGCGCTCAAACACGCCATTCAGGAGCTGGTGCGACAAATTGAAACCGCATTTCCGGGGCTGCCCAACGTGCGCTGGGTGGCGCTGCGCCTGCTCGATGGCGACCAGCGCATCATCGAGGCGATTGAACGCGGCGAACTGGGCGATCTGACTCGCGACGACCCCGGCGGCGAAACTAACGGCAATCTGGTTTGGCAATTGCAGGAGGCGCAGCATGCTTAATCAGGGTCAAATAACCAACGACGCCGCACGCAATATTTTGAGCACCGCCGGCAAACTGCGCTGGGAGGTGGGCAGCAGCGTCCACGAAAATATTGTGGAGGCTATTTATACCGATGCCGCCCGCATCGCCGACCGGGCCGTGGTTTACCCGGACACGCCGCCGCGCTTCAATCTGGACCGCACCATCGACCGGCTGGTAACCAGCCGCCTGTGGGGCTTTCCGCTGATGATTTTGCTGTTCACCGCAGTTTTTTGGATCACCATTACCGGGGCCAACTACCCATCAAGCTGGCTGGCCTACCTGCTGCTGGATACCGCCCATCCCATGCTCAAAGGAGCCAGCGCCTTCATCGGGCTGCCGTGGTGGCTCGATGGCCTGCTGATTGATGGCATGTACCTGGCCACGGCCTGGGTGGTAGCCGTAATGCTCCCGCCGATGGCCATCTTCTTTCCGTTATTTACCCTGCTGGAAGATTTTGGTTACCTGCCGCGTGTGGCCTTTAATCTGGACAACATTTTCAAAAAAGCCGGCGCGCACGGCAAACAATCGCTGAGTATGATGATGGGTTTTGGCTGCAACGCGGCCGGGGTGGTGGCCACGAGGGTGATTGACAGCCCGCGCGAGCGGCTGATTGCCATTATCACCAACAACTTTGCCCTGTGCAACGGGCGCTGGCCCACCCAAATTTTGATCGCTTCGCTGTTTATGGGTACGCTGGTGCCGGCCTATTTGGGCGGGTTGATCTCGGCGCTGGCGGTGGTGGGTATTGCTGTGTTGGGGGTGCTGCTGAGTTTTGTGGTCTCGTGGGGGTTGTCTCGCACGTGGCTCAAAGGCGAGGCTTCAACCTTTAGCCTGGAACTGCCGCCCTACCGCCCGCCTCGATTCTGGCAAACGGTGTACACCTCGCTCATCGACCGGACTATTTACGTGCTGTGGCGAGCCATTGTGTTTGCGTTGCCGGCCGGCGCGGCAATCTGGCTGATTGCCAACATTAACATGGGTGGCGCAAGCATCGCCGAATATGTGATGAGTGTTCTCAACCCGGTGGGGCTGCTGTTTGGTCTCAATGGGGTTATTCTGCTGGCGTACATCGTGGCTATTCCGGCCAACGAGATTGTTATCCCCACCGTACTGATGCTCACGGTGTTGGTCACTGGCGCTACCCAGTTTGGGGCCGGGGCCGGGGTGATGTTTGAAACCGGCGACAGTGAAACGCTGGCGTTGTTCCATGCCGGCGGCTGGACGCTGCTGACTGCCGTTAATTTGATGCTATTCAGCCTGCTACACAATCCGTGCAGCACAACCATCTACACCATTTACAAAGAAACGGGCAGCGTCAAATGGAGTGCTGTGGCGGCGCTGCTGCCGCTGGCACTTGGCATTGCGGTTACGTTTACGGTGGCGCAAGTGTGGCGGCTGGTCAGTTTGGTTGGCTAAAGCCCAGCGTTGAGTAAACGTAGGGTAACAGGCACATTGTCATCAAGTTCACAGAGAAGAAGCGCGGTATATTAAAGCTGTAAATTTTCATTAACTCTTCTCCTCCTTTTGAAAAAGCCGGGTCTGGGCACCCCGGCTTTTTCGATTCTGGCCACATTAATGCCGACGACCTGTGGCCGTCCCCCGGTTAAAGACAATTTCAAAGGATAACGAAACGGCTCCGGTGGGGCAAACCTCCTGGCAAATGCCCGAGTAATCACAGGCGACGGGCCTGACCAGCACCGGCAGCGATGTCTGCATCAATAAAACCTGGTTGGGACAGGCGGCAACGCACAAGCCGCACCCCGTGCATTTAGCTGCATTGATTATTGGCAAAAAAGTTACTCCAACCATAACCCAGCCCCAAATTGCGAATTGACTACAGGATTAGTTGACTCAAGCGTATCAATTATCAGAAATCCTGTAAACGACTTTTGTCACGTAAATTCTACGTAAAAGATTACCCGTTTTATGTCAAAACTGTTGTAAATTACATAAAGTCATGTTATAATCTTAACATTCTTAATAGCTGGGACTAAAGTACTAGCCGGCACTACATTATGCAGGCTCAAAACCTAAAGCACTCCGTTATCCAAATTCTTGATGCCTCCGGCACAATTCAAGGAACTGGATTTATCATTGATAGCCACACTGCCGTAACGTGCGCGCATGTTGTCACCGCCGCCGGCTCAACCCCCGGTGACAGCCTTACAATTGCTTTTGCCAGTAATGGCCAAACTTGTTCATCTGTTGTAACGTCAGACTTTTGGTGTTCGCCAGAACTGGATGACATCGCCATTTTACAGCTTCAAAGCGAACTCCCCCCGCAAGTTGCCCCCCTGACGCTTGGCTCCAGCCAGCAAGCCGGCAACCATTCTTTTTATGCCTTTGGCTACCCGCAGGTTGGTGATATTCAGGGGGTTTGGGCGCAGGGCACCATTTTGGGCGCCATAACCAACAGCAACGGGCTTTCAATGCTGCAAATTCGGGCGCAGGAAATCGTCGAAGGTATGAGCGGCGCGCCAGTGTTTGATACCCACACCAGCCGGGTGGTGGGCATGGTTACCGCCACGTACTACCCGGCCAACGGCAGCCACAAACTCAGAGACGTCGCCTTTGCCACCCCCATTGAAGCAATCCTGCAAACGTACCCCCACGTCAAACCGGCCCTGCCCCCGTTTGAACCCCATGCCGATATTTCAATTAACCAGGCCCCGCCGTTGCCGCTCCATTTTGTGCCGCGTCCGGAAATCACCGATTCGGTCAAGCAGCGTTTGCTAGACAAAAACCCGGTTACACCCGGTATGGTGCCATACAGCGCCTTACTGGGGCTGGGGGGCATTGGCAAAAGTACCGTTGCCGCTGCGCTGGCTTATGACCCGGAACTTCAGCGTCGCTTTAGCGACGGGGTTTTTTGGGCGACGGTTGGTCAGGAACCTGACCTGTTAAACTTACTCGTCAACTGGATTCACGCGCTTGGCAATTACGATTTTAACCCCTCCTCCATCGATACCGCCTCAAATCATCTCAAAAACCTGCTGCAACACAAGTCGGTGTTGTTAATTCTGGACGATGTCTGGAACGCCGAACACATTGAGCCGCTGGCCGTGTGCTGCTGCCACGGCCATATTTTGGTCACCACGCGCCGGTTTGATGTTGCCGAAGAGCCGGGAGCCGCCATATTTCAGCTAGAGGTGATGAGTCCGGCCCAAACGCTCAACTTGTTAGCCACCAAAATGAATCGCGAGTTGAACGACGCCGAACGCAGCGATGCCCTGCGGCTGGCCGAAGCTGTTGGTTTTTTGCCGCTGGCCCTGGAACTGGCTGCGGCGCGGGTGGCTCGCGGCACGCCCTGGTCGGCGTTGCGCCAGGCGCTGGAAAAAGAGGTGGCCCAACTGGAAGCACTGGAAGCCCCCCGCCGCCGCCGCCGCGAAAAATCACAGGTAGAGGCCTCATTCAATTTGAGCTTGAAAGCTCTTCAGGATGACGACGAAGAAACACGGCAGGCTTTTATCTGGCTGGGCATTTTGCCGGAAGATGTTCAAATTACGGCCCCAATGGTCACTACCATCTGGCAAATTGATGCAGCCAAAGCGGCGGATACCCTGGAAATTTTGTGGAACGACGCCCTGCTTCTGCCGGGAGCGCCGGTTTGGCTTGATGGGCAGGAATGGCCCAGCTATCGCCTGCACGACCTGCTGCGCGATATCGCTCGCCGGCTGCTGACGATGCCCGAACCAAACGGACTGGGGTTGAGCTTGCCCGCCGTTCACGCCACATTACTGGAGCGCTACAAAAAACGCACCAAAGGCAGCCAGTGGCACACCCTGCCAGACGACGGTTATATTCACACCTATCTGGCCTGGCATCTGGAACAGGCCGGGCAGTTTGATCAAATTCACCTGCTACTCAGCGAAGAAACACCCGCTGGCCGTAACGGCTGGTTTCACGCTAGAGAACAATTGGGGCAGCTCTCCGGCTACCTGGCCGATGTAAATTTGGCGTCCCGGCTGCTCCAACGCCAAAATCTGCCCCGGGAAACGGTCGTCGGGCTGCAAATCAGATACGCCCTCATTACCGCCTCGCTGAACAGCCTGGCCCGAAATATCCCGTTCTCGTTGTTGACGGCGCTGGTTGAGAAAAAACTCTGGACCGCGGCCCAGGGATTGACCTACGCCCACCAGCTCCGTAACGTTGAGGACCAGGCCAGGGCGCTGATCGAGTTATCACGCACCCTGTCACCGGGCGCAAAAATGCCGGTGGTAAACAAGGCCATCGACGTTGCCCTGCAAATCACCGATTCCTGGCAGCAAACCGAAACCCTGATGGCTTTGGCTGAGCGACTGGCCGAATTTGGCCAAATTGATCATGCGTTGGGCGTTGTTTGTGAAATCAAAAATGAGCATTGGCAGGCCGAAGCGCTAACCAGGCTCATTCCTCACAGCTCAAAAATTGATCTTTTGCAGGTTTTGGCCGCGGCCCGCGCCATTGACGAAGAGGAGCAGCGGGCCGAAGTTTTTTCTGAACTTATCCCCCATCTGCTGCCGCCGACGCAGCTTGAGGTAATGCAAGAAACTTTGGCCGCCGCCAAAAATATGAGCGACGAGGAACAGATTGCTGAGTTTTTGGCCAAATTGGCGCCCTGTTTTCCCCCGGATTTGCTCATCCAGTCATTGGAAGTTGCGCACAGCATCGAGTGGGAGGGCGCTCGCGCCGAGCTGCTGGCCGAACTTGCCCCATTTTTGCCCGACCCGCTGCGCGAACAAACCCTGGTTGAAGCCATCGCCATTACCAAAAATATCCAGTTTGACGAGCTGCGCCGGCAAATATTGGTCAGCCTCGCGCCCCATTTGCCGGAGAAATTAATTACCCGCGCCGTGGCCAGCGCCTGGCTTATCAAATCGGCCAAAACCCGGGCCAAAGCTCTGGCGCAATTAGCGCCACACCTGCCGGCAGAGATGCAGGCAAAAGCGTACCACGAAATTCAAACTGCCGTAGAAAATGCTACAGACCGGGTTAACCAGGTCTCGCTGGCGGCGCTGCTGGCCCCCTATCTAATGCCGCAGCAGAAAAGCCATGTGCTGCAAACTGCCTTAAAATCCATAAAACTTGTGCCGCAGCATTGGAAACGCGCCGATTTACTGGCAGCGCTGGTGCCGCAGTTGCCCGCGCCGCTGCTCGCAGAAGCACTGGCCATCGCCAAAGCCATACAAGATACCGAAGGCCAAACGGCCAACCTTTGCCATATTGCCATCAAAATGGCCGACTGTAACCAACACGCCGCCGCGCTGGCTACCGTCCGGGACATCAAAAGCCCCTGGCCGCGAGCCAAAACCCTGGCCAGTCTGGCTCCGCAATTAGCCCCGGAGTTACGCCGAACCGTGCTCCACGAAGCGCTGGAAATTGCCCAAACCATCACCAATGAGGTTGAGCAGGCCGCCGCCCTGACCCAATTGGCCCCCCAATTGGCCGAACTGGGATACCCGGAGGCGGCATTGGAAGCCGTGCAGAATATCTGGTACGAGCAGTGGCAGGTTAGAGCGCTGGCCAGCATTGCCCCCCACTTGCCAGAAGCGCAACTGGTTGAAGCCCTGCATCTGACCCAAACCATCAAAGACGGGGCCAACCGCACCGAAGCGCTGGTGGGCCTGGCGCCGCACCTGGCCGAACCCCTGCTGCTCAACGCGCTGCACTCGGTGCAATCTATCCACGATGGGCAGCGCCGCGCCGAAGCGCTGCTGGGGCTTATCCCGCATCTGCCGGAAGCGGCCAAACTAAAAGCGCTGCGCGGCATGCTCACCGCGGTGCGGCTGGGCTGGGATCAACCCAAACAACTGCACGTGCTGGCCGATCTGGCGCCTCAACTACCGGCTTCCCTGCGCGCCGAAACTATGCAGCAGCTTAATGGCACCATCTGGCAGCTCAACAGCGAAATTGAACAAGCCGGTGTGCTGGCGCGGCTGGCGCCCTATCTGCCCCACAGCGACCACGCCCGCGCCCTGGAAACGCTGCAAGCCATGCGCAACGACACGGCTCGAGTGGATGGTTTGATCGGTTTGGCTCCCTATTTTTCGCCCAAACAGCTATCGCAGGCCCTCAAAATAGCTGCTGCTACGCCCAACGAAATTCAACGGGCCAGAGCGCTGGTCGGGCTGCTGCCGTGCCTGTCGCCCCTGCACTTTGAGCCGCTGCTCGAAGCGATTCCGGCTTTTCAGAACGAGGCCCAAAAAGCGCACGTGCTGGCCCATATAACCCCCTGCGCACCCGAATATTTGTTAGCGCCCATCGACCAACTGGCCCAGACTATTCAGGACCAGTGGCGCCGATCAGAAATACAGGTGGAACTTTCGCTGCGTTACGGGCAAACCGGCCGGCCAGAAAAAGCGCTGCATACCGCTCGCGCCACCTGGGACAACGTAAAACGGGCCATTGTGCTGGCCCAACTGTACCCACACCTGCCGCCGCCGCTCAACACCCAGGCGCTCGACGATGCGCTGTCGGCCTACAAAAATATCTGGTACGCCAAGTGGCAGGCCGAAGTATTGGCCGAACTGACGCCTCATCTGGCTGAGGAAGATCGCCTGCCCCTGCTGCGAAATCTGCTTGAAACCATTGCCGCTTTGCCCGATGAACGCAAACGGGCCGAGGCGCTGGGCCAAATTTTGCCGCACATCCCCGGCAAACTGCTGCCCGACGCCCTGACCATTATCAAAAGCATTGGCCACCGGCCCAGCCAGATTGAGCTGTTGGCCCAGCTTATTCCCGCAACACCGCCAGCCTTACAGGCCGATCTGCTGGCCGCCATTCGCCAACTGGGCGATGCGCCGGCCCGGGTGCTTTTGCAGGCCAAACTGGCCCTGTTTATGGCCAGTCCCCACGCTGACCAACTGCTCAAAGAAACGCAAACCCTCGTCTGGTCGGCGGAGAATCGGGATCAGTTAGATGACATTCTGGCCCAAATTCTCCCAACCCTGGCCCAACTCCCGCCCGAACAACTGCACCAAATCTGGCAGGAGATGCTGCCCCACCTTAACCAGCGCCAGCGCAAAAATCTGCTCACCGACGTAAAAACACTGGAGCCGATCATTTTGTCGCTGGGCGGCACCGAGTCGATGGCCGAAATCAGCCGCGCCATTCAGGATGTTGGCCGCTGGTGGCCGTAACCCTATCCCCGCTGTTCAATTTTTCTGAGGGCTAAATAACAAAATGCCGAGGTGACCGGCCGGCTGGCATACCAGGCTGTCCGCCGGCCGTGAGGAATCAGAAACAGCGGCTCGGCCGGCCAACTGCCGTCGTGACGCTGGCTTTTGACGAGTGTCTCCAGCCACAATTGTTGCGGCCGGGTTAGCGTTAAAAATGCAGCCGTTTGGGGTGAATTATGTGGCCGGCGGCTTTCCTGCTCAACCCACTGCCAAAGTATTGGCTCGATTTGGGCCAGCAGCTCGCGCAAGTCAGCCGCAATCGGCCGGGCGCGTAACCGGGCCAGCACCGTTACCGCCGACCACAGCACGTAGGGCGTTACGTAATACAGCGCCGCACCCAACCCGTAAGTTTCAAACCGTCGAAATACACTGCGCGCCGAAGCCTGAATCAGCCCGGCGTATCCGGGCCAGTCAAAATCAATCAACCCCAACAGCAAATTGATTTCCGTGGCGGCGCAGCTTGCGCCCCAAACCACCGGCGAATCCGCATCGCTGGCCGGTTCAGCGGCAAACCAGACCGGGATTTCGCCGTTGGGCCGCACGCTGGCCCGCATCTGGGCCAACGGCTCCGCCAGTTGCTGCCGCGCCGGCACTTGCGCCGCACCGGGCAAGGAGCCAAACAGCCGCAGCAGCAGCCCCAAATCGTCGGCATCGGGCGGGAGTGCCGGCAAATTGTAATAGCGACAACCGCTGGCGTGCAGTTGGGCAAAAATGCGGGCCAGCGGCTCGGCTATTGGGTGGCCGGTTTGAGCCAGCACTTCCACCACCAGCCCGGACGGAAACGCCTGCGCGGTCAATTCCTGCGCGCCGCCGCGCTGCACATCCCAGCTTTCTCTAAACGTTAAATCCGAAAGCAAATAGCCTTCGGCGGCGCTGAGCGCGCCGGCCAGCGCGTTGCTCACCGGTGCAAACGCTCGCGGCGCGGTCGGTTTTTTCGGTTTGAGCGAAAACAGGCGGCCCGTTTCCTGCACAAACTCGGCAGCGACAGCCAGATAGCTAGCCAGCGTCGGCAACCCGAGCGCCTCCGCCACCGACCGTGCCTCGGCCAGCCGACGCTCATCGGCCTGACACAACCGGGTGACAGCGCCGGTTAAAACCGCCGCGCCCAAAATTCGCTCCGGCGACACCGGCTGCTGCGGATCGATGCCGGCCGCGGCCATAATTTGAGCGATGGGATAAGTCAGCCGGCGCTGAGCCGCATCCCGCCGCAGCGCCAGAATTTCGGATTGAGTCTGGTAAACGCGGTTAAAAGTATCGAGCAGCGCACCAAGTTGGGGCAGATCGGCCTGCCGCCCGGCCGCGACGGCCACGGCGGCCAGCGGAATTTTGGCCAGCGCCCAGCGCCCGGCCAGCAGCGACTCGGCGGCGGACTGGTGCGCAGCAGCCAGCCGGGTTTCAGCGTATTCGGCCCAACAGGCGCGGTAATAGCTCCAAAATTCCGACCCCGGCGGAAAAATCTGAGCCAGTTCAACCGCCGCTTGCTGGAAAAGCAACTCGGCCAGCGGCGCATCGGCGGCCGAAAAGCCGCTGCTGGCATCGGCCATCAACTCCTCCAGCGACGTGCCGGCAAACAGAAACACCAGCGCCGGCTGCAGGTGGCGCAACAGCGACTCGTCCGCGGCTTGCCAATCGGTCAGCAGCCAAAAATGCAAAACCAGCAGCGGGTGATCGTGAGGACGACTGAGAATATCGACAAATTGGCCGGAATCGCTGTGCAGGATGGCCAGATCGTTTTTGAGCAGCGCGGCTCGCTGGTGCAGGTGGGGCGGCAGGCTGCCAAAAAACTGCTCAACTGCCGGCCAGGCTTTTATTCGGTTTGAATAAAAAGCGGTGAACTCGTCCATAATAAAAAAGCTATCTGATTTTAACGCAGATAGCTTTTTT
>CAYOXS010000191.1:0-11098 GCA_964407935.1 uncultured Caldilineaceae bacterium
TAAAACGTAATTCACAGAATCGTAGATTCGTTGACTCGCTGATTCGCTGATTCGTTCATTCGTCGTTCGTCGTTCGCAATTCGTGAATACCCTGACGGGTACACGTTGTAAATCCAAAATCGTAAATCGTAAATCCTTACACCCCAAAGGCGTCGCGGAGCCGGTCAAAAAAGCTTTTTTCCCGCTGCGGCACTACCTCGCGGTCCAGGGTGCGGCCCAGTTCCAGCAGCATTTTGCGCTGCTCTTTGGACAGATTGGTGGGCGTGCGCACCTGGATGGTCACAACCATGTCGCCGCGGGTGCTGGTTGAGCCATCGCGGCGCAGGCGCGGCACGCCTTTGCCCCGCAGGCGGATGCTGTCGCCGGTTTGCGTGCCGGCGGGAATGGTCATCAACTCGTTGCCGTCGAGCGTTGGTACTTCTACCTCGTCGCCGAGCGCGGCCTGGGTGATGTTGATGGCCAGTTCCAGGTGAATGGTATCGTCCTGGCGGCGATAGTAGGCATGCGGCTTTACTTTGACCACCACGTACAGGTTGCCGGGCGGGCCGCCGTATACGCCGGCTTCGCCCTCGCCGGAGAGACGGATTTGGGTGCCGTTGTCGACCCCGCCGGGAATTTTCACCGACAGGTGGCGCGTTTTGACCACGCTGCCGCGGCCACTGCATTCGCGGCAGGGGCTGGTGATGATTTCGCCGGCGCCCCGGCAGCGGGGGCAGGTGCTGATGTTGATGAAGAAGCCGGTTTGCCGCCGCACTTCGCCGGTGCCGTTACATTCCGGGCAGCGAATCGGCTGCGTGCCGGGTTCGGCTTTGCTGCCGTTGCAGGTAGTGCAGGTTTCCTGGCGCGGCACTTCTATTTCTTTTTCAGCGCCAAAAACGGCCTCCTCAAATTCCAGAGTCAGCTCGTAGCGCAAATCTGCGCCGCGCCGGGGCCGGCGCGCCTGCTGGCCGCTGCTCCGGCCAAAGCCGCCAAAGCCGCCGAACACCTCTTCGAAAATTTCAAAGGGGTCGCGGAAGCCGCTGAAGTCAAAGCCGCCCGCCCCGCCAAAGCCGCTGCCGGCATTGCCCACCCCGGCATGGCCAAAGCGATCATACATGCTGCGCTTCTGGTCGTCGGCGAGGACTTCGTAGGCTTCGTTCACTTCTTTGAACTTGGCCTCGGCATCCGGCTCTTCGCTCACGTCGGGGTGATATTTGCGGGCCATCTGCCGGTAGGATTTTTTGATTTCGTCTTTGGAGGCGCCTTTGGCAACACCCAGAACTTCGTAGTAATCTCGTTTGCTCATAACAAACCCGTATAATTTCTAAATCGTAAATTGGCCGGTAGCGCCTATTTTGCTTCGGTATATTCACCCTCTACCACATCTTCGTCGCCCGAGCCGGATTCGCCATGCGCGCCATCCGCGCCGGGCTGCGGCCCGCCGTCTGCGCCGGGAGCGCCGGCCGCGCCGTACATTTCGGTGCCAATCTTTTGCAGCGTCTGGCTCAGCTCGTTGGTGGCGTGGCTAATGGCGTCGGCGTCGTCTTTTTCCAGCGCTTTTTTCACATCGCCAATTTTGGCCTCGACTTCAGCTTTCAATTCGCTGCTGATGTGCTCGCCCTGTTCGCGCATGGTTTTTTCGGCGGCAAACACCAGCGAGTCGGCCTGATTGCGGGTTTCGATCTGCTGTTTGCGCTGCGCGTCTTCTTCGCGGTGGCGCTCGGCGTCCTGCACCATTTTGTCGATTTCAGAATCGCTCAGGCCGCTGGACGGGATGATTTGCATGCTCTGCTCTTTGCCGGTGGCCTTGTCTTTGGCCGTAACGTGCAAAATGCCGTTGGCGTCGATGTCGAAAATAACCTCGATTTGGGGCAGGCCGCGCGGCGCGGGTGGAATGCCATCCAGAATGAATTTGCCCAGGCTCTTGTTATCGGCCACCATGGGGCGTTCGCCCTGCACCACGTGGATTTCCACCTGGGTCTGGTTGTCGGTGGCGGTGGAGAAGACCTGACTCTTTTTGGTGGGGATGGTGGTGTTGCGCTCGATGAGCGGCGTGGCCACGTGGCCCAGCGTTTCAATGCTCAGCGTCAGCGGGGTCACGTCGAGCAGCAGCACGTCTTTTACCTCGCCGCCCAGCACGCCGGCCTGAATGGCCGCGCCAATGGCCACCACTTCGTCCGGGTTGACGCCTTTGTGCGGCTCTTTGCCAAACAGTTTTTTGACGGCTTCCTGCACGGCGGGCATGCGGGTTTGGCCGCCCACCAGCACCACCTCGTTGATGTCGGCGGTAGAGACTTTGCCATCGCGCAGCGCTTCGCGGCACGGCCCCAGCGAGCGCTCAATCAGGCTGTCGGTCAACTGCTCCAGCTTGGCCCGGCTGATGGTCATATTCAGGTGTTTGGGGCCGGAGGCGTCGGCGGTGATGAAGGGCAGGTTAACTTCGGTTTGCTGGGTGGTCGACAGCTCGATTTTGGCCTTTTCAGCGCCTTCTTTGAGACGCTGCAGGGCTTGCGTGTCGCCGCGCAGGTCAATGCCTTCTTCTTTTTTAAATTCATCGGCAATGTAATTGATAACCGCCTGGTCAAAATCGTCGCCGCCCAAAAAGGTGTCGCCGTTGGTCGCGTCGACTTCGAACACGCCGTCGCCCACATCCAGAATGGACACGTCGAAGGTGCCGCCGCCCAGGTCGTACACGGCAATGCGCTCATCGCCTTTGCGGTCCAGCCCGTAGGCCAGCGACGAGGCGGTCGGTTCGTTGATGATGCGCAGCACATCCAGCCCGGCAATTTTGCCGGCGTCTTTGGTGGCCTGGCGCTGGCTGTCGTTAAAGTAGGCCGGCACGGTAATTACGGCCTGGGTCACCGGCTCGCCCAGATAGGCTTCGGCGTCGTTTTTGAGTTTTTGCAGGATCATGGCGCTGATTTCGGGCGGCGAGTATTCTTTGTCGCCCATCACCACCCGGATGTCGCCGTTGGGCGCTTCGCGTACGTCGTATGGCACCAGTTTTTTGGCGCGCTGCACCTGGGGGTCACTGTATTTGCGGCCCATAAAACGTTTCACCGAGAAAATGGTGTTTTTGGGATTGGTGACGGCCTGGCGTTTGGCCACCTGCCCAACCATCCGCTCGCCGGTTTTGGGGTTAACCGCCACAATCGAGGGCGTGGTGCGGTTGCCTTCGGCGTTGGGGATGATGACCGGCTCGCCGCCTTCCATCACCGCCATGGCCGAGTTGGTGGTGCCCAGGTCAATTCCGATGATTTTTGCCATAATTGCGTGTTCTCCTGATGGTTGAATTTGATAGATTTGGGGAGTTAGGAGTTAGGAATTGGGAATTAGGGGTTGCCTAATCGCTAATTCCTAATCCCAAACTCCTAGCGGGCGACTCTGACCAGCGCCGGCCGGATCACGCGGCTGCCAATCTGGTAACCTTTGCGCAGTTCGGCGATAATGTGGTCGGTGTCGTGATCGTTGTGTTCTTCGTAGCTGACCGCTTCGTGAAAGTTGGGGTCAAACTTGCCGCTGGTGTCGATGGGCATCACGTTCTGGTCATCCAGAATTTTGTGCAGTTTGCGCTGCACCAGCCGAAAGCCCTCAACCCAGCCAACCAACTGCCCGTTCAGTTCGGCGGGCAGGTTTTGAAAGGCCAGATCCATATCGTCCAGCGCGCTGATAACGCCTTCGAGCACTTCGGCTTTGATGCGGTCGCGCTGGAGCTTCATCTGTTCTTCCTGGCGGCGTTTGAAATTGGCCAGTTCGGCGGCGGTGCGCTGCCAGTTTTCCAGATTGCGGCCGGCTTCGTCGCGGGCGGCGTCCAGTTCGGCTTGCAGCGCGTCCAGCTCCGCTGGCTGCCCGGCGACCGGCTGCGGTTCGGCGGCGGCGTCTGCCGTCTCAACTTCCGGGGCGGCAGTTGTTTCAGTCACTTTTGTTTCCTCTTTTTTAGCGGTATCTGTATTTTTCTTTTTTCTTGCCATTACACATCCTCCGGGAATGGGGTTTAACGGGGTGGATTGTACCCGTAAAGATCGCTGATCAGGTTGCTCATCAACCGGGACATATACTGCACAATCGACACGGTGCGGCTGTAGGGCATGCGCAGCGGGCCGAGCACGCCCATCGCGCCGGTCACTTCATCTTCCACGCCGTAACGGGCCAGCACAATGCCAACTTCAGAAAACTCTTCCCAGCGGCCTTCGCCGCCAATGATGATCTGCACGCCGCCGTGCTGCAAGGCTTCGCCGACGAGCTGGTCAACCAACTGCCGCTCTTCGATGACGCGGATAATCTGCTGGATGCCTTCGCGGTGTTTGAACTCCGGGTGGTTGAGCGAATTGAGCAGGCCGTCGCGGTAAATATCGCTGCTGCGGCGCGCCTCAACGCGCTGCATGGTGTCAACCACCACCTCGCTCACTTGCAGAGCGACATCATTGGCCAGGGTTGAAGTTATCGCCTCAATTTTTTCGGCGGTCAGCCCGCTCCACAATTCGGTGAGCTGGTGGGCCAGCGGCGACAGATCGTGCTGCTCCACCGGCGTATCGAGGGTGAGAATTTGCTGTTTGAGGGTGCCGCCGTGCAGCACCAGCACCAGCAGGGCGGTGTTATCTCTAATGGAAACCAGTTCGATGTGCTTGAGTGTGCAGCGGGTGCTTTTGGGCGCGGTAACCAGCGCCGCGTTGTGCGAGGTGTGGGCCAGCACCGCCGCGCTCAGGCGCAGCCACTGGTCCAGTTCCAGCCGGGCCTGGTGAAATTGATGGCTGATCATCCGCTGCTCGTCGGAGGGCAGTTCGGTTTGTTCCATCAATTTTTCCACAAAATAGCGATAGCCCAGCTCGGTGGGCACCCGCCCCGCCGACGTGTGCGGGTGGGACAGGTAGCCGAGTTCTTCCAGCAGGGCCATTTCGTTGCGGATGGTGGCCGGGCTAACGCTCAAATTGTAATCCATGGCGATGGTTTTTGAGCCAACCGGCATGGCGGTTCTGATGTACTCTTGCACCACCAGCCGCAAAATATTCTGTTGCCGCTCGGTGAGTTGGGGTTGTTCGGTCATTTATTACAAATACTTATAGCTTCAGGCTGATTACAGTTCGCGTTTAGCACTCTAATACCTTGAGTGCTAAAAATCAAGGTGAAATCATACCATAAACCGGGGGGATAGTCAAACCTGCCGGAATTTTGGCCGGTTTACCGGGCGCGGCGGCGTTGGTACAGGCGGTACAGCAGCGAATTGTAAACATAATCAAACGCGCCCACACTGCGCACAACTTCGCCGCCAAAGCCGCGCTTAAAGCGATACACGCCCCACAGCCCATCGCTGCGGCTGGCAAACTCGGCTTCGAGGGCAGAGTCATCGGCATTGGGAATGCCCCACAGATCGTAGCGGGTGCAGCCCCGGGCTTTGGCCCAGCGCATAGCTTCCCACTGGAGCAGATAGGTGGGCATGAGCTGGCGCTGCTCGTTGGAAGACGCGCCATAAAAATAGTAGGCGTCTGCGCCGTGGGCAAAAACCATGAGCGCCGCCAGCGGTTCGCCGGCAAATTCGGCCAGCAGCAGGGCGCAGTGGTTGGGGGCAAACAACTCAAAGGCAAGCCGGTAGTAATCCCGGCTGTGGATGCCAAAGCCATCGCGCCGGGCGGTGAGCTGCGACAGCCGGTAAAAGGCAGCGATGTCGGCGGCGGCGCCGGGGCGAATGGTTACGCCTTTTTTGGCCGCCAGCCGGATGTTGTAGCGCGTTTTTTGCTTCATTTGCGCCAGTATTTCGTCTTCCGGCGGGCTGATGTCGATGACCACGGATGTTTGGGGTTGAATGGTGTCGCCGGGCCGAAAGCCGGCGTCGGCAAAAAATTGGGCCAGGGCGGGGCGCAGTGGGTCGGTGGCAGGCATGTCCGGTTCAATTTTGAGAAAGACGGCGCGCCGCCGTTTGGCTTCGGCGTGGATGCGGGCCAGTAACGACTCGGCCTGGGCGGGGTTATTCCAATCGAGCGCCGGCCCTTTGGGCACGTAGGCAATGGACAGGCCCAGTGGCAGCCGTTTGAACAGCACCTGCGCGGCGGAGTCGCCGTGGGCCACGCAGACGGGTGTCCAGCCGAACTGGCTTTTCAACTGGCCCCAGCGTTTGCTCTGGAGAAAGTGGGCGCTAACGTAATTCATAACCCGGCGATTATACCATCATCGCCGCCGGAACCGAAACAGACCGGCTGAATGCCGTATCTTTACAAATTGATTTTTCACATCTGACAAAGTATGCTAGAATGCAACGGATTTTATGCCACGCCCCACACAGAAGCACACAATTGCAGAATTTGGAACGACGCAAAGCGGCGTGTTATAATCGCGGCGAAAACATAAGACCTGCACCAGCCGGAGGAACGCTATGCTGCAAGAATTCGAATTCATCGGAATGCTGGGCGCGATTACCCTAACCATCCCCATTGTTACCCTCCTCATTGCCTGGCTGTTACGGCCCCAAAAACCCAATCCGGCCAAACAAGAAACTTACGAATCCGGTATCCAGCCTATCGGCGACGCCTGGGTTCAATTTAAGGCGCAGTATTACATTTACGCCATCGTTTTTGTGGTTTTTGATGTGGAGGCCATTTTTTTGTTTCCGATAGCGGTGGCGCTGCGGCAGTTGCCGCTGTTTGGCCTGGTGTGGCTCATTGTGTTCATTTTACTACTGGTCGATGGCTTGCTGTACGGCTGGCGCAAGGGCGCGCTCCACTGGAGCTAAATCTTTTGGATTTACGATTTTGGATTTTGGATTTACGAATTACGCCTTACGTTTTACGAATGACGAATCCAACTCACCAAACTCACCGAACCCACCAAACTCACCGAACTTATTTTTACAGGAGCTTTGCGTATGGATTGGTTGATTGACTGGGTGGCTAGCCTGAACATCCCCTATGTTACCGAACCTGTAGCCCGATTTTTATCACACCTTATCTTTGCCAGCATTATTGCCGTGGTTGCTCCCGGCATGCTGATTGTCCTCACCTGGCTCGAACGCAAAATCATCGCCCGTATTCAAAACCGGATCGGCCCCAATCGCGCCGGTCCGTTTGGTTTGTTACAGGCCTTTGCCGACATGATCAAAATGTTCACCAAAGAGGACATCACCCCCGCCGACGCCGACCGCGGGCCGTACAACATCGCCCCCGGCCTGTCGGTGATTTCTTCCATTATGGTGTTTGCCGTGCTGCCCTTTGTGCCGGGCTTCATTGGCGCGGATGTGAATGTAGGCGTGCTGTATATTGTAGCCGTGGGCGGCCTGGGTACGCTGGCCATTTTGATGGCCGGCTGGGCCAGTAACAACAAATACGCCCTGCTGGGCGCGTTTCGGGTGGTGGCCATGCTGCTCACCTATGAAATTCCAATGGTGATGGCCCTCGTCGCCGTAACAATGGTGGCCGGCTCAATGTCGCTGCAGGATATTGTTTACGCCCAGAGCGGTATGTGGTACGTGGTTACCCTGCCGGCGGTGTTTGTGCTCTTCTTTTTTGCCGGCGTGGCCGAAACCGGCCGTTCACCCTTTGACCTGATCGAGGCCGAGTCCGAGATTATCGCCGGTTTCCACACCGAGTACAGCGGCATCAAATTTGGCATGTTCATGATTGGCGAATACGTGCACATGCTGGCGCTGGCTTTTTTGGCGGCGGTCCTTTTTTTGGGCGGCTGGCAAATCCCGTTCATCGATATTTCGCAGTTGCCCGGCGTGGCCAGCGCCATTTTGGGCTTTATTTCGTTGAGCCTCAAAACCTTTCTGTTTGTGTTTATTATGATGTGGATGCGCGGCACGCTGCCCCGTTTTCGCATTGACCATTTGCAGGATTTGGGCTGGAAATTTTTGGTGCCGTTCTCGCTGGTGCTGTTAACGGCGGTGGCCATTGTGGTGCGGCTGTTTGCCCCCGGCAGCAACGTCGGGGTGCCGGTAACGGCCGGCCCGCTGGCCGCCCTCGGCGCGCCCGGCGAGGCCATCGCTCTGCTGCTGGCCAATCTGCTGGTGGTGGCGGCCACGGTGTACGTGGTTTGGTCGGCGGCGCGCCGCAGCAAAAACCGGCAGCTAAGGGCCGTGGCCGCGGTTGATGGCCTGCCGGGCAAGTAAGTTACAAAGGATAAGTCGATGATCGTACCCTGGGGAGATATCTTCATTCAAATTGGCTGGTGGGCGATGACCATTTGCGTGCTGGGCGGAGCCATCGGCGTGGTAGCCAGCGACAGCCTGTTTCACAGTGCGCTGTATCTGGTGCTGTCGCTGTTTGGCGTGGCCGGCTACTACGTGCTGCTGAGCGCCGGTTTTCTGGCGGCGGTGCAGTTGATGGTTTATGTTGGGGCTATCGCCATTTTGGTGCTGTTTGCCATTATGTTCTCGCGGCAGGTAATGCGCCCCCGCGAAGACAGCACCAACCACCAGTGGTTCATCAGCGCGATTGCCGCGGCCCTGCTCTTTTCAGTGCTGATGGTGCTGGTTAACAGCGTGGCCTGGCCGGCCACCGACGCCGCGCCCGCGGTGGACACTATTACCCAGTTGGGGGTGGCTTTTTTGGGCAGCTATCTCATCCCGTTTATGGTGGTCGGGGTGCTGCTGTCGGTGGCGCTGATCGGGGCCATTTTCCTGGCCCGTGAAAAAATTGCCGGATTGGAGGACGCGCAATAATGTTGACTATTCCGCTTTCGTGGTGGCTCACTGTCTCGGCGGCGTTGTTTGCCATTGGCGTGTACGCCGCCCTCTCCAAACGCAACGCCATCGGTGTGCTGATGGGCGTCGAGCTGGTGCTCAACGCGGTCAACGTCAATCTGGTGGCATTTTGGCGCTACGTGGCCCCCAACAACATCGAGGGTCAGATTTTTGCGATTATCGTTATCACCGTGGCCGCCGCCGAAGCCGCCGTCGGCCTGGCGATTGTCATTGCGGTTTACCGCCAGCGGCGCTCCGCAACGGTGGAAGAACTGGATATGCTCAAGTATTAGTCCGGGGAAGGAGTAGGAAGTAAGAAGTAGGAAATAAGGGATAAAAACCCTACTCCCTACTCCCTACTCCCTACTCCCTACTCCTGAACAGCGAGATTGCTCATGGATATACTTTTTAACCTGATTTGGCTGATTCCCGTCTATCCCCTGCTGGCGTTTGCCATTATTGTGCTGGGGCTGAACCGCAGCAAAAAAGCCAGCGCCGGCCTGGCCATTGGCGCGATGGCCCTGGCCACGCTTCATTCGTGGGCGATCACCTTCAGCGTCATCATCCAGCACTACGGTGACAAACATCACGGCATTCACATCGACGGCTGGTCGCTGGTGGTGCCGTGGCTGCCCGCCGGCTACACCATCTTCAACATGGGCTTTGCCGTGGACGGTTTTACGGCGCTGATGCTGTTTATGGTGCCTTTTGTCTGTATGCTCATCTTCATTTACGCCTCCGAATATATGGAAGGCTACGAAGCCCAATTTGGCCGCTACTCCCGTTTTTTTGCCTACGTTTCGCTCTTTGCCGCCGGCATGCTGGCGCTGGTCATTGCCGATAACCTGCTGCTGCTGTTTATGGCCTGGGAAGTGATGGGCTTGTGCTCTTACCTGCTCATCGGTTTTTGGTTTGAAAAAGAGTACCCGGACGGCGATGACGTGGCCACCCCGGCCAATCCCGGCCAGGTGCTGCAATTCTGGAAGTACGCCGGCCCCGACAAAGTCGCGCCCCGGCTGGCCGCGCTCAAAGCGTTTCTAACCACCCGCATTGGTGACGTGCTCTTTTTTGCCGGACTGATGCTGCTGTGGAGTTACGCCGGCACGCTCACCTTCCGCGAGGTTTTTGAGCCGGGCATGCTGGAACATCTGGCCGAAGTGACCGTGTGGGGTATCCCGGTGGCTACGCTCAGTTCGCTGCTGATTTTTGCCGGCGCGGTTGGTAAAAGCGCCCAGTTTCCGCTGCACGTCTGGCTGCCGGACGCGATGGAAGGCCCCACGCCCGTGTCGGCGCTCATCCACGCCGCCACAATGGTCTCCGCCGGCGTTTATCTGGTGGCCCGGATGCTGCCGCTGTTTGCCACCACCGAACACAGCGTCACCCTGCAATGGGTGGCCATTATCGGCGCGATTACGGCGGTGATGGGCGCTACCATCGGCATGGCCCAGTACGATGTTAAACGGGTGCTGGCCTACTCCACCATCAGCCAGTTGGGCTATATGATGATGGCCCTCGGTTTGGGCGGATTTTTGGCCGGCGTATTCCACCTGCTCACCCACGCCTTTTTCAAGGCGCTGTTGTTTATGGGCAGCGGCTCGATTATCCACGCGATGGAGCACGGCGCGCACCACGTCCACGACCATCACACCGACCCGCAGGATATGCGCAATATGGGCGGCCTGCGCAGCAAAATGAGGGCCAGTTTTTGGGCCTATTTGTTTGGCACGCTGGCGCTGGTGGGTGTTTTTCCCTTTGCCGGTTTCTGGAGCAAAGACGAAATTCTGGCCGAAGCCTACCTGCATGGCTTTGGCGAGCACGGCACCTCGCTGGCCTTTTGGGTGTACGTGGCCGGCGCGGTCGGCGCGATTTTTACCGCCTTTTATATGGGCCGGCAAATTGGGCTGGTTTTTGGCGGCAAACCCCGCACCGAGCTGGCCGCCCACGCCGTCGAGCCGGGCAAACGCATGACATGGCCGCTGCTTGTGCTGGCTTTCTTCGCGTTAACGCTCGGCTTTATCAACGTGCCGGAGGATTTCCCGCTGATCGGCAATGGCTGGCTGCACGGTCTGGCCGGTGAAGTCCACCTGATCGCCGAAGAAGCCGCGCCGGGGATCGCCTTTGAGGCGGTGCCGTTTAACTGGACGGTGGCCATTGTTTCAACCATTCTTGGGCTGGCCTCCTTCATCTTTGGCTGGTGGCTCTACGCCCGCGTTACCGACGCCAAAGCCAAAGACCCCATCCAGACCATCCCGGTCATCGGCCAGCCGATTTTCACCATTCTGTACAACAAATATTATTTCGATGAAATTTACCGCGGCCTGCTCATTTACCCCACCATGTGGCTGGCCGGCCTGAGCGCCAAAATCGACTACGATTGGGTTATCAACCCGATTGTCAACCTGGTTGGCCGCAGCACCAATTGGCTGGCCGATTTCACCGGCCTGCTCG
>CAYOXS010000192.1:0-11002 GCA_964407935.1 uncultured Caldilineaceae bacterium
ATGGGGCGGCTGGGCACAATATCGGCAATGGCTACGGTTTCCATGCCGGCCATCTGGCGGGTAATGTGCATCATCCCCGAGCCTTCCTGGCCGCAGCCCACCAGCCCCACGCGAATGGGGTTGCCGGCTGCTTCTCGTTTCAATAAATGTTCATTTAATTCCATGTAGTAACGACTCCTCTTGGTGGTAGCTGTCTGATAAACAGACAATTGGGAGAGCCGTTTGAAGCAGGCTGGCCTGTTATGTTATAATAAAACAGGCAGAGCTGGCTGCGAACAGGCTCAATTTTGTAGCTAAACGCAGGGCGCGCTTTGTCAAAGTTTTCGCAGGAGATACCCCGGGACCGGCCAAAGTCAAAGGGGTGTCTCCTTTTTTTTATGGGTGCTGAGCGCAATGAGTTACGCCTTGTTTCTCAATGTTGCCAATGTTTGGAAATCCTCCTTTACGTGCTGGTACAGTTGTTTGTACAGGGCAAAATATTCCTGGTAACGGGCGTGATTTTGGGGGTTGGGTTCGATGGGGTCAACATACTCCACCCACGCTTTGGCCACCGAAAAATCTTTAAACACGCCGGTCGCCACCCCGGCCAAAATGGCGTCGCCAAAGGGCGCGCCGGTGCGGCGTTTAACCAGCACAATCGGCACATTGAAGACATCGCAAATAATTTGCCGCCACAGGCTGCTCACCGCGCCGCCTTCGTTCAGCACCAGCGGGAAGTTGATGTTTAAGCCGGCTTTTTGGATAAGCTGGAACGAATCGTACATGGCGTAGGCCACGGCTTCCATCATAGCCCGCACCATGTGCCCCTTGGTGTGGTTAAGCGACAACCCAAACAGCACGCCGCGCGCCTGTACATCCCAAATGGGGGTGCGCTCGCCCATCAAATAGGGCAAAATCAGCAGGCCATCGCTGCCAACCGGCACTTTTTGAGCCTGAAGGTTGAGCAGATCGTAGCTGGAAACGCCCAGCACGCGCTCGGTTTCCACTTCATATTGAGAAAAGGTGTCGCGGATGTAGCGGATTGACTGGCCGCCGGTGGTGGTGGTGGGGATGGTGACAAAGGTGTTGGCCGAATCAACGGTGAAGGCGCAGTGGATCATGGCCCGCCCCACCTCGGAAAAAACAAAATCGGTGTTGCGGTGAACAAGGCCAAAGTTACCCACCGTGCCCAGGTTGCTCATAATATCGCCCGGCGCGGTGATGCCGGCGGCAATGCAACTGGCGTTAAAATCCACTTGCCCGGCGGCCACGGGGATGCCGGCAACCAGCCCGGTTTCGGCGGCGGCGGCGGGCGTTACTTCGCCCACAATCGCCTCAGAGGGGTACAGGGCGGGCAGCAGGGCCGGGTCAAGGCCGATGGCGTCCAGCAGGGCGGTATCAAATTTGCGCTGGCGGATGTTGTAGGCCACGCCGTAAAAAGCGGCGTTGCCGTAGCACATGGCCGCCTGGCCGGTGAGCTTGAGGGTAATAAAGCCATCGATGGTGAGGGCTTTGTCAATTTGGGCAAAGGTATCGGGCCGGTTGTTCTTTTCCCACAGCAGATTGACCAGGGCGGGGTGATCTTCCAGCCGGTTGCCGGAAAGCTGAAAAATGCGCGGCTCGCCGATGGTTTCTTTGAGCCAGGCTACTTCGGCGGTGGCGCGGCGGTCCATTAAATTGTAGGCGTTTTGCAGGGGGTTGTGCCGGCTGTCAACCATCACCAGCGAGGGCAGCGCCGACGATACCGCCAGCCCGCGAATTTCGGCGGGGCTGATGCCGGCCTGGGCCACGGCCTGTTTGATGAGCCGGCAGGCCGCCTGCCAGTAATTACCGGCGTCGTGCTCGGACCAGCCGGGTTTGGGGTGGATCAGCGGGTACTCTTCAAAGGCAAAGCCCAGCACCTGGCCCTGGGTATTGATGACGCACGCTTTAGCGCCGCCGGTGCCGTAATCGAGTCCAAGTAAAAAATCAGCCATTGGTATTCCTTTTAATCAGTTTGCAGGCGCGGCAACGGTTGCCCCGGCAGGGGTCACTTCTTCTTTTTCCGCCTTAAGTTTCAGTGCGGTGAGTTCATCGGTAATCAGCACGTTAATCAACCTGCCGGTCAGCGCTGCACGAATGACCTCGTATTTTTGCGGCCCGCCGGCCGCGCCGATAACCCGCGGCGCCTTTTTGATTTGCTCCAAATCCAGGCCGATGATTCTGTTATTGATTTCGTGGTTAATGGCGCAACCGTGGCGGTCAAAAAAACGCAGGGCAATATCACCGACCGCGCCCAGTCCCTCAAGTTCCGCCAACTCCTCCGAAGTGAGAATCCCCGACTGCATCACCGCCGATCCTGGCGTGGGCCGGCCAATGCCCAGCAGCAGCACATCGGCTCTGGCGGCCATTGCCAGCGTATCAGAAATTTGGGGATCGGTTAGCAGCGCATCGCGCACCAGCTTGTTGGGCACAATACCCGGCGAAGCCAGCATGCGCGGTTTGGCCCCAAAAATCTGGGCGGTGCGCCGGGTCAGGTCGGTACCGTGAACCTCGGCCTCGGGCCGGCCCAGGCCGCCAATCACCTGCACAATCTTCATATCCGGCCAGTTTTGGGGCGAAAGGTGATCAACCACCGACAGCAGCGTGTTGCCCCAGCTAAAACCTACCACCTCGTGGCCTTGCAGGCAGCGCTGCAAACAATCGGCGGCAGCGGCGCCCAGCTCTTGTAGCAAAAGCGGCGAGTCGTAGCTGGAGGGAGAAACAACAACCACTTCGTTGAGGTTGTACAGAACTTCCAAATGGCGTTCCAGCTCGGCGTTGGAGTTTTGGGGGGGCAAAATGGTAATCTGAACAACTTTTTCATCGCGGGCCTGTTGCAGCAGCCGCGATACTTTAATCCGCGAGAGACCAAACCGGCTGCCAATTTCACCCTGGGTGAGATTGTCCTCGTAGTAGGCTCTGGCAATTTTGTACAACAGATTTTTGTCAGCAGTCGTTGCCATAGTTATCACTTGTTCAAATGTTCAGTAGTGTTCATATGAACAAGCCCATAATAACACGGTTTGTTGGTGGTGTCAAGTGCCGAATCGACGATGGGTGGTTTTCAATTAAAGAGCTGTTTACTGCAGAAACTGCTTTAAACGGTCAGTAAACATGCTGTGATCCTGTGAAAATGTCCACACTCCCCCGGAGAACATCACCGGATGATCAGCATACTTCTCAATGTACAATCTGGATACGTTTGGAGGGTATTGCCATTAATAAACCAAAACGGATATAATGTTCGCTGACATAACCGCTATGTGGAAGAAAAATCATGGGCAATGCGGCACGTTCCACAATTGGTTTTCTGACCGCCAACATCCATACGGGGGCGGCCCGGGTGTTGTGGCCGGCCGTGCTCGACGCAGCGCAAACTGGCAATGTCAATCTGATTTGTTATCCGGGCGGCCGTTTGCGTTCTCCAGAGGATTTTGAGGCTGAGCGCAACATCATTTACCACCTTGTCGACACAGAACGCATTGCTGGGCTGGTAAGCTGGACCTCGGCGATGGCCGGCGGCGGAGCTATTACGGCGACCGAGGTTGTGGATTTTCACCAGCGTTACCACCCGCTCCCTGTCGTCAGCCTGGCCCTGCCTCTGGTTCAAGGCTCGTCACTGGTGGCGATTAACGGTTATCAGGGGATGCAGGCGTTGGTTTCCCATCTGTTTGATGTTCATCATTATCACAAAATCGCGCTTATCCCCGGCCCCGAAGGCCATCCATATGCCAAAGAACGGCACGATGCCTTTCTTGACGCGCTCAAAGACAGGGGACTGTCGCCCAACCCCAACCTCATTGCTCCCCCCGCAAGCTGGGAAAAGGGCGCAGAGGCCATGCAAATAATGTTAGACAGGCGCAAACTCAAGCCGGGGGTCGATTTTCAGGCCATTGTCGCCGCCAGTGATTTATTGGCCATTGGCGCGCTGGGCATCCTGGCCGAGCGCGGTATCCGTGTCCCTTCCGATGTGGCCGTTGTTGGATTTAACAATATTGAAGAAGGCCGTCTGGTCAGGCCGCCGCTCACTTCGGTCTCGCTCCCGTTTTATGAGCAGGGGCAACGGTCGGTAGAAATCTTGCTGCAGAGTTTGGCCGGCGAGAACGTGCCAGACCACACTGTACTGGATTCGCAGTTATTGGTGCGGCAATCGTGCGGTTGTCCTTCGCGGTCGGTTGGCCTGGCTGTCGCTCAGCAGGACGCCGGTAACACCGACTCTTCCAAAAGAGCGTTGAATCGCGCCCACGAGCAGCTCATCGCGCAAATTGTACGGGTTATCAGCAACAGGGGCATCGCTGCAACGTGGGCCAAACAATTGATGGACGCCTTTCGGAGCGAGATTAACGCCAGGTCCCACGGTCAATTTCAATCCACGCTCGATGGCATGCTGCAGCGGGGCGTGCTCGATGGTGATGAGACGGCAGCGTGGCAGAATGTAATTTCGGTGCTGCGCCGCGAGCTGCTGCCAACGCTCGATAGCCGGTTGCAATTACGGGCCGAAGACCTGCTGGGGCAGGCCCGGGTGGTCATCGGTGAAGCCGTTCAGCGCGCCCAGAGCGCCCGCCAGTTGCAAATTGAACATCAAAACCAGGCGCTGCGTAATATTGGGCAGGCGCTGATCACTACCTTTAATGTGGACAGGCTGGCCGATGTGCTGGCCGAACGCCTGCCGGATTTGGGCATCAAAAGCTGTTATCTGGCGCTGTACGAGAAGCCGGCAGACTCGGTTGAATGGTCTAAACTGGTACTGGCCTACACCGATGGCCGGCGGGCCAACCTGCCGGCAGCAGGCCTGCGTTTCCCCTCGCGCCATCTGGTCCCGGTTGATCTGCTGCCAGCCCGGCGTTACAGCCTGCTGGTTGAACCCCTCTATTTTCAAACCGAACCCCTCGGCTTTGTGGTGTTTGAGGTTGGCCCGCGCAATGGCGACATTTACGAGGTGCTGCGCGGGCATATCAGCAGCGCATTAAAAGGCGCGCTGCTTTTTAAGGAAGCGTATGAAGCCCGCCTTGCGGCCGAGCGCGCCGACCAGATCAAAACCCGGCTGCTGGCCAATGTTAGCCACGAACTCCGCACGCCGTTAAACATCATCATTGGCCACGCCCAGCGACTCCTGGCCTTGCCGCCGGCGGGGTTAGCCACAGACCTGGAACAAATCCAGCACAGCGCCGAGCATCAACTGCGCCTGATTAATGACCTGCTGGATTTGTCTCGGGCCGAAATTAATGCGCTTGACCTTTACCCGGTGCTGCTCAAGCCCAAAACGCTGATTGAAGAAACGTTTGCCTCGCTGGCCAATAATGTAGTTACGCCGGGCGATGTTATCTGGCGGCTGGATTTGCCCGATGATCTGCCGGCAATCAAAGCCGACCCGGTCCGGTTGCGGCAAATTTTGCTGAATTTGCTCAGCAACGCCGCCAAATTTACCCAACACGGCAGCATTACGCTGGGGGCAGAGGGTGTGTCGTCGCAACTGCACCTGTGGGTCGCCGACACCGGCAGCGGTATTCCCCCCGAACTGGTTGACCATATTTACGAGCCGTTCTCCACCCGCCAGCCGGCCAACCGGTCAGCCGGGGGCATCGGCCTGGGGTTATCAATTACAAAGCACCTGATAGCCCTGCATGAAGGATCGCTGGCGCTGAACACGCAGCTTGGGCAGGGCAGCACTTTTCATATTTATCTGCCGCTGCCCACCCCGGATCAGCAACCCATTTCATCGGCCCCGGCGGTGGGGTCAACCCTGTGGCTTATTTCCAGCGCCGAAACGCCATCGCCCGAGATTCTTAACTTTAGCCAGCGCCAGCGATTGGCCATTCAACGGTTAAATTCGGAGGCTGAATTGGGGGCAATGCTGGCGGGCGGGCTGCCGGCGGTGGTAGTGTGGGATATGACCGCCCCCGCGCCGGGTGACTGGCTGCTAATTCGGCGGCTGCACAACCACCCGCAACTGAGCCAAACTCCCTTTGTGCTGGCCCAATCGGAAACGGGCGGCGAGGTTGCCGCCGCTTTTACCAGCCTCATTGTCAAACCGGCCAGCAGCCGAGTTTTGTGGGAAGCCATCCGCCCCGCCGTTCCCCGCGAGGGAACGGGGTCGGTTTTGATTATTGATGACGACGCCAAAGCGCGGCGCATAACTCAGGAAGCCGTGAGCAAAGGGCTGCCCGAATACGCCATCCGCACGGCAGATGGCGGCGAAGCCGGTTTGGCGGCCATGCTCACCGATCCGCCCAGCCTGGTTATCCTTGATTTGATGATGCCGGGCATGGACGGTTTTGAGGTGCTGGACCGTATGCGCGCAAACGAGCGCACCCAGCGCGTGCCGGTGGTCATTCTGAGCGGCCGCCAACTTTCGCTCAGCGATGTCAAACGCCTGGAGCAGCATGCCGCCGTTACGCTCCACGGCAAAGACATTTTGACCGAGGACGAGGTGGTTGCCGCGCTGCACCGCTCGCTGTTTGGGGAGGATACCCTGCCCCCGGAAACAAGCGCCCTGGTCAAGCGCACCGTGGCCTATTTGCATCAAAACTTTGCCCGTCCTCTGGCCCGCTGGGAAATTGCCCACGGCATTGGGGCCAGCGAAGATTACCTGAGCCGGTTGTTTAACCGGGAATTGGGCCTTTCCCCGTGGGATTATCTCAACCGCTACCGCATCTCCCGGGCCAAAGAGTTGCTGTGGTTAACCCCCGATAGCATCAGCCAGGTTGGACGCCGGGTTGGTTTTGCGGACCCGGCCTATTTTAGCCGCGTCTTTCGCCGCATCACCGGCATGTCGCCCCGCGATTATCGCAACCAGCCCCCCACCAATCCATAACCCCCGCAATTTTTCATCCTTCATCCTTCTTGTTTTATCCTTTCAAGAGTCGGTTTTGTCCAAGTCTTAACCGCCAAAATCCAAAAACTATCGAATATAACTAATAGTAGACAGTATTAGCCAAAGGAGGCTGCTAATGAAGCACACCGAAGACCTTTCCGCGATTTCCGCCGCGCGGGCCGCCCGGCCTGTGGGTTTGGCCGCAACACTGTGGCCGGCGAAATTACGGGAACAGGGCCGCTCAATTTGGCGTCACCGCTGGTTTTATCTGTTAATGACCCCCTCGCTGCTTTACTTTGTGATTTTCAAATATGTCCCTATCTGGAACGCGCAGATTGCCTTCAAACAGTTCAAACCTTTGCTGGGGGTGTGGGGCAGCCCGTGGGTGGGCGTTGAACATTTTCTCACCTTCATCAACTCATTCTATTTTGAACAACTCATTCTCAACACCGTCATTTTTAGCACGGCCAAACTGGTGCTGGGGTTGCCCATCGCCGTGATTCTGGCGCTGGCTTTGCACGAAACGTGGTTTGGGCGGTTCAGATCGATGGTGCAGACAGTGGTTTATCTGCCCCACTTTTTATCGTGGGTTATTATGTTTGGCGTGTTGTTGATGATGCTTTCGCCCGGCGACGGGTTGATCAACAACATTATCAAGGCGCTCGGCGGCCAACCGATTGCCTTTTTAACCTCGCCGCAGTGGTTCCGCTGGGTAGTTATCCTGTCTGACATCTGGAAAGAGACCGGCTGGAGCACCATCATTTACCTGGCGGCGCTGCTCTCCATTAGCCCCACCCTGTACGAAGCCGCCATTGTCGATGGCGCGTCTCACTGGCGGCGCATCTGGCACATTTCGCTGCCGGGCATTTTGCCGGTGATTGTGCTGGTAACGCTGCTGCGCCTGGGCAACATTCTGGATGCCGGCTTTAACCAGATTTTTATGCTGTATTCGGTGCCGATTTACAGCGTGGGTGACATCATCGATACCTGGGTTTACCGGCAGGGTATTTTGCAATTTCAATTCAGCCTGGCCACCGCGGTTGGTTTGTTCAAAGGCGTGATTGGCCTCTGTTTAATTTTGACGGCCAATCAAATTGCCAAACGCGTAGCGCAGCAGAGTCTGTTTTAGGGGGTGGATGATGCAACAAATTAAAACCCGCGATGCCGTGACTTATCAACTGGTGGTGGCCGCATTTCTGTTTATCGTGCTGCTGATTATTGTGGTGCCGTTCTGGCGGGTGATTGTCACCGCGTTTACCCCGCTGGATATTTACACCAAAGAGGGTATCCCTTTTTTCCTGTCGCCGCTGAAGTGGACAACGGAAGCGTTTCGGCAGCTTCTCAGCCACCCGCTTTTCCCGCGCTCCGTGCTCAACAGCACCATCATCACCGTGGGCGGCACGGCCATCAGTTTGGTGCTAACTGTTCCGCTGGCTTACGGCCTGTCAAACCGAACCTTGCCGGGCCGCAAGTTTATCCTGTTTTTCATCCTGTTCACCTTTCTGTTCCACACCGGGCTGGTGCCGGTTTATTTGCTGGTCACCGGCTTAAAACTCACCGACAACTTTTTGGCCATTATGCTGCCGCCGGCCGTTAGCGTTTACAACACCCTGGTCATGATGGCCTTTTTTGAGGGCTTGCCCGATGAGCTTAAAGAAGCCGCCCGGCTGGACGGCGCCAACGAGATGGAGGTGTTGTGGTACGTTATCCTGCCCCTGTCAAAACCCATTGTGCTAACCATTGGCCTGTTTTACGCCGTCCACTTCTGGAACGAATTTTTCACCCCCATCCTCTACCTCAACGATAACAACCTGATGCCGCTGCCGGTGCTGCTGCGCAACATTCTCATTTCTGCCAGCTTTAATGAATATGTTGAGTTTAACGCCTTTAGCTCCACCTTCATCGAGGCGTTAAAAGCCGCCGGGGTGCTGCTGACCATGCTGCCCATGCTCATTGTCTACCCCTGGATTCAGCGGTACTTCACCAAAGGCACGCTGGTGGGCGGGGTAAAAGAGTAACGCCATATTTTATTTAACCTGTTCTGTTAATCAAAAGGAGAATAGAAGGTGAACCCCAGCAAGACAAAGATGTCCAACCCAAAACTATTCAAAGGAGAAAGGATTATGAAAAGTAAGAAGGTAGTCTGGTTTACTATTGCAATGCTAATTCTGGCGGTCATTATTATGGCAGCCTGCGGCCCGGCCGCCGCGCCAACGGTCGATACAGCCGCCGTCGATGCGGCCAACCAGGCGGCAGCCAGCGCCCAGGCCACCGCCGATGCCGCCGTGGCCGCCCTTGAAGCCGCCGCCGAAGGCGATCAGGAAGCCCGCGCCAAACTGGAAGCCGAATTGAAAGAAGCGCAAACCGCGTTGGAAACCGCCCAGAATGAAGCTGACGCCGCCAAGGCCGAAGCCGAAGCGGCCAAAGCCGAAGCAGCCGCCGCGGCCGAAGCAGCAGCGGAACCGGTAGAAATCACGCTGTGGGCGCAGGCCACCGTTACCGAAGCCGGCCCGCCCCCCGCTGATTGGGCAGCTTACGACATTATCCGCGAAGAACTGGGCATCAACCTGAATTACGTTATCATCCCGCCCGGCGGCGATGGCGAAGCCAAGCTCAATGCGGCGGCGGCCTCTGATTCCCTGCCCGATATTTTCCAGATGACCACCGCCAACCGCACCGAAGTGCGCAACGCCCTGCACAGATTTTACGAACTGGGTCTGGCCGCCCCGGTGGATGATTTAATGCCCCTCATGCCGGAACGGGTGAAAACTCACTACAACGACCAGCTTCTGCTGGACCTGGTTACCTTTGATGGCCAGCTTTACGGCCTGCCGGAACCGCCGGCCATCCCCAAACGAGAAGGGCTGGTCATTCGCAAAGATTGGCTGGACAAACTGGGGCTTGAAGCGCCCACCACGCTCGACGAACTGCATGAAGTCGCCAAAGCCTTTACCGAACAAGACCCCGACGGCAACGGCGAAAACGACACCTACGGCATCGGCGCATTTATTGAAGGGCCGGGCGTGGGCCGCAGGTTCAATTACATTCTTGGCGCTTATGGCGTGCCGGGTGAGTGGAGCTTTAATAACCCGGAAAACTTTGGGCTTAACGTGCGCAATCCGCAATACCCGGAAGCCGTGGCCTTTTTGAAACAAATTATGGATGAAAAAATAGTTGACCCCGACTGGCCCACGCTCTCCAAAGACGAGTTCCGCGCCCGCTGGAAACAGGGCAAGTTTGGCATTATGTGGGAAGACTTTGCCGCCCTCACCAACAAATCCAACTACGCCCCCTTTGACGAAAACTTCCCCGATGCCGAGTGGATTCCGCTGCCCTCACCCACCGGCCCCAACGGCGAAGCCTATTACGATGTTTACGTCGGCACGGGCCAAATCTTTGGCATCTCGCACACCGCCGCCGAACAGGGCAAAGGCGAGGCCATTGCCCGGCTGCTGGAATGGATGGCCACCGATGGCTATTACCTGCTCGGCTTTGGCGAAGAAGGCGTCAATTTTATCCTGCTGGATGATGGCAATATCTCGACAGAAGGGCTTGACCCGGTGCAAGCCTACACCGCGCCGGAGCGACAACCGTTCACCCAGTTACGCAACCAGTTGATCTTCTACAACACCGATGCGGAAATCACGGCTCGCTACCCCTCCTACGAAACGGTAAATGGCCGCACCATGCAGCCAATGGACTTTTTGAGCTTCTTCCAGAAACAGCCCTGGGTTGATGGCCGGGCGGTGCAGGTGATCCCGGCTCCGGCCAACGCCGCCGACTTTGACCGCTTCTACAGCGAAGGCATCATCCAGTTTGTGCTGAGCCAAAAAGAACTCAACGACGCCAACTGGGCCGAATACCTGGCCGGGTTAGATAGCCTGGGCGCTCAGGATTACGAAGCCTCGGCCAAACAAGCCCTGACTGACGCCGGGCTTTTGAAATAACTGGCCATTCATTTTGTTTTGCTTGAATAATTGCTTGATGCGGTACCGGTAGGATCCAAATTAAACTCTTTGCCAAACGTGTTCGTGAAACGTGTTGCGTGTTGCATGGGGAATTTCATCGAAATATCCTTGCGTAACACGTAACACCACTATGTTTGCACTTTTGAAACTTCGCTCAAAATAGGGCACAGATTTACACAGAAAACACAGATGAAACAAAAAATTTTTAAGAAAATCTGTG
>CAYOXS010000193.1:0-10994 GCA_964407935.1 uncultured Caldilineaceae bacterium
GCGCCAGAACCGGCCGGAGCTGGCCCGGCAATGTTTGGAACGCGCCCAAACCCTGCCCCCGGAGTCTGACGCGGAGGGCGAAAGCTGGGCCGCCGGCGTACTGGAGGCGCAGTTGGGGCTGGCCTGCCGGGCCGCCGGGCTGGCCGCGCTGGGCCGGGGAGACTTTGCCGCGGCCATCGACGCCCTGCAAAAATGGGTCGATATGGCCTCGCCGCCGGACCGGGCCGAAGCCTGCAAAATGCTGGCCGTGGTCCTGCAAAAAAGCGGCCGCCAGTCCGAGGCGCTGGCCTGCTGGCAGATGGCATTGCAAATACCGGTCGCAGCGCCGCAGGCCGGGGGGCTTGCCTGTGCCCGTTTTTTGGGTGGGGGGTAGTTCCCCCCAACTTTTCCCTTTCTTGAAACGCACTCACAGGAAATAGACTGAATTTACAAGATAATTGCCCTATGTCTCCACCCGATCTGCTCTCAACCGCGGTTCAACATCATCAGGCCGGCAATTTTGCCGAGGCCGGCCCTTTGTACCGGCAACTGCTGGCCGAACAACCGGCGCAGCCGCAGCTTCATTTTCTGTTCGGGCTGCTGTCGTACCAACTGGGCCACAACGATGTCGCGGTGCAGCATTTGCGGCAGGCCACGGCGCTGGCCCCTGCCGAGCCGGTGTATCACAGCGGCCTGGGGCTGGTTTATCGCGGGTTGAAGCTGTTCCCGCAGTCGATTGCCAGTTACCGCCGGGCGCTGGCCCTCAACCCAACCAACGCTGCCGACTATTACGATTTGGGGCTGGCCTACATGCAGCAGGAAGAGCTGGCTCCGGCGGCGGACTGTTTTGAGCAGGCGCTCAAACTGGAACCGGCCCAACTTTTCTGGCGGCTGGAACTCGACGGGTTGTGCCCGGCGGTGATGCCGAGCGCCGCCGCCATTACCGATTGGCGGGCCAACTTTGCCCGCGCGCTGGAAAAATACCCGCCCGGCAGCGTTAATTTGAGCGAGTGGCTGGCCGGCGGCGCGCCGATCAACGTCTACCCGCCTTTCAATTTACCCTATCACGGCCACAACGATTTGCCGCTCAAAAGCCGCTACGCCCAAATTTTTAGCGTCGATGCGCCGCCTCCCCGGCCGGCACCCACCCCGCCCTACCGCGTTGGCTTTTTAGTCACCCGCACCCACGAGCGTATTTTCCTGTCGCTGATGGGCGGCCTGCTCAATCACTGGGCCGACCCCGAACTTGAGCCGGTGATTGTGGCCCCGCCGCCCAGCCTGGAACGGCTGCGGGCCGGCATTGCCAACCCGCGGGTCAGCTACCGGCCCATCCCGGAAGAGCTGCCGCTGGCCGTGGCCGCGCTGCGGGCCAACCCGCTCGATTTGATCTATTATTGGGAAGCCGGCAGCGATGCCCTCAACTATTTTTTGCCCTTTTTCCGCCCCGCGCCGGTGCAGTGTACCTCGTGGGGGCTGTCGAGCACCAGCGGCATCCCGCAGATGGACTATTTTATTTCCAGCATGCTGCTGGAGCCGGACGGCGCGGAGGCCCACTACTCCGAGCAGTTGGTCAAACTGAACACCCTGCCCACCTGCTTTGCCCGCCCGGAATTACCCAACCCGCTGCGCCCGCGCAGCTATTTTGGCCTGCCGGAGCAGGCGCACATCTATTTTTGCCCGCAAAATCTGCTCAAAATTCACCCCGATTTTGACGCCATTATGGCCGAAATTTTGCGCCGCGACCCGCAGGGGGTAGTGCTGCTGCTGGAAACCAAAACGCCGCGCTGGAAGAACGATCTGCAGCAGCGTTTTCGCCGGTCGATCCCGGATGTGGCCGGGCGCATCCGCTTTGCCCCGCCCCAGGAATTTGCCGATTTTATGAACCTGCTGGCCGTGGCCGATGTGCTGCTCGACACCGTTCATTACAGCGGCGGCAACACCGCCCACGAGGCGCTGGCCACCGGCACGCCGCTGGTCACCCTGCCCGGCCCCTATCTGCGCAGCCGGCTGACGCTGGGCCGCTACCGCCAAATGGGTGTGCTCGACTGCGTGGCCGCCAGCCCGCAGGAATACGTGGACATCGCCGTGCGGCTGGGCGTCAACCCGGCCTATCGCGCCGAAATCAAAGCCAAAATTCTGGCCGCCAACGCCGTGTTGTACGATGACCGGCAGGCCGTGCAGGAAATGGCCGACTTTTTTAAGAAGGCCATCCGCCGCGCCGTGGCCGCGCCCGCCGGCAGCCGGCTCAAAAAAATAAAGTTCGATGGGCAGAGCGCCCCGGCCAGTTGGCCGTCGGTGTCGCTGTGCATGATCGTTAAAAACGAGTCGGCGACGCTGGCCGAGTGTCTGCGCTCGGTGGGCGATTTGGCCGGCGAAGTCATCGTGGTGGATACCGGCTCCAGCGACGACACCGTCGCTATCGCCCGCTCGCTGGGGGCCAGAGTCATCCATTTTGATTGGGTCGATGACTTTGCCGCCGCCCGCAACGAGTCGATCCGCCACGCCACTGGCGACTGGATTTTCTGGATGGATGCCGATGACCGGTTGTCCGCCACGGACCGGACGCGGCTGAAGCAGGCGCTGGTGTCCGGCCAGGCCGACGTGTACACGGCCAACATTGTCAGCGGCGAGCCGGGCGACCGGCTCAAAACGGTGGGGCAGCATTTGCGGCTGTTCCGCAACCGGCGCGGGCTGCGCTTTATTTACCCCATCCACGAAACGCTCGATCTGTCGGCGGGCGGGGTAACGGTGGCCGACACCAACATCAGCATCACCCACACCGGCTACGCCGTTGACGAGGCCGGCCTCAAAGCCAAAGCCCGGCGCAACCTGGCGATTGTCCGGCGGGCGCTGGAACGCGACCCCGGCAACCTGCACTGGCAGCACCATTTGGGGATTTCGCTGCACGTGCTGGGCCAGTACACCGAGGCCGCCGAGGCGCTGGCCGCGGTGATTGCCAACCCGCCGCCCACCCTCAGCTGCGAGGTGGACGTGTACCAGGCCCACCTGTCGCTGGTGGCGGCGTATGTAAAAACCGGCCGCCGCGCCGACGCCGAAACCATGCTGCGGCAGGCGCTGCAAACTTACCCCTACCGGCGGCATCTGGCCGTGGCCGCCGGCATGTTCTATCTGGATAACGATGACCCGGCGGCGGCGCTGCGCCACTTTGAGCAGGCCGCCGCTCTGCCCGGCGCTGCCGGTGAGGTGGGCTACGCCTGGTCGCCGGAAGTGCTGCCGGTCAATTTAAGCCTGGCCCACCTGCTGCTCACCGACCGGCCGCGCGCCGCCACCGCGCTGCGAAACTGGCTGGAAAAAGTCGACCCGCCGCCTTTTGATGAGGCCGCCGCCGGGCGCGATTTTCGGGCCGGCCGTTGGGCCGATTTTACGCACCGGCTGGCCGGGGTGACGGTTACTCGCCCCGATCTGCTGCGCCAACTGGCCCACGCGCACCGGCAGTTGCAGCAGTGGGACGATGCGCTGGCGGCGCTGGCGCAGGCGCTGGCCCTCGCTGCGCCGCAGCCGGGCGAGTGGCGGGCGCTGGCCGCGCTTTATTTGCTGAAAACCGGGCAGGCTGTTACCGCCCGGCGGTTGCTGCATTGGGCGGCGGAGCACGATCCAACCGATCCATTGACGCCGCGCCTGCTGCGCTTTTTGGGCGGGAATCTCTGGGCGCAGGTGACGGCGCTGGGGCAACGCTGCCTGGCCAACCCCGGCGACCGCGCCGCCCGGCAATCGCTGGCTGAACTGGCCGCCTGTTTTGAGCTGACCCCGGCGGCGCTGATCGGCGTGCAGGGCCGGCGTCTGCTCGGCGATAAAGAGTTTGCTTTGGCCGCGCAGCTCTTCAGTTATTTGATTGAAGAGCGCCCTACCGACCCCGAACCTTACCGGCTGCTGGCGGTGGCGCTCAACGGGCTGGGCTACAAAGACGAGGCCGTTACCGCGTGGCAGGCGGCGCAGCAGCTAACTGCGGAGCGAGGTTGAGCGATGGCCAAAAGACGGCATCGACCCCGAACCGAAACCGTTTTGCCCGCCGGGCCGCCGTTACCGCGGCTTGAGCTGGAGTTTGGCGGGACAAACCCGCCACGGCAGTGGCCGTCGGTGTCGCTGTGCATGATCGTCAAAAATGAAGAGGCCAATCTGGTTGACTGCGTGCGCTCGGTGGGCGATTTTGCCGGCGAAGTGATCATTGTGGATACCGGTTCAACGGACCGCACCGTGGAGCTGGCCCACTCGCTGGGGGCGACGGTCAAACATTTTGCGTGGATCAACGATTTTGCCGCCGCCCGCAACGAGTCGATCAAAGACGCCGCCGGTGACTGGATTTTTTGGATGGACGCCGACGATCGGCTGTCGCCGCTGGGCGTGGCGCAGTTGAAAGAGGCGCTCGTTTCCGGCCGGGCCGAGGTGTATCACTGCCGGGTCAGCAGCCTGCGCGGTGAAAATGACCGGGTTAAAACCACGGTCAACCACGCCCGCCTGTTCAAAAATCGGTTGGGGCTGCATTTTGACGGCCCGCTGCACGAAACAATGGAACCGAGCGCGGCCCGGCAGGGGTTGACCATCGCCCAAACCAACATTGATATTACCCACGTGGGCTACGACACCACCGACGCCGCCATCAAGGCCAAAGCTCGCCGTAATTTGGCCATCGTCGAGGCCCGGCTGGCCCGCGAGCCGGACAACCTCTTCTGGCAGTTTCATCGAGCCACCTGCCTGTCTAATTTGGAAAAATATGCCGATGCGGCGCCCATTTACGAGCAAGTGATCGCCGCGCCGCCGGCCGAACTTGACCGCGAATTTTACCTGTATCAGGCGTATGTGGCCCTATTGGATGCTTATGTCAAGCTTGGGCAGATGGCCCAGGCCCGGCGCGTGGTTGAATTGGCGCTGGTCGATTTTCCGCACCGGCGCAGCATTGCCACCACAGCCGGCATATTCTATTTAATTGACGACGACCCTGCCGCCGCCGTTGCGGTTTTAACGGCCGGCCTGTCTCTGCCGGAGTCCGGCCAGGGTCACGACTGGTCGCCGGGGCGGTTGGAAGAGACGCTGGGCGTGGCCAGCGTGCTCACCGGTGATTTGCCGGCGGCCCGCCGGGCCTTTGGCGCGATGCTGGCTGCCCGAAACATCAGCCCGCCACCGGCGTCGGCTGAAGTGGAACGGCAGGCCCGGGAACTGCTGGCCGCCGCTCAATTTGCGCTGGCCGGCGCGCTGCTCGAACCGGTGGCCGTTGGCCAGCCGGCCCTGCTGCGGCTGCTCTGCGCCGCCCAGGCCGGGCAAGGGCAGTGGGGCGGCGCCGCCCGCCATCTGGCGCAGGCAATGGCGCTGACCGGCCCATTGCCCGGCGATTGGGCCAGTTTGGCGGAATACCTGCTGCGGGCCGGTAAACCCAACAGCGCCGCCCGTCCGCTGGAGATTGCGCTGGCCGAGGAGCCGGACAAAGCCGCGCCGCTGACCGTGGCCGCGCTGCTGGCCATGCACCGCAACGAGCCGGCCGCGGCGCTGTCGACGCTGGTGCAGGCGCTGCTGGCCAATCCCGCTTACCAGCCGGCGCATGACACGCTGGCCGAAATCGCCGGCGCGCTTCAGCTTTCGCCGGCCGAGGCCGTGCGCCAGCACGGGTTGCAATTGCTGGCGCAACAACAATTCCAGCCCGCCGCCGAGGCGCTGCTGCTGTTGACTCAACTTACTCCGGCCAATGCCGAGGCGTACAAGGTGCTGGCGGTGGCGCTCAATGCGTTGGGCATGCAGGACGATGCCCTGGCAGCGTGGCAGACGGCGCAGCGGCTGGAATAATAATCTCTTCGTAAAATTACCGTAAAAATTCCCCAATCGCCTAAAGTTTTTTTTAGCCCTGACGATAACTACTACAGACAACTGAATAGAGTAAAAACTGTATCGGGAAAGGAGACGGCATCGAATAGACGATAACACACCATTTCTCAGTACAAACCCAGAGGGGTCTGGAAGCCGCGACTCCATTGGGCCAAAATGGCAGCAGGCGGTTTCTTAACGGCAACCCAAAGATCTGTACAAAATTCAAAATAGGTAAGGATACCTAATTAGTTAATCACGGAGGATATATACAATGGCAACAGCAGATTTCACCCGAATTGCTTCTAACATCGGCGCTCTGAACGCGTTGAACTCACTGAAAGACGTTAACACCAAGTTGGGCATTCACCAGCAGCGGTTGGCCACCGGCCAGCGCATTAACAGCGCCGGTGATGACCCCGCCGGGAACACCATCGCCAACAAGTTGATGGCCCGCTCCGAAGGTATGAAAACCGCGCAGAACAACATTGCCGACGCCAAAAACCTGTTGGCCGTGGCCGACTCCGGCCTGGGCAAGATGAGCGACATCCTGGTTAAAATGCGCAACCTGTCCCAAACCGGCGCCAGCGACACGATGGGCGCGGATGAACGCGACGCCCTGGTCAAACAAATGACCTCTTATGCCGAGCAACTGGACGACCTGACCAAGCAAACCAAATGGAACAACACCACCCTGCTCAGCACCAGCGCGTTAACCTTCCAGACCGGCGCCGACTCCAGCGATACCACCCAGTTTACTGGCCTGACCGGCCTGGACTCGGCTGGTTTGAGCGTGAGCATCAGCCTCACTTCGGCCAGCACGGCTGCCAACTTTGCCAGCTTTATGACCACCGTCGACACGGCGATCAACACAGTTTCGTCCAAAATCGCCGATGTGGGCAAGCTGATCAACAAGCTGACCTTTAAAGAAGAGCAGTTGGCTGTGGCCCAGGTGAACGTCGAAGCCTCTTACAACCGCATTATGAACGCCGATATGGCAATGGAACAGCTTGAAGCCACCAAGTACAGCATCTTGCAGCAAACGTCAACCACGATGCTGGCCCAGGCGAATACGGCCCCGCAGGGCGTTCTGAGCCTGTTCCGGTAGACGGTAACGTTCTAACTAGCACTGTGTAGGGGGGCCAAAAGCCCCCCTATTCGGTACTGTTGGGCAAGCCAGGTTGTATGATGCTAACTGATCCAAACCAGTTCATACGGAGTGAATCATGTTGAACCTTCAAACGGCGGCGCAAAGCTATCGCACCAACCAGATTAACGGGGCCAGCCCGCTCGATCTTTTGATTATGACTTATGATGCCGCTCTGGTGGCCTGCAGCCAGCAAGACCTTGACCGCACCACCAGGGCTTTGGGCGTGCTGCGCGATGCCCTTGATTACAGCTACGACCCGGAAATTGCGCTCGGCTTTTTTAGACTTTACCAATATTGCGGCGATCTGGCCCGCAAAGGTGAATTTGAAGAAGCCGCCGGCTTGATCAGAGAATTACGGGATACCTGGCTTCAAGTGAAGGCCAAATATCAATCGCCGCAGCCGGCTGCCGGTTCGGGCGCTTATGGCGGCGTGGCCGTCCCAACTGCCGGTGGGTTTGTTCTGGCAGGGTAAGGAGTAAGTCGATGGCTACTGTTTCGAGTGTCTCTCCAACCAGCGCGTCGTGGGTAACCCAGCTTGTAGAACAGACAATGTACTTTGAGCGGCAGCCCCTGCAAAAGCTCGAAACCCGGCGTGACACGCTTCAGGTACGGAGCGCAATCTACAACGATGTTGGCAGCAAAATCACAACGGCCCGAGACGCGATTGAGGCGCTGGTGGGTACAACCTATGGCCTGACCAACGCGTTTGCCTCAAAATCGGTCTCGGTCACCAACGCCAACCCGGATGTTACCCCGGCCAAAGTAACGTTAAATGGCAGTTCGGCAGCGCCTGGAACCTACGATCTGGTGGTAGGGCAGCTTGCTAAATCGCACCAGATCAGAACCACCCAGCAGGCCCAAATCAGCGAGGCATTGCAGCTTGCCGGCACGTTTGTGATTGGCGGCCTGGCGGCTCGGGCGGTGGCGGGCAGCACCGGGGCCAACAACCCGGTCACCGGCTTTGGCACGGGCGCTTCGGTGCGAACCGGCCAGTTAGAGCTGGGCAGTGGCAGTTACTCGGTTGAGTTTCGGCAGGACAGCGGCTCAAACTGGCAGTTTAGAATTGTTGACAGCAGCGGTAAAGCCGTGAGCATCGACGATGCCTCGGACGCCGATTCGGTGATGACCTCGAGCTGGCAGGATTTTAGCGCGGTCAAAGGCACAACCTTTGACACCAGCCGGGGGTTGACGGTGACCTTTGCCAACGCCGATCCAACCCAACAGCAGCTCTTCGGCGATGCCAGTATCGCTTCCGCCAGCTACTCGGCGCAGGGAGCCAGCATTCAGGTATCTGCCACCGATACGCTCAATGATATTCGGGATAAAATCAACAACGCCACTTATGCCAGCGGCAACGGGGTGCAGGCCACCATTGTTGACCGCCGGTTGGTGTTAACCGGGGCCAGCACCGGCGCCAATGCGGCCATCAAGCTGTTTGACAGCAGTTACAGCGGAACTAACGGCAACGGCGTGTTGTCCAACCTGGGTATTAATGTAAACGATGCCGGCGCACTGACCGACGTGGCCAACGACCAGCTTCGGGCGGCACAGAACGCCAGCTTTACCATCAATAACATCACCATCAACCGCAGTTCCAACACCGGCTTAACCGATGTGGTGCAGGGGTTGTCGCTGGATCTCACCGCCGAAGGTTCATCAACCATCACCGTCGCCAAAAACCAGACCAAAGTGGTGGACGATGTCAAAACCATGCTCAACGCCGTCAATGACCTGGTGAAGTACCTTAAAGCCAAGGGCCAGCCGGTTCTTGGTGAAAAAGATGAGCGGGGCAACCCCACTTACACCCCGGCTCCGCTGGGCAGCGACTGGTCTATCCGCTGGCTGCATCAGGAAATCGCCTCAGATCTGCTGGGCAAATATACCTCGGCGGTGGGCAGTTCGCCCAAATATCTGGTTGATCTGGGCATCACCATCAACAGCGAGGGTAATTTTGAATTATCCAACTCCCAAAAGCTGCAAGATTTGCTAACGTCAGATTTTTCGGGGGTGCAGAATTTGTTGTCGGATGTGTTGGGCAAGCTCGATAGCCGGCTGGAAAAGTATGTGGATGGCACCGGCTCGCTGCTCAGCACAACCAAATCGGCTTTGGAGACGGAACTCGAAGACGTGAACGACAACATTGATCGGCAAAATAAACTGCTGAAAATGCGGGAAGAGGCGCTGCGCACGCAGTATGCCTCAATCCAGCAGCAGCTCATCAGCATGACTTATGATTACCAGTCATTCCAGTCGATTTATGGATCGTACAATCAGTCGTACTAAAGAGTAGTATGTAGAATTGAGGTGCAGGATGGAACCCATAAAACCTATTGAAGGCCACTTGAAGGACGCAGAGGGGCAAAGTTCGGCCCTGGCTGAGGTGGTGCGGGCCAGATATTGGAAACAACTGGCTCAGAAACTGCCGCCGGTAGAAGCCAGCGAAGAAGCCCAAATTGGCGACGAAAAGCACCACCCGGCCGAAGAGCAAAAAACAGGTCATCCTCAGGCGCGGCATACTTATGCCGAATTTGAGATTAACCAGGAAACCCGGGAAGTGCTGGTGCGGATTTTTGATGCCGAAAGCGGCGATCTGGTGCGCACCATTCCCCCCGATGAACTGGCCAAAGAAATTGCCAAAGGGAATTTTCAACCCAACCAGTTAAGACGGCGCGCAGTATTTATTTAGGAAATTAAATTGTGTCTACTCAACAGACCACACCCGGTTGTCAATCTGAAAACTACACCTACCCCCAATTTGTTATTGATGAAAAAACCGGACGCGTCGACGTGAATTTCATTGATTGGGCCAGCGGCCGGGTTGTTCGGCACATTCCGGCCGCTGAACTCAACCAAATTGTGCGCGGCCAAAATTTAATGTCCGACATCCGCTTGCCCTGACCCGGAGAAAATTTATGCCGATGAATGTGCCTGTGCCCGGGCCACAAAAAAATCCAAACCGATGGCTGGGCGTTACCGCGATTGTTGTTTTGCTTGTCAGCAGCCTGGCCTGCCGGCTGGAATTTGGCATGAATCCCGAAGTTTCAGTGCAGGCTCAGCCGGCGGCTTTTGTCGCCGCCAATGCGCCGGTTTCCGCGCCTGCGCCGGCGGACAAGACGTCAACCCCAAAACCCACCCCAACCGCCCGGCCCACCGTCACCCCAACGCCCTCTCCCACGCCGTACAACCCAATTTTAGCGCCAACCGTTCCCGCCGAAGATCAGGCCGGGCCAACCTCCACCCCCGGCATACCGCCCACCCCGACTCCGGTTCCGTTGATTCCGGCCCGCTATCCGCCGCACCAAATCATTATCCCGGCTATTGGCCTCAACGCGCCGGTTGAAACCGCCGATTGGATAACGACCACCGAAAAGAACGGCGTCACCACGGTTTGGCAAGTGCCGGAAAATGCCGCCGGCTGGCACAAAAACAGCGCTCTGCCGGGCCACGGCAACAACGTGGTGCTGTCCGGGCATCATAACCTGGGCGCCGAAGTTTTTCGGGATTTAGTCGATTTGAAAGTTGGCGATGAACTGGTGTTGCAGGCCGACGCCTACGAATACCGCTACGTAGTCACTGACCGCTTTATTGTGTCCGAGCGCGACGCCCCGGAAGAGCAGCGCCGGCAAAACGCGCAGTGGATCCTGCCCACCATCGATGAGCGGGTAACGCTGGTTACCTGCTGGCCCTACACCGGCAACAGCCACCGGCTGATTGTGGTGGCCAAACCCGTTGGTTTTAACGAGTTATAACAACCTCTACTGCTTCCATCTCCTTTTTTCCGTTCTCTTAACAGTTTGATCGGCACGGACTGACGCGGCGTATTATTTTTACGTTTATTCTGCTGCGTCTGCCCGTGCCTTTTTATTTTAGAGAGAAACGAATATCCCCTCTTCCCCCGACCCCCTTCTCTCGCCGGGAGAAGGGGGAGAAAATACTATGTGGTATGGTTTTGGGCGGCGAAGCCCCGCCAAACCAAACCCCGTCAAAAAACCCCCACCCCCCCCCGGGGGGGGGGGGGGGGGGGGGGGGGGTAAAAAAAAAAATTTTTGCA
>CAYOXS010000194.1:0-6594 GCA_964407935.1 uncultured Caldilineaceae bacterium
CGGTTTTTGCGGCCCGCTGGGCGTGGAAATGTGGGCCGATATGGATACCACCGGCAATCCCTTAAACTCCGCCATCGCTGCCCGCCGGCTGGTGGCACATTTGATGACAACGGTTTGGGGCGGGCAAACAGCGTTGGCTAATCAATTGATAACATGCCCGGTGTAAAGGGCATCAAGAAGTCCCTGGCGGGACGACGCCAAAGAATAAAAATTTGTTTTACCCCCTCCCGTCGCTGCGCGACTCCCTCCCCCTGACCAGGGGGAGGGTTGGGGAGGGGGTTATTTTCAAAGGAAATGCCCTATGTTAGAACAACTTCGCGAAGTCGTCTGGAAATGTAACCTGGATCTGCCCAAAAACGGGCTGGTCAAAATGACCAGCGGTAATGTGAGTGGCCGCGACCCCGAAACTAATCTGGTAGTAATCAAACCCAGCGGCTACAGCTACGACGAGATGACCCCGGCCCACATGGTCGTTGTCAATTTGGAAGGCGATGTAATTGAAGGCGATTTGTTACCCTCGGTGGATACCGATACGCACCTGTACATCTACCAGCATCGGCCCGATGTGTTTGGCATCACCCACACCCACTCCCGCTACGCCACCAGTTTTGCCGCGCTGGGCCAGCCGATTCCGGCCTGTTTAACCGTTACGGCCATGCTCGGCGGCCAGATTCCGCTGGGCGGCTATGCCCCCATTGGCGGTGCGGACATCGGGCAGGAAATCATTGCCAAAATTGGCAGTTCCAAAGCCATTATCATGCAAAATCACGGCGTCTTTACCATTGGCAAAGACGCCAAACAGGCCACCAAAATGGCCATCGAAGTTGAAGAAATCGCCGAAATCACCCATCTGGCGCTGCTGCGCGGCCAGCCAATTATGCTGACCCCGGCCCAAATCGCCGAAATCGCCGAACTTTACGCGCACAACTACGGCCAGGTACGCGCCTGATCTAATTTACGGCAGCTATGTTTTGGAGGAAAAGTGATGACCCTATCTGAAATTGAACTGGCAACAGACCCCACATCGCTGGCCAGCGCCGGCCTGCTTAACGAACTCCCCAGGGAAAAGCTGGCCTGGATGCTGCAAAAGATGTGCGAAACCCGCTACTTTGAAGAAAAAGCCGAAGAGCTATACATTCGCGGGCTGGTACACGGCACCATGCACCTGTCCATTGGCATGGAAGCGGCCTCAACCGGGGCCATCGCCGCCCTGCACCCGGACGACCTGATTATCCACCACCACCGCGGCCACGGCCACACCATCGCCAAGGGCGCGGACCTCACTTTGATGATGGCCGAATTTCTGGGCCGGGAACCCGGCTACTGCCGGGGCCGGGGCGGCTCGATGCACATTGCCGATTTGCCCGGCGGCAATCTGGGCGCTACCGGCGTCGTCGGCAGCGGCATTCCCACCTCGGTGGGGATTGCGTTGGCGTTACAAATGCGCAAGTCCGACAAAGTGCTGCTCTCCTTTTTTGGCGACGCCGCCACCAACCTGGGCGAATTTCACGAGTCGCTCAATATGGCCTCTATCTGGAAGCTGCCGGTGGTCTTTTTGTGCGACAACAACCAGTACGGCATGTCCGCCGCCATTGCCGACATGACCAACATCGACCACCTCTCCATTCGGGCGGGTTCATACGGCATTCCCGGCGAAACCACCGACGGCAACGATGTGCTGGACGTTTATCAGGCCACCCGCACCGCCATTGACCGGGCGCGGGCCGGCGCCGGGCCATCGCTGGTGGAAAATGTAACGTATCGCTGGCGCGGCCACTCCAAAAGCGACCGCAATCTCTACCGCACCCAGGCAGAAATTGACCAATGGAAAACCAAAGACCCGATTGTCCGCTTTAAGCAGGTTTTGCTTGAGGCCGGGGTCATGACTGATGAAGAGGTAGACGCCATCGACCGGCAGGCCAAAGCCGCCATCGACCAGGCCGCGGAACAGGCGCAAAGCCTGCCCGAACCATCCCCCGAAAATATGGAAGACGAGGTGTATGCGCCATGACAACTCAAAACGGAAACCGTCAACTAACCTATTTAGAAGCCGTCCGCGAGGGCCTTATTCTGGAAATGCGGCAGGACCCCGAAGTGTTTTTGCTGGGCGAAGATATTGGGGTGTACGGCGGCGCGTTTGGCGTAACCAAAGGCATGATCGAAGAGTTTGGCCCGGAGCGAGTCCGCGATACGCCCATCTCCGAGGCGGCCATTGCCGGCGCGGCTACCGGCGCGGCGCTGATGGGCATGCGGCCCATTATGGAAATTATGTTTATGGACTTTCTGACCATCTCGATGAACCAGTTGGTTAACCAGGCGGCCAAAATCCGCTTTATGTTTGGCGGCAAAGCCAGCCTGCCGCTGGTAGTGCGCGCCCCGGCCGGCTCCGGCACGGGCGCGGCGGCCCAGCACTCGCAAAGCCTGGAAGCCTGGTTTGTTCATACACCGGGCATCAAGGTTGTCGCGCCCGCCACCGCCGCCGACGCCAAAGGGCTGCTGATTTCGGCCATTCGCGACAACAACCCGGTCATTTTTATGGAGCACAAACTGCTCTACCGCACCAAAGGGGCCGTGGCCGAAGAGCTGTACGCCATCCCCCTGGGCAAAGCCGACGTGAAACGGGAGGGCAGCGACCTGACCATCCTGGCCTACTCGATTATGGTCCCCAGAGCTTTGGAAGCCGCCGAGCAACTGGCCACAGAGGGCATCAACATTGAGGTGGTTGACCTGCGCACCCTCAAGCCGCTGGATGAAGAAACCATTATTCGCTCGGTGTGCAAAACCGGGCGGGTGTTAATTGCCCACGAAGCGCCCAAAACCGGCGGCTTTGGCGGCGAACTGGCGGCGCTTATTGCCGGCAGCGAAGCCTTTGACTACCTTGACGCGCCGATTCGCCGCCTGGCCGGGCGGGATATTCCCATCCCCTACAACCGCACCCTGGAACGCGCCGCCGTGCCCCAGGTCGAGGACATCGTCGCCGCAGCCAAAAACCTGGCTCAAGAAGGGAGATAGACAATGGCCACAGAAGTGATTATGCCCAAAGTGGATATGGTGATGGATACCGGCACCTTTGTGGAATGGTTAAAGCACGAAGGCGACCCGGTAGAAAAAGGCGAACCGATTTTCATCGTCTTGACCGACAAAGCCAACATTGAGGTTGAATCGCCCGGCAGCGGCGTTTTGGCCGGTCTCACGGCCAAGCCGGATGACGTTATCCCGGTAACCGAAGTGATTGCCTACATTCTGGGGCCGGGCGAGGCGCTGCCCCAAAAAGCCGCCGCGGCTCCGGTGGCCGTCGCTGTCGCCGCGCCTGCCGCGCCCCAACCCGCCCCCGCGGTCAGCGAAGCGCCGCCAGCGGTTCAAACCAGTAACGGCACGGGCAAAGTCCGGGCCACGCCCGCCGCCCGTCGCATGGCGGCTGAATTGGGCATTAACCTGGCCCAAATTGAAGGCACCGGGACAAATGGCCGGGTTCACAAAGCCAATGTGCTGGCCTTTGCCGGGCAGCCGCCGGCTCCAACCACACTGCCGCCGGCGCAGGTGACCGCCGCCCCCGCGCTTAATATTCCGCTGCCAGAGGCCCGGCAGAAGCAGGTGGTGCCCTTTGCCGGCCCGCGCAAAATCATCGCCGAGCGGCTGAGCCACAGCGCCTTCACCGCGCCGCACATCAACCTTTCGTTGCGGATTGATATGACCGAAGCGGCTCGCCTGCGGGCGCGGGTGAAGGATTTAATTGAGAAGAAAACCGGGCGCGCGCCCTCCTTCACGGCCATTGTGGCCCGGGCGGTGGCCGCGGTTTTGCCCAACCATCCCTTTCTCAACGCTTCGCTCAACGGCGACAAAATCATTGTCTGGGAAGATATTCACCTGGGCATTGCCGCCAGCCTGGAGGATTATCTGATTGTCCCGGTAATCCGGGCTGCGCAGACCAAGAATCTGGAAAAAATTGTGACCGAAATGGGCGATCTGGTGGAACGGGCGCGGGCCAAACGGCTGGCTCCCGCTGAAATGAGCGGCAGCACCTTCACCATCTCCAACCTGGGCATGTTCGGCATTGAAACGTTTACGGCCATTATCAACCCCCCGGAGGTCGCTATTTTGGCGGTGGGGGCGATGGTTGACACCCCGGTGCAGGGCGAAACCGGCCTGGAACTGCGGCCCATGATGAATGTGACCATTGCCGTTGACCACCGCGTGGTCGATGGCGCCGCCGCCGCCCGTTTTCTGGCTGAATTAAAAACCACGCTGGAGAATCCATATTTGTTGATTTGAGGAATCTTCAGTTTTAACCGGGAGGCACCCACCGATGACCGAATTAACATCTGCCGAGCGCGTAATGCTGGCCCTCAACCGGCAGCAGCCGGATCGCGTACCCCATTTTGAGTGGCTGGTCAACCCGGCTGTGCGCCAGGCGCTCCTGCCCGGCTGCAAAACCCATCACGAGTTCGCGGTGAAGATGGGGCACGATGCCATTCTGGTTGGCCCGCATTTTGGCAAAAAACAGTTAGGGCCGGATAAATTTCTGAGCGAATGGGGCTTCACCTTTATGTACGGGCACGAGGAGCACGGCGTTGAAATTGAGCCGGAGTGTCCCATCAAGTCGATGGCGGATTTCAAAAACTTCACCCCGCCTCCCCTCGACGCGCCGGGCCGCTACGATGAGATTGAATGGGCCGTGCGGGAATTTAAGGGCGACAAGGCTGTGGGCGTGCATCTCAATGATGTGTTTTCGCTGCCGCGCTACCTGATGGGCATGACCAACCTGCTAATGGCCGTAGCCCTTGAGCCGGAGCTGGTCATGGCGCTGGTCAATATGTCGGTGGAATACAACCTGGAAATGGCCCGCCGAATAGCCAAAATAGGCGCTGATTTTGTCCATACCGGCGATGATCTTGCGTATAGCAAAGGGCCATTCATGTCGCCCGGGCACTTTGAGGCGCTGTTCTATCCGGGTTTTTGCCGGGTGATGGGCGGTTACAAAGCGCTGGGATTTAAGGTGATCAAGCACACGGACGGCAATCTGTGGCCCATAATCGAAATGCTGGTCAACTCCGGCATCGACTGCCTGGACCCGATTGACCCTTCGGCCGGGATGGACCTGGGCGAAGTCAAGCAGAAGTATGGCCAGCGGATTGCCCTCAAAGGCAATGTTGATTGCGCTCACCTGATGAGTTTTGGCACGCCGGACGAAGTGGCCGAGGCGACCAAAAAGGCGCTGCGCCAGGGGATGCCCAGCGGCGGCTATATCCTGTCGTCCAGCAACAGCATCCACGCCTCAGTCAAGCCGGAAAATTATAAGGCGTTGCTGGACACCCTCAAAGCACACGGGCATTATTCAACTTCCTGATTTTAAGCTCAATTCTTCGCGCCCGGAGCGTATCTGTAAACCAATGGAGGTTGCGCAGTGAACCATCTGCTGGGTGTCGATTTAGGCTCAACCAGCCTGAAAGCAGTTATCTACGATGTTGAAGGCAACGCCGTGGCCAGCGGCAGCACGCCGACCCAAAAGTTCAACCCCAACCCCAACCACCCCGAGTGGACGGTGTGGCAGCCCGAACAAATCTGGGGCGGCGCGGCGGCGGCCATAAAAGCGGCCGTTTCTCAATTGGATGACCCCCGTTCGATCAAAGGCGTGGCTGTGACCGGCATGGGCATGGACGCCGTGCCGGTTGACGAAGCCGGCAACTGGCTTTACCCCTTTATCAGTTGGCACGATCCCCGCACGCAACCCCAGCAGCAGTGGTGGCTTGAGCACGTAGGCGCTGCCAAAACCTTCTCCATCACCGGCTGGGCTGTGTGGGGTTTTAACACCGCCCTGCGGATTTTGTGGCTGGCCGAGCACGAACCGGAGATTCACAGCCGCACGGCCAAATGGCTGCTCATCGAAGATTTTCTCAACTACATGCTCTGCGGGCGGCAGGCCACCGATTATACTATGGCCTCCTGCACCTTGATGTTCGACCAGCACAAGCTCGATTGGTCGGACGAGATTCTGCGGCTGTCGGGCATCGACCGGCGGCTGCTGTGCGACTGCCATCCCAGCGGCACGGTGCTGGGCCAAGTCACTCCGGCCGCGGCCAACGCCGCCGGACTGCCGGCCGGTACACCGGTGGTGTTAGGCGGCCACGATTTTTTGTGCGGGGCGCTGCCGGTGGGGGCGTTTAAACCGGGCGTGGTGCTGGATGTGACCGGCACCTGGGAAATCGTTCTCACGGCCATCCCCCAACCGATTTTAACCACCGAAGCGCAGCAGTTGGGATTGACGGTAGAAGCCCACGTGGCGCGTAACATGTACACGGGTTGGGGCGGCGCTGTAGCCGCCGAGATGCTGGAGTGGTATCGCCAAGAACACGGGTTTGAAGAAAGGCACCGGGCCAAAACGGACGGGGGAGTCGATTGGGATTATCTGATGGCCGCCGCCGCGGAGTCTCCCGCCGGCTGCAAGGGGCTGATGTTTTTGCCGCATATGTCGGGCGCGGGCTGCCCGGTGGTGGACCCGCGTTCGATGGGCACTTTTGTGGGGCTGCGTAATTTTACCGGCCGCGGCGATATGCTGCGGGCCATCATCGAGGGGCTGGATTATCAATTTCTGGA
>CAYOXS010000194.1:6694-10960 GCA_964407935.1 uncultured Caldilineaceae bacterium
ATGGCAGAATATCTACTTGGTATCGACAACGGCAGTACAGTCTCCAAAGCCGCCATTTTTGATCTGCAAGGCCGAGAAGTTCAGGTGGCCAGCCGCACGGTTGAGCTGGATTATCCCCACCCCGGCTGGACCGAACGGCCGATGGCCAAGGTGTGGCACAGCACCGCCGCGGCCATCAAAGAGGCTATTGCCAAATCAGGCATCGACCCCAAACAAATCATCGGCATTGGCACCACCGGGCACGGCAACGGCGTTTACCTGCTCAACAAACAGGGTCAGCCTTTATGCCCGGGTATTGCCTCGCTGGACACGCGCGCCGCCGCTATTGTTGACGACTGGCACAGGAAAGAGCTGCATGCCCGGGCTTTTCCGTACACCATCCAGTCGCTGTGGCCGGCCCAACCCAACGCGCTGCTGGCCTGGTTTAAGCAGCACCAGCCAGAAACTTACCAACAGGTTGGCGCTGTTTTGCTGATCAAAGACTACATCAAGTATTGTCTCACCGGCCAAATCACCACCGATTTCACCGATATGACCGCCACCAGTCTGATGGATGTGCCAAAGAAGCGCTATTCCAGAGAAGTGCTGGAAATATTTGGCATTCCGGAAGTTTGGGATGCCCTGCCCGCCCCGGTGGAAAGCTTTGAGGTGGCGGGTAAAGTGACCGCCGAAGCCGCCGCGGCCACCGGGCTGGCGGTTGGCACGCCGGTGGTGGGCGGTATCTTTGATGTGGAAGGCTCGGCGTTGGGGGCGGGGGTAGCTGCGGCGGGCCAGCTTTGTATTGTGGCCGGCACCTGGAGCATCAACGAGATTGTTACCGCGGAGCCACTCGTCAACCCCAATCTGTTTATGTCCGTGGCTTATACCGTGCCGGGGTTGTGGCTCAGCATTGAGGCCAGCGCCACCTCGGCCACCAACTTGGAGTGGTTTGTGAAACACTTCTGCGCCGAAGAGAAGCTGGAAGCCGACAAACGGGGCATTTCCGTGTATCAGGTGTGCAACCAACTGGTGGCCAGTTTGCCGCCGGGCGGCACCGATATTATTTTCCACCCGTTCCTGTTTGGCTCTAACGTGCAGGCCACGGCCCGCTCCGGCTTTTACGGCGTGGCCGGCTGGCACACCAAAGCCCATCTGCTGCGGGCCTTGTACGAAGGCGTGGTTTACGGCCATCTCAATCATCTTGAAAAGCTGCGCGATGCCGGGGCCAGGATGGATGTGGTTCGCCTCACCGGCGGCGGTTCGCGCAGCAAAGTCTGGACCCAAATTTTTGCCGACACCCTCCAGTTGCCGATGGAAGTGCCGCAGGGCACCGAAATTGGCGCGCGTGGCGCGGCTATGAGCGCCGGCATTGGCGCGGGCGTTTACCGGGACCACGCCGACGCGGTGGCCAAAGCAGTGAAGATTGAGCGCCGGCAAGATCCCAACCCGGCGGCTACGCCTTTCTATCTGGCTCGCTACGCGGAATACAAACGCCTGCTGGAAGCCATGCGGAGTCCGTGGGATCACTTGAGCAAACTCAGCCGGTAACCGATAAATTATGAAAGGGTTCAAGAGAGGAGTGTTTATGAAAGCAGTGTTATTAACCGGAGCCGGAGGCGTTGACCAACTGGAACTCACTGAAGTTCCTGATCCAATTTTAGCTGACCCGGAGTTGATTTTAGTCCGGCTGCACGCGGCGGGCATCAACCCGGTAGATTACAAACTGCGCCGGGCCGGCGGATTCTATCCCGACCGCCTGCCGCTGATTTTGGGCTGCGACGGGGCCGGCGTGGTCGAGGCCGTTGGGGCGGCGGTAACCCGCTTCAAAGCCGGCGACGAGGTTTATTTTATGAACGGCGGCATGGGCGGCGACGACCAGGGCAACTACGCCGAGTTGACGACGATCCATCAGGATTACGCGGCGCTAAAACCAAAAAGCCTGTCGATGACCGAAGCCGCGGCCATCCCTCTGGTCTGGCTAACGGCTTGGGAAGCGTTGGTTGACCGGATAAATCTGCAACGCGGCGAAACTGTTTTGATCCACGGTGGCGCTGGTGGGGTGGGCTATATTGCTGTTCAAATTGCCAAACATCTGGGCGCTACGGTTTACACCACGGTCAGCTCCGCGGAAAAGGCTGAATTTGCCACCGCGCTGGGGGCTGATTATTGCATAAATTACAAAGAAGAGGATTTTGCCGAAGCGGTTATGAATTTGACCGGCGGGCAGGGGGTAGACAAGGTTTTTGATGTGATCGGCGGCCCTGTCTTTGCCGCGTCTTTTGCCGCCGCCAAAATTTACGGCCACGTGGTTACCCTGGCCGAAATTGCCATTACCCCGGAGCAGGCCAAACTGGCCAAGCTGCGCAACCTGACGCTCAGTTACGAGTTGATGCTAACCCCCATGCACTTCAAAATGCATCAGGCCAGAATTAACCAGCGAGATATGCTTGTTGAGGCGGCCAAACTGATTGACGCCGGGCGAATCAAAATCCACGTGGGCCGCGTATTTCCGTTGACAGAGGTTGCCGCGGCCCATGAGGTGATCGAAGCCGGTCACTCAACGGGTAAAAACGTCATCAAAATTATTTGAGACAATTTAACTACACCCCGGCCAGCGCCTGCTCCAGGTCGGCGATCAAATCCTCTGTATCTTCAATGCCGGTTGAATACCGGATCAGGCTTTCGGGGATGCCCATTGCCTGCCGCTCTTCGGCGGTGCATTCCACGTGACTGGTGGTAGCCGGCGGGCCAACAATGGTTTCGACCGCGCCCAGATTGGCGGCGGCGTGGGCGTAACGCAGCCGGGGCAAAAAGCGGCGCACGGCATCAAAGCTGTTTTCCCTGAGCATAAAACTGAGCATGCCGCCAAAGCCGCGCATCTGCTTTTTGGCGATGGTGTGATTCTGGTGTGATTCCAGGCCGGGGTAAAACACCCGCTCAATTTTGGGGTGCGATTCCAGAAATTGGGCAATTTTGAGGGCGCTTTCGTTTTGTTGTTTAATGCGCAGGTGCAGCGTTTTCATGCCGCGCAGCAGCAGGTAAGCGGCCATCGGGTGCAGGGTGGCCCCGTTGATTTCCCGGTAGTGATAAATCTGCTCGACCAGCTCTTTGGAGCCGCACACCACCCCGCCGAGTGCGTCGGCGTGACCGCCCAAATATTTGGTGGCGCTGTGCAGCACCAAATCGGCGCCCAGTTGCAGCGGATTCTGGTTGATGGGCGTGGCAAAGGTGTTATCTACAATTACCATTGCCCCAGCCGCGTGGCCGGCTTTGGCCAACCGGGCCAGATCGGTGACTTTGACGGTGGGGTTGGTGGGGCTTTCCAGGTACAGCACTTTGCAGCCTTTGGTCACTTCGGTTTCAATTTCTGCGTGATCGGTGGTGTCGCACAGGGTCACTTCAACTTTTAAACGCGGCAAAAACTCGGTGAAGATTTTGTTGGTGCCGCCGTACGTATCTTTTACCGATACCACCCGGTCGCCGGGTGAGAGAAAGGTGTACAGGGCGCTGCTGATAATGCCCATGCCGGTGGCGGCGCTGGTGGCGGCGGCGGCTCCTTCTAAAATACGAACCTTTTCTTCAAAAGCGTGGACGGTGGGGTTGGTGTTGCGGCTGTAGATGTGACCGGCTTCCTGCCCCAGTGCCACTCGCAGCCATTGGTCGACATCCCTGTAGCCAAAAGATACGCTGTGCACCACCGGCACCTGGGTAGCGCCTTGCAGCAGGTATTCATCTTCACCGGCCCAAACGGATAAAGTGCCTAATTGCGGACGTGTTATGTTGCTCATAGTAGTTCAGCTCCCTCAAGTATGGATTCCCTGAGAACATGCGGCCGATGACCGTATCCGCAGGGTGTGAATTTATAAATGTTTTGATCAGCGGCGGGCAAAGCGCTGCGCCGTCAGCTCTGGTAGCTTCCGCGCGAAGTTTAACATGCACCGGCCGGAAATAAAACTCAACCCCTCGCGCGATCAGCATACGCAATACGCAACACGCAACATCTTGTCACCCCCTGAAATCCCGCTGAACCAAAAATCTTGCGCCATTGATCGACGGCTGTTGCGCCGCCAGGTTAAGCTGGCACAGAAAGCGATTGAGTTGCAGCGATTTGGCTCCAACAAAGTGGCCCGGATGCAGAAAATGATGTAGCATTTGGCGCAATCGGTTGAGTTTGATAACCTTTGGCCAACAGGGTGCGCCGCACCTTTCTTACCTGTGAACACAATAAATTTAGGCTCAATAGGGATTGCAAGGAGCTAAGCTAATTTGCGAAAGGAGAGGCAAAGC
>CAYOXS010000195.1:0-9144 GCA_964407935.1 uncultured Caldilineaceae bacterium
GGCCGGCTTTGGTGCCGCTGGCGCTGCTGCTGGCCGCGCTGCTGCTGCTCTACCGGGATACTCCTCGCCTCAAACTGGCCACAATTCTGGGGCTGGCGCTGCTGGCCGGCGCGCTCCGTTTTAACCTGGCCCAACCCACGTTTGATAAAAACCACATTGCCTTTTACAACGATGGCCCCGCGCCGGTAAAAATCACCGGCACAGTTGCCGATGAGCCGGACGTGCGTGACAGCTACATCAACCTGCGGCTGCGCGTCGAATCGATTCACCGGAGCGGCGCGGCTCAACCGGTTGGCGGGCTGGTACTGGTGCGCGCGCCGCGCTACCCGGCCCGCTTTTACGGCGACCGCCTGTCGGTGACGGGCCGGCTGGAAACGCCGCCCGTTTTTGATACCTTCAATTACAAAGATTATCTGGCCCGGTTTGGCCTGTACTCGATGATCCGCCGGCCGCGGATTGAAGTGCTGGAATCGGGGCAGGGGAATCCGTTTTGGGCGGCCATGTACGCCTTCAAAACCCGCGCCTCGGAGAGCATCAACCGCAGCCTGGCCGAACCCTACGCCTCGCTGCTCAACGGGATTTTGCTGGGCATTGAAACGGGCATCCCCCGCGTCCTGTACGAATCATTCAATCTGACCGGCACCTCGCACGTGATTGTCATTTCCGGCAGCAACATTTCGGTAATCGCCGCGATTTTGCTGCTGCTGGGCCAGCACATCTTTGGCAAACAGTACGCGCCGCCGCTGGCCATCATCGGCATTGGGCTGTACACCTTTTTGGTTGGCGCTGATGCGGCCGTAAGCCGCGCGGCGGTGATGGGCCTGGTTTTTGTGCTGGCAATCTGGTCGGGCCGGCCGGGCATGGCCATTAACGCCCTGTTCTTTTCGGGGCTGGTTTTATCGCTGCTCAACCCGCTCATTCTGTGGGACGTGGGATTCCAATTGAGTTTTATGGCCACCCTCGGCCTGATTGTGCTGGTGCCGCCGCTGGAACGCGTTGCTTTTGCCGCGCTCCAGCGCGTTTTCAACACCGAACACGTTGGCCTGGTGATGGCCCTGCTCACCGAACTGTTGCTCATCACTGTGGCCGCCCAAATTATCACCGGCCCGCTGATTATCTATCACTTTGGCCGGCTGTCGCTGGTGGCGTTGCTGTCCAATTTGCTGATTTTACCGGCCCAGCCGCCGATTATGATTGTGGGCGGGCTGGCCGCGCTGGGGGGGATGGTGTGGCCGTTGCTGGGCCAGTTGCTCGGCTGGCTGGTTTATTTGCCGCTGGCCTGGACGGTGTGGGTGGTAGAACAGACCCAGCGCCTGCCGCTGGCCTCGCTGGATTTGGGCGGCTTTCCGCTGGGGCTGCTGCTGGCCGGCTACGCCGCACTGGCGGCCGGAGTGTGGTGGCTCAACCAGCCGCGGCTGGCCGCCGCCGGTCGTCCCCGCTTTCGGCTGCCGGAACTGGGCACGCTCACCACCCGGCTGTGGCTGGGCGGCGCGGGCGTGTCGGCGCTGCTGGTTTGGCTGGCGCTCCTTTCACTGCCCGACGGCCGGCTGCACGTGGCTTTTCTGGATGTGGGCCAGGGCGACGCCATCCTCATTACCACGCCCGATGGCCGGCAAATTTTGATCGATGGCGGGCCATCGGCCACCGATTTGAGCTGGCGATTGGGCCAGCAGATGCCTTTTTGGGATCACTCGCTGGATTTGGTGATCAACACCCACCCGGACAGCGACCATTTGGCCGGGCTGGTGCCGCTGCTGGAACGCTACCGGGTGGGCCGGGTGCTGGTTTGCGATCTGGCGCTGCGCAGCCAGCTTCAGCGCGAGTGGGAAGCCCGGCTGGAGCAACTGCAACTGGCCGAGACCACGGCTCACAGCGGCGCTCACATAGAGTTGGGCGCGGGGCTGAGCGCGGCCATCCTCAACCCCGGCCCGGCTTCGGCCAGCAGCGACGACGCCAACAATCACTCGGTGGTGCTGCGGCTGCAATACGGCCAGATTATTTTTTTACTGCCGGGCGACATTGAAACGCCGGTGGAGCAGGCGCTGGTGCGCAGCGGCGCGCCGCTGGCAGCCACGGTGCTCAAAAGCCCGCACCACGGCAGCAACACCTCCTCCAGCGAACCATTTCTGGCGGCGGTTAGCCCGCAGTTGGCCATTATTTCGGTGGGGGCCGATAATCGCTTTGGCCACCCCTCGCCGGAAATTTTGCAACGCTACGCCGAACACGGCATCAGCGTGCTCCGCACCGATGAGCGCGGCACCATCGAGCTGATTACCGACGGGCAGCGGCTGTGGGTGGAAACAGCGCGATAAGGGAGCATTTCAGGATGATCGCCTGTTTGAGTAAGGCGCGCAGCTAAACCCCGGTGGGCTGAATAAAGTTGTCGGCACAGATCAGCGGAACAAAAAAGATGCCTTCATCCGAGCAGCCCGGTATCGTTTGGACTCGCGGGATGAAGGCATCCGGGTAAAGATTTTGAAATTAGCAGAAGTTTAAAAGACGCGGATTGGAATTTCTGCCGGAGCCAGGAAGAGTTTCTTCAATTGGTCATCAACCTTGCACAGTGTAATGGACATACCGGCCATTTCCAACGACGTGCAATACTCGCCAACGTAGCTGCGCCAGATTTTGAAGCCCTTTTTCTCTAATTGTTCATGGACATAGCCGTAAACCAGATACAGTTCAGAAATCGGCGTACCGCCCAGCCCGTTCACCATCAGCGCTACTTCGTCGCCGCTGCCAAAAACCGAGTCGGCCGTACCGGTCTGGTTGCCGTCTTCGTCAAATATAGGCTTGCGGTCGGTTAAAATGGCCTGAATCATTTCATCAGCAATTTCATTGGCGCTGACCAGCTTTTTGCGGGCGCGGCCCGGCTCGCCGTGAATCCCAACGCCCATTTCCATTTCATCTTCTTGCAGGGTGAAGATGGGTTGCCCCTTAGCCGGCGGCGTGCAGCCGGTAAGCGCCATCCCCATTGAGCGGGTCACCGAGTTGACCTTCTGGCCGAGTTCAACCAGTTCGTCCAGCGAAGCGCCCTCTTCTGAGGCGGCGCCCACGGCCTTGATCACAAAGAAGTTACCGGCCACACCGCGGCGGCCAACCGTCCAGGTGCTGTTCTGCACGGCGACATCGTCATCAACATAGATTGTTTTGACCAAAATGTCCTCGGCTTCAAGCATTTCGGCGGCGGTTTCAAAGGACATGCGGTCGCCGGTATAGTTGTTGACAATATGCAGAATACCTTTGGGAGAGTTCAACAGCTTGGATGACTCAACCACGTTCCCCATCGGCGGGGCGGCAAACACATCACCCGGGCAAGCGCCATCGAGCATCCCCTTGCCAACGGCCATAATGTGAGCCGGTTCGTGGCCAGAGCCGGACCCCTGCACAATTGAAACCTTGTTGGGGTTGGGCGCGTCGGCGCGCATAACCAGGTTGTATTCGGGCACCCACTTAATTTTACCCGGGTTGGCGGCGGCAATTCCCTTCATCATTTCGGGGACAAACTGCTTGGCGTCATTCATTAGTTTCTTCATTGAAATAATCTCCTTATGGCTATAGTGATGCAAATTGTTTAAATGTCTCTTGTTTAGAGACCCGCTCCCGAAAGGGAGGTGTACCCACGTTTCAGGCCGCCACCGGTTCGCGTCCTCTAACGGTCGCTATTCGCTGGCCAACGTATTCTTCCAGGCCGGCCATCGCCTTGGAAAAATTGGCCACTGTATCCAGTGTGGCCGGGTGGCTGTTAAACTGTTCCAGCCACATCCCATTTGGATCATACGCCTGGAGGGCGTAGGGGATTTGCAGCAGTTTATCGAGCACGCGCTGCGGCACCTGCACCGTCTCAATATCCTCAAAAACCAGATCATCGCCAACCGTAAACAGCGGCTCCAATACGTAAGGCGGGCAGGTAAACACCACCTCACCGGCCAGCTTTTCAATATCCCAAAATTTAGATTTACCCGCCACCAATGGCCCCTGACGCATCGAACAGACCAGCATTTTGCTGGGGTAGCCTTCTTCTTTGAGCATACGATAGGCCCGCTGAAAGACGGCAATCCCAAACCAGTGCCGTTCCTGCCAGGTCAGTTCAATACCCTGGCGGCGAGCCTGCACCATCAACGCGTCATTTTCAGTGAGCCGGCCAACCATCATGGTAATAACCGCCCGCCATTTGGCAGGATCAACCGTTTCGGGGAGATAATAGGAACCTTTTTGGACCAGATGCAACCCTTCGGCGGTGGCTCTGGCCGAGGCCAGAATTTGGGGCAAAGTAAAACAGGTGGTGGTGTTGGTAGAAATGCCTTTAGCTGCCAGCGCGCGCAACACGTCGATACCTTCGGTGCTGCCCGGCACTTTGATCATAACGTTGGGATGCAGCGCCCTCAGCTCCTCGGCCTGGGCAATCATCACCTCGGTTTCGGTGAACAGACGCGGGTCGAGCTGGCCCGAAATCCAGCCATAGCGCCCCTGCGAGGCTTGCCAGATGGGCAGCATCATTTCTGCGCCTTGTTTGACAACCTCTTTATAGGTGAGCCAGGATAACTCTTTTTGGTCAAGGTCAGGGTTAGATTGGATCAGGGTATCAATCCACTCGTCCCAAAATTTGGGGTCGCTTTTGATTGCGGCCAGCGACAGGGGCGGGTTGGTGGTGCAACCACGCAACATACTGCCGGCTGGATTTTTGGGGTTGTAAAGGCGCTGAAGTTGCTCTTCCAGGGTTGATTTTTTGGCCGGGGCGGCGGAGGCCAGCATTGTTTGCACCCACTTGTCATAAACCAGGGGCGAGGAGTCCCACCAGATTTCCAGGTCTGGGTGGACACTTGCTAAACGTTCAATTGGGCTTTCTGTCATACCAAATTCCTCCTGAAATTAGAGCCAGCGAGGTAATTCCGGTACAGCCTGGTGCCCGTTTGCTTGGCGAAATGAGCCAATTTATGATACTATACTAAAAGGCACGACGTAGCTGCCACTGACAAACCCTGTCGCTGGCAATGGATATTCCATAAGCTGCGCGGAGATGCTGCTGCTACAGCATGTCCACTTCGTGTTCAAGTTTTTCCCCGTAAAGGCCGGGCACAACCCGGCCTTTACATTTTAGGCAGGCAATCAAAGGGCCTGGTTGTGATAATCCGGCCAAACTGCTGCTACAGCCTGGCCAGATTGATACCTATAAGTTGGACTCCCACACTTCTACCAGTTTTTCGGCCATTACCGCAATGGCAATGGAGCCGGCATCGTAGGTGTCGCAACTTCGCTCACCGGTGTAGGAGGCCCGACCACGTTTGGCCACCAACGGTTTGATTTCCTCGGTTTTTTGACGGGCCACCAGCGCGGCGCTCTTGAGAGCATCGAATGTGGTGCCACCATTTTTAACAACCTGCTCAAATGCCTCGGTGGCCGGAATAAAGGCATCCAGCAGGGTTTTGTCGCCCAGATCAGATTTTCCCCGTTTTTTCATGCCTTCAATAGCCGCCCAAAGCATCTCCAGCAGGTCATCCATTACCAAATCCTGCTTGTCGCCGGCTTTGACTCCGGCCCGCAAAAAAGCCGTGCCCCAAATGCTGCCGGAGACACCGCCGACACTACTCATAAACGTTTGGGCCACATCTTTGAGAAAGTTGCCAGGGCTGGACCGGTTAAGGCTGTCCCACTTGGTAACGGTTACCGCTTCAAAACCGGTTGCGATAGAGATACCAAAATCACCATCACCCACCACGCCATCAAGCTCAGAAAAGTACGTTCGATTTGCAATAGCCACCTCACCCATTGTTTGAATGATGAGTTCGGTAGTTTCAAGACTGGATTGAGCCATATTCCTCTCCTTTGAAAAAATAAGGCCAAACGGCCGGGGAATTGGGGCATTTCCGTTTTACATTTTGCTCTTTAGGAATTGTATTTTCTCGGCTGTTTTGCGAAATAATTCACTAAACAAACTGCGTTTTGCCTGGGAATGTATTAAATGTGTGCCTCCTTATTGTTGAGCAACAGGGGATGATAAAAGCCGGTTAGCCCTTGCGGCTGGCCAGAACTTTTTCCAAATCAGTAACGCTTAAATAGCCCGCTGGATTAGCCTTAGTGCGATTTTGCACGACAACTGCCTGTTCACCGTCGGGGTCACCCAGGCTGGAAAGCACCAGGGCGGCCTCGCTAAAATCTTCGTTTTGGGTGAGTTGGTTAAACGTGACCACGCAGGCCATGCCCGCCGCAACCGCCGCCAACAGCCCGTTGCGCGAGTCTTCTACTACCACGCAATCGGCGGGATTAAGGTTGAGTTTTTCGGCTGCCAGGTTGTAAACATCCGGCGCGGGTTTTTTGGCTTTAACCATATCCCCGGCAAAAACTCCCGCAAATTTAGCGGCTGTTTCGTTGCCCATTACGTGATATAACACCGCCTGCACGGACGACAACGCCGAGGTGGAGCAGACTGCCAGCGTCCAGCCGTGCGCCAACGCCGCCTCGGCCAGCCGCTTCACCCCTGGCCGGCCCGGCATAGCCCCCGAGGCGACCAGCTCTTTATAAATTTCGCTTTTGCGTTTGTGCCAACCGGCTACGGTTTCCCACCACGCCTCCGACGAGGTCGGCACATTGTAAACCGCCCGAAAGTCATCATCCTGGCCCAGGCTGAACATGCGCTCTTTGCCGCCGCCAATTTTGACCTTATCGGCATATTGCGCCAGATTCCACTGCCAGTTGACGCCTTTTTCGCGCCACATTTGGTTAAACGCCACCAGATGCCCGTCGCGTTCGGTATCGGCCAGCACGCCATCACAATCAAAAATTAATGCTTTGGTCATGCTTTGCCCTCACTGCCAAAAATCTTAAAATACGCCTGCGCCATTTTGATCACATCGCCCCGAACCGCGCCGATAAGTTTGAGCGGGTTGTATTCGGTGGGTTTCTTTTCAAGATAGGTGCGAAAGCCGTCGGCATAAACTTTTTTGAGGTCTGTAGAAATGTTGACCTTGGCCGCGCCCAGCGCGATCAACCGGGTGAAAACATCGTTGGCCAAACCGCTGCCGCCGTGAAGCACCATCGGCATTTGGGTGGCGGCCACCAACTGCTGCATACGCTCGTAGCGAATGGTGGGCGCGGCTTTGTAAAAGCCGTGGGCCGTGCCAATGGGCGGCGCGTAGCAGTAGATGCCAGTTTCCCGGATAAATTCAATCTCCTTTTCAAGGGGCAACAATTCCCCTTCCTCATCACTGCCAACACCATCCTCAACGCCGCCAACCGTCACCAATTCACCTTCTACGCTGGCCCCGGTTTGGTTGGCCAGCTTAACAATTTCAACCGTTTTTTCAAAGTTTTCTTCGTAACTTAGCCCGGAGCCATCAAATAAAACCGAATTCCAGCCAACTTCCAGACAAGTTTTAGCCACTGCCGGATCCGGGCAGTGATCCAGATGCAGCGTAACCGGCGCCGTCACTCGCCGGGCCATATCCGTAAACATATCCTTAATGACATCCGCGCCCCAGAATTGCACGGTTTTAACGGAAATTTGAATAATTAAAGGTGACCGGGATTCTTCAGCCGCTCGGATTAATCCATCCATCGTAAGGTCATCGATGGCGTTGAAAGCCGCAACGCCATATCGTTGTTTGAACGCAGGGTTCATAATTTCAGGCAATGAAACAACAGCCATTGAATACCTCCTTTGCTACCTTGAGATGCAGGGGAAAACCTCAACGCACCAGAATCATTTTAGCCGCGTAACTGTCGCCGCGGTTGTGGCACAGAATCAATTCAACCGGTTTTCCGTCTTCGGCAGAAATGACCCGGTTTTTGAACAAAACAGGCGCGCCTTCCTCAATATTCAACAAACGCGCCACGTCTTCGTCGGCCGCTCGGGCTTCAATCTTTTGCACCGCCCGTTTAATCACATGCCCATAATTTTCAAGGATTTGCCATGCCGGTCGGGCACGCAAATCTTCTGTAAGCAGTTCGGGGCACAATTTGTAGGGTACGTACTCGTCATAAATTGTGACCGGTACATTATTGGCCAGGCGCAGCGTTTGAATCCGAATGACAGGTTCAGTTTCTTGCAGAGCCAACGCTTTGGCAACCATTAATTTGGCCGGGACAACTTCCCGGCTCAACAATTGGACTTCGGCTTTAAAGCCTTCGGCGCGCGCGGTTTCAAAAAAATCCGTCAGCTTGTTATGATCACGTTCAACATGAAACTGGGTGACAAAGGTGCCAATCCCCCGCCGCCGGTACAGTACGCCCTCGTCTGTTAAATCAGAGATGCCCTGCCGCACGGTCATTCGGCTCACGCCAAATTGGGCGGCCAGTTCATCTTCTGCGGGCAATTTCTGACCTGGCTTCAGGACGCCTGTTTTAATTTGATCACGTAGGGTTTCTCTAACTTGAACATACAGAGCCACCCCTTCGGTTTTGTTCAGTGCTATCATTGAGCATAATTCTCCTGAATATTTTGATTCAGAGAGTATTATATTTGTCTATACATATTATGTATATACAACATTCTGTAAATGTATAGACAACCGAACTTATTATAGGCTCATTTTAGAACGTTGTCAATAACAAACTTCGGGCCTTGCCCCGGTTTATTGGACAAAAAGTTAAAAGAACCAGAGGGATGAATAGCCACACGATATCTACAGATAATTGGGGCCGAATCTGTATGAGATTGTCTATCGGCTCTGACCGCCGGGGACGACCATCAATGCTCTGCCTTTTTCGGAGCTACCCCAGAAACAGCACGGCAACCGCTGCTTGACGCCGCCCTCGGCTTTATTTTATACTGCGGGCGGGTGGCGATTTTGGATTTTGGATTTTGGATTTACGAACGACCAGTGACGAATGTCAAATGACAAATGAAGATTTTCGGAACACGCAACACGAACTCAGAGCCAAAGACCCCCTATGGGAAACTTAAAACTTAAAACTCAAAACTTAAAACTCATCACTCTCCGAACTTATTTTCACAGGAGCCGCCATCAACACCTTTGAGTTTTTAGCCCGCTGCGCCCGGCTCAACGCCGACGAATCGATTTACCGCGAACTGGCCCGCGCCGCCCGCCAATTTACCGAGTGGGACCAACTGCCCCCCCAGGCCGAGGCTCACGGCGTGGGGCCGCTGGTGTACAGCCACCTTAACGCCGCCGACGCGCCCGTGCC
>CAYOXS010000195.1:9244-10918 GCA_964407935.1 uncultured Caldilineaceae bacterium
GCCCCACTGCCCGATGACGAACTGCCAGACAAACATCTGGCCGTGGCCCAGCGCCAGGCCGAAGGGTTGACCGTTAGCCTTGAAATCCACCACAACCTCTACAGCCACGGCGAAGCCGCCACCGGGCTGCAATCGCTGCGCCCGGCAGCCGTCCCGCTGGAAATTGAGGGCGAAAGCGCGTATACTTTGGAGCCGGCAGCGCTGCTCAACCACACCGTCCGGCACCTGCGGCTGAATCTGCTGCGCGGTTCGCTGCGGCTGATCTGGCTGGTCGATATAGCCGGCCTGGCCGAGCGGTTTGCCGCCACTATCAACTGGGCGCAGGTTGAGCCGGCAGCGCGCGGCGCGTTGGCAGTGAGCCACTGGCTCAGCCCGCTCTCCCAAACCGCACGCGATGCCGCCGGCCTTAAAATTGGCCGCCCGCCGCTCGATTTTGGCCGGGAGTTTGACGGCTGGCCGCGGCTGCCGCTGGCGGCGCAGCGACACAAAAGCTACGCCGCGATTCTGCGCGACAGCCTGCTGCCCCCCGACTGGTGGCTGCGGCTCTACTACGGCGCGGGGTCGGGCCGGGCGCTGGTCTGGCATCGCTGGCTGGTTCACCCGGCCAACATTGCCAAAATGGCGCTGCAAACCATCACAACCCAACCCAGGTGATTGCTTATGCTGGCAAAAATTCCTGCCCAACTGCCGGATTTCCGGCTGGAAATGCTCGATGATGAGCTGCTGTTGTATCACCCTGCCGCTACCAAAATAATGTATTGCAACGCCACCGCCTCGCTGGTGTGGCAGTTGTGCGATGGCCAACGCAGCGTGCGGGAGATCATCGCCCTGCTGGCCGACGCCTACCCCGAAGCCGCCGACTCGCTGCCCGCTGACGTGACCGCCGCCCTCCAGCAATTTGTTGACCACGGAGCCATCAGCCTGGTATGAACACGCGCCCGGTTCATTTTGCCCGCAGCGCCATTCAGCTTGAATTTGAAGGCGAGCGCCCGGCCCGCATCGTCAATTTTTTATTTGGGGCGATAGCCGATTCTGGCCCGGCCGCGCCGCACCGCCGCTACCGGCTGGTGGACTCGCCCGCGAGAGAACTGCTGGCCGATGTTGACGACTCGCCGGCCTACCGCCACCGCGACCCCGCCGAACTGGCAGGCTGGCTGCTGGGCAGTGTGGATTACCACTTGGCCGATCGCAGCCGGGGCGGGCTGCTGTTTCACGCCGGGGCGCTGGCCTGGGGCGAGCGCGGCCTGATTTTACCCGGCACAATGGGCGCGGGTAAAACCACGCTCACCGCCTGGCTGCTCACTCGCGGTTTTGATTATCTATCGGATGAACTGGTTTTTGTGCCGGACCAGTCCGGGCAGATTGAGGCGCTGGCCCGGCCGCTCAATTTAAAGCGCCCGGCCCGTCCGGCGCTGGCCAATTTTGTGGATTTTGAGTCGCCTTCGCCGCAGATTCTGTCCGCCCACGACAGCGACCTGATTTTGCCCGCCGTTCTCCGGCCGGGCAATCGCTTCAGCCAGCCGGCCCTGCGCCAGATTATTTTTCCGCGCTACCAGGCCGGCAGCGAGCTGGCGTTGGAACCGCTGTCGGCGGCGCAAACCGGCCAGGCGCTGATGCAATGCCTGATCAACGCCCGCAATTTGCCCGGCCACGGCTTTGCCGAAATTGCCCGGC
>CAYOXS010000196.1:0-10738 GCA_964407935.1 uncultured Caldilineaceae bacterium
TACCACGGTCGCGAAGCTTTTTCATCCCCTACCATACTTGTGGGTAATCACCGAAGACTAACCGAAGCGGCGCTACTGCAACGGGTAATGCCTGTACCCGGCACGGGTGAAAAAAGATGGGGGGACACCCCCCAAGCCCCGGCCTGCGCCGCTATTTTCAGAGGAGACGGACCCAGCCTGCGGCACGGCACCGATGAATGAAAATTAACGCCTAATCGGTCGGGAGACCCTTCGCCTTCGGCTCAGGGTGACATGCCTGAGCAATTTCCTAATTCCTGACTCCTGACCCCTGAATCCTATTTTCAAGGGAGTGTGACAGAAATGGCCCCGATAATTGGCATTACTACCAACGACCGCAGCGAGTTGTACTTTAAACTCCGTGAGGAGTACGTCGATGCTGTGCGGCGTGCCGGCGGCGTGCCGGTGCTGCTGCCGCCCGGCGAAACCCGGCTCGATGACCTGCTGGCCAGGCTGCACGGCCTTGTCTTTTCTGGCGGCGTCGATATTGACCCGACGCGCTACAACGGCAACGGCCAGCATCCTACCCTGTCCCGCGCTCAGCCGGGGCGCGACTCTTTTGAGCTGGCCCTGGTTCACCAGTCAATGGCGCTTAATATTCCGGCGCTGTACATTTGCCGCGGCGCGCAGTTGCTCAATGTGGCGCTGGGTGGCTCTTTAATGGAGCATCTGCCGGATGAAGTTGGCGACACCGTGACGCATCGCCTGCCGCCGCGCGATCCCACCGCTCACAGCGTGCAGGTTGTGGCCGAATCCCGGCTGGCCAAAGTTTTGGGCCAAACGCAGGTTACTGCTGCTTCGTGGCATCACCAGGCGTTAAAGCAGGTGGCGCCCGGTTTGCGCGTGGTTGCCCTGGCCCCGGATGGCATCATCGAGGCGGTAGAAATGCCGCAGCGCCAATGCCTGCTGGCGGTGCAGTGGCACCCGGAACTGACCGCCGCCACCGACCCTACCCAGCAGCGGCTGTTTGACTGGTTGGTTGATGCGGCTCAAACATTTGCGGCGCAAAAGCTCGCTGGCAGCGATTAATAGCCTGTTTTGCTGCCGGCGTTAGCGCGTTTGGTACAAAAATACTGGCCGGATAATCCCAAAATCAAACCAAAGTAGTACTAAGGGGTATTGATTTTTGAGGTAGAGTTTTTATAAAATAAACTGAAATAAAATTTAGTTCTCTGGGGGGGAATTTATGAAAACCGTATTGAAGATTGTTGGCGTTATTGTTGGCGTTATTGTTTTGCTTTTGGTGGTAGCGGCGCTTGTCTTTTATTTTATCACGGGCAACTTTATCAACAGAAAGTTTGACGTTGCCGTGGAGCCGGTGGAAATTCCCACAGGCGATGAGGCGCTGGCTCACGGCAAGCATCTGGCTACAATTTGGGGCTGCACCGATTGCCACGGCGAAAATCTGGCCGGCCAGCCGCTCATCGAAGACCCGGCAATGGGTTACCTGTACGCCAGCAACCTGACCACTGGCAAGGGCGGGGTGGGGAGCAGCTTTACCCCCACAGACTGGGTGCGCGCTATCCGGCATGGGGTGCGGCCCAGCGGCCAGTCGCTGATTATTATGCCGTCTCTTGATTTTTATTATATGAGCGACCGCGACCTGGGAGCGCTGCTGGCCTACATTAAATCGGTGCCGCCGGTTGACCACGAAATGCCGGCGCGCTCGTTTGGGCCGATTGGCCGGATGCTATTGTACACCGAGGCCATCCCCTTGCAGGCTGTCAAAGTGAATCACACTGCCCCCCGGCCGGAACCGGAGCCGGGCGTAACGGCAGAATACGGCAGCTATCTGGCTTCAACCTGCCGCGGCTGCCACGGGCCAAAGCTCAACGGCCTGGGCGGCGATGCAGACCCCAACGGCCCGCCGCCGCCCAACCTGACCCCATCGGGCGAGTTGGGCGAGTGGTCTGAGCAGGATTTTATCAACACCCTGCGCACCGGCCAAACACCGGAAGGTGATGAACTCAACCCAGAATTTATGCCCTGGAAGGCGGTTGGGCAGATGACCGACGATGAATTGAAGGCGGTTTTTATGTATCTTCAATCGCTGCCGCCCTCGTAAGTTGCCGGGATGTGAAATAAAAAAAGGACGGGTAGTGCCCGTCCTTTTTTGTTCGCTACAAATCCAGCCACAGCACCGGGATGCGCTGGCGGGTATTGACAAAGCCAAACCGCTCGTAAAGCGCCTGCGAGCGGTGGTTGTTTTCCTGGGTATTGAGAGTAATCCAATTAGCGCCCAGCGACAGCGAATCGGTGATGGCCCGGTGCAGCAACTGCGCCCCAATTCCCCGCCCCTGGTAATCGGGATGCACTGCCAGCCGGGTGAGGTGGGCGTGTTTGCCGTACAATTCTGACCACTGATAGGCCACAATATGGTCGTCAACCACCGCTACGGTAAACGAGTCGGCGCGGGCCAACGCCTCACTAAAATTGCCGGCAGATTTGTGCCAGATGTGCTCAAAAGCCAGGTCGTCCAGGTTGAGCAGGGCCGGCAGATCGCTAAAATGGGCGGTTCGCAGTGAAGCGGGGGCGGGTGTTGGGTGCGGCGGCAGGCTGGACCCGGCGCGTTCATATGCCACAATCCATTCTCGGGTCTGAAAGCCGCGCATTTTCAGGTGATCCACCAGCCATTCGGCGTTGCCAATGTAAGCCAGCGCACCCAGCCCATTGGCGTGGGCGGCTTGCTGCACTGGCGGCAAAAGCAAATCAAGGTAGGGTTCAACCCGCCAGGTGTCGCGCAGGCCAGCGGCTACCAGCAGCCCCATTTTTGAAGGCAGCGGCTCAAACATAATAAATCCGCGCAGCCCCACGCGGTCTTCGGCCACAAAACCCGGCAGCGACCGGATTTTTGTCAGCAGCTCCGAAGGCACAATGCGCAGTTGCACCCGCCAATCCGAAGAAATAAGCCGGTTTAATTGATGGATATCGCCCGGCCGCACAGGGCGTACCAGGGTTGAGTCTCGGTTAGTTGCCAGCGCACACACTCTCTATTTCTCTCCGAGGGGATATTTTAGGGAGGCATGGGCTGCCTGTCAACAACGTGGCGGCGCAAGGGTGGATTACAAAGCGTTTGACAGCCACTCTTTCCAATGTTATACTCGCGCAGAATTTGTGCATTTTGGGACAAGATAAAGGAAGGAGAAAAAGGAGATGAATGTTAGATTGTTGTTGTCTGGCCTGCTGATTGCGGCCGCGGCAGCGCTGGCGGTAAGCTGTGGCGGGCAGGCTCAGCCGGAAGCGGCCGCGCCGGCGCAGCAGCCGGCCGCTGAAAAAATGACGATCAAGCTGGCCGAAAACCCCTGGTCCGGTTCGCAGGTTAATGTGGCCGTGGCCAAAATTCTGCTGGAAGAGCAGCTTGGGTATCCGGTAGAAATTGTAACCATCGACGAGAACGCGCAGTGGCCGGCGCTGGCCGGCGGCGATCTGCAAGCCAGCCTGGAAGTCTGGCCCTCCGGTCACGCCGAAAATGTGAAGCAGTACATCACCGACCAAAAAGTGGTAGAAAATATCGGCCTGTTGGGGCCGGTTGGTGAAATTGGCTGGTTTATGCCAACGTATGTGCTTGATGGCCACCCCGATCTGGCAACCTGGGAAGGCTTTAAAAACCCCGACAACGCCAAATTGTTTGCCACCGCCGAAACCGGCGACAAAGGCCAGTTTTTGGCCGGTGACCCAAGCTGGGTGCAGTACGATGGCGATATCATCAAAAATCTGGGGCTTGACCTGGAGGTGGTTACCGCCGGCTCCGAGGAAGCGATTCTGGCCGCGCTCGACTCTGCCAACAGCCGCAAAGAGCCGGTTCTGTTTTATTTCTGGACGCCCCACTCGGTGCACGCCCGCTTTGATTTAACGCAGGTACAGTTGCCGCCCTACAGCGAGGAGTGCTACGCCAAAGCCGAATCCGGCGGCGTGGATTGCGCTTACCCCAAAGACGAGCTGTTTAAAATTGTCTCTGGCGATTTAAAAACCAAAGCGCCGGAGGTGTACGAGTTTTTGAAGAAGCTCAACTACAGCACCAAAGATCAAATCACGATGATTGCGGCGGTGGAGCTGGATGGCAAAACCCCGGAAGAAGCCGCCCGCGCCTGGATTGACCAGAACGAAGCGGTTTGGAAAGCCTGGTTGCCCTAACCGAGGCTTTTTTGAAAGCACAACAAAAAACACGCTCCAATCGAGCGTGTTTTTTGTTTCAATATTTTCCCAACCACCTGACCCCTGATTCCTACTTTTCAGAGGAGTAATTTTGCCGCTTGTTCACCCAGGCCTGGGTGGCCCGGTCCATAATCATGGCCAGAATAACAATGGCCAGCCCGGCTTCCAGGCCGCGCCCGGTCTGGTTTTTGGCCAGGCCGATCACTGCTTCCAGCCCCAGCCCGCCGCCGCCCACCAGCCCGGCAATAATCACCATCGCCAGCACCATCATCACCACCTGATTCACACCCATCATAATCGAGGGCAGCGCCAGCGGCAGTTGCACTTTGAGCAGCGTTTGCCGGGGAGATGAGCCAAACGCCTGCGCCGCTTCAACAGTTTCCGGCGCAACCTGCCGGATACCCAGGTTGATCAGCCGGATGCCCGGCGGTAGCGCATACAGCACCGAAGCGATAATCCCCGGCACGCGCCCCACATTAAACAGCATAATCACCGGCACCAAATAGACAAACGGCGGAATGGTTTGCAGCAAATCCAGCACCGGCCGCAGCATGGCCTCAAACGTGTTGCTGCGCGAAGCCAAAATACCAACAGGCAGGGCGATGGCCACCGTTACCAGCACGGCCACAATCACCTGGCTGAGGGTGTCCATACTTTGTTCCCACATGCCTAACAGGCCAATAATAAACAGCCCGGCCGCCGACAGCGCCGCCATGCGCGCGTTTGAAACAAAATAGGTCAGCAGGGCCACGCCGACAATCAACAGCGGCCACGGCATCCATTCCTGCAAAAATTTACGCAGCGGGTTAATGCCGTAAATCACCAAAAAATCGCTCACCGGGCCGGTGCCGATGGGCAGGTTGCCCACCTGATACAGGTTGTCTCGCATCCAGGCCACGGCCTGATCCACCGGCCGGGTCAGGTCGATCTGCCAGCCGGCCGGAAACGGTCCAATCGGGGCCAAAATGTGAACGAGGAGCAGCCCGGCCAGCAGCATCAGCGAGCCGGTAAAATAAATGTGTCGCTGTAAAAAGGCGGCAGCGGCCGGCGCGCTTTCGGCTTTGCCGGTCCGCAGCAAAACAGTGGTAGTCATTACGCTCAAGCCGCGGGTTACCTGCCGGGCCAGCCAGTCACCGGCGCGCAGCGCCGCGTCGATGCCGTTTTCAACAGCGCGGGCCGGGCCAAATCGATGCCAGCGGTTGGGCAGCAAATGAAAGCCGCGGGCCTGCTGTACTGAATAGGACGACTCTTTTTGGGCAAAGCCGTGGCTGATCCGGTCGAGGATGACGGCCATAAACACAATCGCCAGCCCGGCCATCAAACCTTCACCTACCCGCAGCCGCTGCAGCGAGACCAGCACCTCTCGGCCCAGCCCGCCCGCGCCGATGAGCGCGGCAATTACCACAATGCCCAGCGCCATCATAATGGTCTGGTTAACGCCGGCCATAATGGTGGGCATGGCCAGCGGTAGCTGCACCTTGAACAGGGTTTGAGTCGAAGTGGAGCCAAACGAGCGGGCCGCCTCAACCGTGGTTGGCGATACCCGGCGGATGCCCAGGTTGGTCAGCCGGATGGCCGGCGGCAGGGCGTAAATCACGGTGGCCACCACGCTCGGCACGCGGGCAATGCCAAAAAACAGCAGCACCGGGATAAGGTAAACAAACGCGGGCATGGTCTGCATGGCGTCGAGGATAGGCCGCAGTGAGGCATCGAGCTTGTTGTACCGCGCCGAAAAAATTCCCAGCGGGATGCCAATCACCAGCGCAATAAACACCGATACCCCCATCAGCGCCAGCGTTTGCATGCTTTCCGTCCACAGGCCAACCATGCCCATAAAATAGAGGCTGCCGGCGCACAGCAACCCCACCCGGAATCCGGCGGCGCGATAGGCCAGTAGATAAGTAACGGCCAGCAAAACGGGCCACGGCAGCCACAGTAAAAAGGCCTCTACCCGGCGGATGCCGGCGTCGATGGCATCGCTGACGGGGTCAAAAAAGTACACAAACAGAGGGTGCGCGGCCCGGTGGCCAATCACCCAATCCTGAAAAGCGTCGATGGGCTGGCGCAGGTGCAGGTTCCACGCGGCGGGAAATTTTTCCACCTCCAGCGGGAGTTGGCTGACCAGGCGCGGCAGCAAAAACACAACCACCGCCAACGCCGCCAGCGCGATAATATCGCGCTTGTTTACGGCAACTTCTTGTCTAACGGATTGCCATTTGATCATTCGGGTTTGGAGTCCTCTGCGAGGTCAGGCGGGTTGCTGAGCGCCAGCATCACCAGGGTGCGGTCTACGGCCCCCAACAAGTTGTGGTGGCGATCCACCACCGGCACCGGCACATCGTTGTCCATTGTCAGGCGAATGAGATCGCCCAGCAGCGTATCGGGTGAAACGGTGGGAAACCGCGTCGAGATCAGCGGTTTAAGCCCGGAGCCGTTGGTCACCGGCTTGCTGTTCAGTTGCTCGCGCAGGAGCACGCCCACAAATTTGTCCTGTTCGTCTTTAACAAAGGCGGCGGTACAATTTTGGCGGTCCAGTTCGGCGGCAACCGCCTGCACCGAGTCGGTGGCGCTGGCCACCACCGGCGGCACCTGCATTACCGATTGGGCGTTGAGCACCCGCGAGCGCGGCACATCTTTGGTAAATTCGCGCACGTAATCGGTGGCAGGGTTCATCACCACCTGGGCCGGCGTGCCAATCTGCACAATTTCGCCATCCTTCATAATGGCGATGCGGTCGCCCAGTTTTACGGCTTCCAGAAAATCGTGGGTGATAAACACAATGGTTTTGTGCATCATTTTTTGCAGGATGATCAGTTCGTCCTGCATTTCGCGCCGGATGAGGGGATCGAGCGCGCTGAAAGGCTCATCAAATAGCAAAATAGCCGGATCGACGGCGAGCGCCCGGGCAATACCCACCCGCTGCTGCATGCCGCCGCTGAGTTCGCCGGGGTAATGTTTTTCCCAGCCATCCAGCCCCACCAGTTTGAGCACGTCGCGGGCTTTGGCATGGCGGGTGTTCTTTTTTACGCCCTGCACTTCCAGGCCGTAGGCCACATTATCGATGATCTGGCGGTGGGGGAACAGGCCAAAATGCTGAAAGACCATGCTCATTTTGTGGCGGCGCAGCCGGCGCAGTTGTTTGCGGTTCATCGCCAGAATATTTTCGCCGTCAACGACAATCTGGCCGCTGGTGGTTTCAATCAACCGGGCAATGCAGCGGATCAGCGTCGATTTACCGCTGCCCGACAGGCCCATCACCACAAACGTTTCGCCGCGCCAAACGTCAAACGAAACATCTTTAACGGCGACGACGTGGCCGGTTTGCGCCAAAATTTCTGCCTTGGACAGGCCGGTATCAAGCTGGTTTTTTACCTGGTCCGGGTGCGGCCCAAATACTTTCCACACGTGGCGGCACGAAATTTGAGCCTCGGCTTCCGCTTGATTCATCTACTGACTCGCTCCTAAATCAATAAGTATAGGGTATTCTGCCAAAACTTCCAAATGGCTGCCGGCCTACCTTTATAGTCGGCCGTTACTGCTCCGGTAAATAGCTAATTTGCAAATCGGGCAATTTTTTTTGGCATTTGGCAGATTATAGAACATATGGTAAGGTAGCTCTCAACAAGAAATTGGCGCTTCCCCCACACTCAACATCAAGGCCGATGGCTCCGGTAAGAAACCCGGTTTCCGGCGCGTCAACAGCAACATATTCAAACAATTTAAAAGAAACAGGAGAGGACCGTGCATAGAATCACACTGATTTTACTGCTGATAGTTTTTGCTTTTTCAATGAGCGTGGCCCAGGCCGCTGGCCCGCTGCCGCAAAGCGACGGCCAGGAATACACCGTGCAGGCCGACGACTGGCTGAGCAAGCTGGCCGACAAATTTTACGGCGACGTTTTCAACTGGCCGGCCATCTGGCTGGGCACCAACGCCAAAGCCGAAACCGACCCCGGCTTTGCCAAAATTGACAACCCGGACGTCATCGAAACCGGCCAAAAACTGTGGATTCCCGGCCCCGAAGAAGCCGCCCAACTGCTGGCCGAATATTCCGGCGCGGCTGCGCCGGCCACTGCCGCCAGCGGCAAGCTGGTGGTTGCCTGGGAAATTCCGGTGCAGCTCGACCCCGCCTTCGCCTCGTCAGACAGTGAAATCGCCGTGCTCAATGCCGTGTATGATTATCTGGTTGATGTTGATGCCGGCAACAATATCCGGCCGCGGCTGGCCTCCAGTTGGGCCGTCAGCGGCGACGGCTTGCAGTACAACTTCCAGTTGGCCCGCGGCGTCACTTTTCACGATGGCAGCCCGCTGACCGCCGCCGATGTGGTGTGGACGTTTGACCGGTTGCGCGACTCGGCGCTCGAACTGCCCACCGCCGATCTGTACGCCAATATCGCCAGCATTCAGGCCGCCAGCGATACGGAAGTCATCTTCACCCTCAAAGAAACCAACCCGTTTTTCCTGTTTGACCTGAGCGACAATCACGCTGTCATCCTCAAGGCCAATACGCAGGATGCGGCCACCAGTTTCAACGGCACCGGCCCCTTCAAAGTGACCAACTACACTCCCGAAGACCGCATGACCTTTGCCGCCAACGACGCCTACTTTATCCCCGGCAAACCCGGCGTCGCCGAAATGGATTTTGTTTTCTTCAGCGACCCGGCCGCTTCTGTCGATGCGCTGCGCAGCGGTCAGGTTGATCTGGCCATGCGCATGCCCACGCCGCTGTTTCTCACCCTCAAAGAAGAAGCCGGCGTCAACGCCGTGGCCGTGCCAACCAACGGTTTCGATGCGGTCCGGCTGCGCACCGACCGCGCTCCGGGCAATGACCCGCGCGTGGTTGAGGCGCTCAAACTGGCCACCGACCGGCAGGCCATTTTCGATACCGTTACTCTGGGGCTGGGCGCGCCCGGCCGCGATACGCCCATTGGCCCGCTTTACACCGCCTACTACAGCGAAGACACCCCCATCCCCGCCCGTGACCCCGCCGCCGCCAAAGCTCTGCTGGTTGAAGCCGGCTACCCCGATGGCTTGCAGCTTGATCTGCACGTGCCTGATTCCGGCGACCGGCCCGATCTGGCGGTGGTGCTCAAAGAGCAGTGGGCCGCAGCCGGCATCGACGTGAATGTGCTGGTTGAGCCGGAAAGTGTTTATTACGGCGATAACGGCTGGCTGGAAGTTGACCTGGGCATCACCGGCTGGGGGTCGCGGCCCATCCCGCAGTTTTACATGGACGTGATGCTGGTGACTGACGCCAAATGGAACGAGTCGCACTTTTCCGACGAGGAGTTTGACGCCCTGGCCAAAACCGCCGGCACCACCCTGGACGAAACCGAGCGCGTGGCCGCCTACAAAGACATTCAGCAGATTCTCATTGAGCGCGGCCCGATCATTGTGCCGTACTTCTTCCCCCAATTGGGCGCTATCCGCGATCAGTTCACCGGCTTTGAGTTAAAGGCGTTTGCCGGCCGCACCGATCTGGCCACTATCCGTTCGGCGCAGTAGGAAATGCGATAACCGCCTCTCATCCCAAATAAAATGTTTTGTGGTGCGGCGGCAAAGCCGCCGCACCACAAAGTGAAAACCTATGACCACTAAATCTATTGCCACCCCACTCACCCAATCAAAACCCGGCCCGCGCTGGCTGCGTGTACTGGCCGGCCTGTATGCCCGGCCGGTGTCGGCCATCGGCGCAACAATTGTGCTGGTGTTTATCTTTCTGGCTATTTTTGGCCCGTTACTGACTCCCTACAGCGCCACCGAGCAGCTTGCCGGGGCGGCGCGCCAGTCGCCTTCGCTGGAGCATTTTTTTGGCACCGACCGCCTCGGCCGCGACGTATTCAGCCGGGTGATCCTCGGTGCGCGGGATATTTTGGGGTTGGCCGGTTTGGGTACGCTGGTGGCGGTGGTAGTGGGCACTTCGTTTGGGCTGTTGGGCGGCTATCGCGGCGGCTGGTTCGATGAAATTCTGTTCCGCCTGTTTGATAGCCTGCTGGCCATGCCGGCGCTGCTGCTGGCGCTGCTGCTGCTGGGCACCATTGGCCCCTCGCGCAACAGCGTGCTGCTGGTCATCGCCGTGGTCTACACGCCGATTGTGGCCCGCGTGGTGCGCAGCGTGGTGCTCTCGGTTAAGCCCAAAGAATTTGTGCAGGCGGCCCGTACCCAGGGCGAAACCACTTTTCACATCCTCTTCCGCGAGATATTGCCATCGGTGCTGCCGGCGCTCACCGTTGAAACGGCCCTCCGATTTTCGTACGCCATTTTTCTGGTGGCCTCGCTCGGATTTTTGGGCGTGGGCGTGCAGCCGCCCAACCCCGATTGGGGGCTGATGGTCAGCGAAGCCCGCAACTACGTGTCGCTCACGCCGTGGGCCATGTACTTTCCGGCGGCGGCCATTTCGCTGCTGGTCATCGGCGTCAATCTGCTGGCCGATGGCTTGAAGCGGGCCTTGCAGGGCCAGGAGTAAGAAAGAAGAGGGGGGGGGCCCCCCCCCCCCCCCCCCCCACCGGGGGGGGGGGGGGGGAAAAAAAGGCCTGGGGGGGGGGGGTGGAGACCCCCCCACAAA
>CAYOXS010000196.1:10748-10918 GCA_964407935.1 uncultured Caldilineaceae bacterium
TTACGCCCGTGCGGGGTGGTTGCTCTGATTTAAACGGTGTAACAAAAAATTCTCGCTTTTACCCCCCCCCCTACCCCCACCCCCATTTTGGGGGAGGGGAAAATATTACGTGGTCAGTTTGGGGCGGCAAAGCCGCCCCAAACTGACCCCAAAAGTCAAATCCCCCTTCT
>CAYOXS010000197.1:0-10850 GCA_964407935.1 uncultured Caldilineaceae bacterium
CGTGACCGGGATGGGCGGGTCGGGCAGGTTGGGTTTTGAAGTTACAGATGTCATTCCGGTTTACTTTCGGGCGGGTTGGTTAAAAAACATTTAAAGCGACTGCATGTACCAGTCGATGGTGCGGCGCAGGCCGGTTTCAAAATCGGTTGAGGCTTTAAAGCCAAACTCCTGCCAGGCGCGCTCGGTGTTGAGCGCCCGGCGCGGCTGGCCGTTGGGCTTGCTGGTGTCCCACACAATCTCGCCGGTGAAACCGGTCAGGCGGGCAATGGTTTCGGTGAGCCGCTTGATGCTGATCTCGCTACCGGAACCGATATTGACCGGCTCACTCTTGTTATATCGTTCGGCAGCCAGCAGAATTCCTTGAGCGGCATCTTCCACATACAAAAATTCGCGGGTGGGCGAACCATCGCCCCAGGCCACAATCCGGGCATCGCCGCGCCCTTTGGCTTCAACGCATTTTCTGATCAATGCCGGAATCACGTGCGAGGTTTCCAGATCAAAATTGTCACGCGGGCCGTACAGATTTACCGGCAGCAAAAACACCGAGTTGTAATCGTATTGGGCGCGGTAGGCTTCGCTCTGCACCAGCAGCATTTTTTTGGCCAGCCCGTACGGCGCGTTGGTTTCTTCGGGATAGCCGTTCCATAAATCATCTTCTTTAAATGGAATGGGAGTGAATTTGGGGTAGGCGCACACTGTGCCGATCGCCACAAATTTCTCCACGCCGGCCCGCCAGCTTTCGTGCAAAAGCTGAGCGCCCATCATCAAATTGTCGTAAAAAAATTCGGCGGGATGGGTGCGATTGGCGCCAATCCCCCCCACCGACGCGGCCAGGTGAATGACAACGTTGGGCCGGGCGTCTTGCAGCAGGGCCAGCACCGCGCTGTGTTCGCGCAGGTCGTAGTCCTCTTTGCGCGGCACAAACACGCTTGACGCGCCGCGGTTGTGCAGCGCTTCAACCACAAACGATCCCAAAAAACCGGCCCCGCCGGTGACCACTACCCGTTTGTTCTCCCAAAAAGACATGCGTTGCTCCCTTAAAAATAGGATTCAGGAGTCAGGAATTAGGGGTTAGGGAATTCCTGCCCCGACTCTAAAAAATTGTGGCCGGAGTTCAAAACAAGTGAATTGCGAATGTAGGGGCGCTTCGCGAAGCGCCCTTACCACATTTTCATTGTTGGTGCCGTTGCGGTTAGATTTTCCAACCCCTGTAAAAATAGTGAATGCGAATTGCGAGTCTGCGCCCCTGCAATTTGCAACCCACCACCCGTTACTCGCCACCGGCTTCGGTTTCGCTACCCGCACTACCCCCGGTAAAAATCAGCAATCGCCGAAACCACTGCCTGCTGCATGTCGTCGGTCAGTTCCGGGTAAATGGGCAAGGCCAGCGTTTGGCGGGCGGCGCACTCGCTCACCGGCAGGTCGCCATCCCGGTAGCCCAAATCGGCAAAACATTCCTGCCGGTGCAGCGGCACGGGGTAGTAAATTTCGCAGCCAATCTGGCGCTGGTGCAGATAGGCCATCAACTCATCCCGCCGCGATACGCGGATAACAAACTGGTTGTAAATATGACGGCGCTGCGGCAGTTCGGTGGGCAGCACAACCTGTCCCTCTTTCAGCTCGCAGTTCTGCGCCGTGCAACCGTTTTGCAGGCAGGCCAGGGCCGATGGCTCAGCCACCAGCCCGGCTTCGGCAAACAGACGCCGGTAGGTGGCGGCGTTCTGCTGGCGGCCCGCGGTCCAGTCATCAAGGTATTTCAGCTTAACCCGCAGCACCGCCGCCTGAAGCGCATCCAGCCGAAAGTTGCCGCCAATAAACTGGTGATAATATTTGGGTTTGGCCCCATGATTTCGCAGTCGCTCCACCCGTTCGGCCAGCTCAGCGTTGTTGGCAACCACCATGCCGCCGTCGCCAAAACCGCCCAGGTTTTTGGACGGGAAAAAGCTGAAGCAGCCAAAATCGCCCAGCGAGCCGGCCCGCCGGCCGTGATATTCCGCGCCAATGGCCTGCGCCGCATCTTCAATCACCACCAGATTGTGCCGCCGGGCCAGGGCCAAAATCGGCTCCATCTCGGCCATTTGCCCGTACAAATGCACCGGAATGATGGCCCGGGTGCGGGGGGTGATAGCGGCTTCAATCTGGTCGGGATCGATATTGTAGGTGAAGGGGTCAATATCGATATAAACCGGTTTGCCGCCCAGCCGCGAAATAGAGCCGCCGGTGGCAAAAAAGGTGTACGGCGTGGTAATCACTTCGTCGCCGGGCTGCAGGCCGATGGCCATTAGCGCCACCAGCAGTGCATCCGTGCCCGACGACACGCCCACGCCAAAGCGGCACTGCGAATAGGCGGCCACCTCCTCTTCCAGCGCCTTCACCTCCGGCCCCAGAATAAAGTACTGCGATTCCATCACCTGATTTACAACAGCAGCAACTTCGTCTTTAATGGCGGCATATTGGGCCTTTAAATCCAGCAGCGGAACTTGCATGGGTGTTACTCCTGTGAGGATAGCGATTGATGATTGGGCCAGTCTACCACGGTCTGCCAGTTTTCTATGCGGAATACGGGCAGATTCCTGTCGATTTCTGTTTTTACACCGATACGGGCTTCAAGGCAACTCAGGTAGATGATTTCTGCCAGATCGCCGTCGCCTTCAATGCAAACGGTATTGTATCCGGCCTCGGCTACCTGGGCCAGCAGGCGTTTGGAGTCTTCGCGTGTGAGCCGGTACCAGTGAAACGAGGCCTGGACAAACTCTTTGGTCAGCCGGGATTTTTCGGAGATGCCTTTGGGGGTGATCAAATAACGCAACCGGCGGCGCTGCATTTTGGTCACTTTGATATAGCCCTTGTTAACCAGCCGTTTGATGTACCAGTTAACACTGCCCACGGCCACCCCTAACTGCGTGGCCAGATCAGCCTGGGTGGTCTCCGGGTTCTCATCGATATGGTTTAATATTTGCAGGTCGTAATCTTCGGTGGCGCGCATCAGCTTATAATTCAAATTCTGAAATTCAATAATTGAATTATAAACAGGAACAATAATAGCGCAAGTAGATCGGGGTAAAATAAAGGGAGGAAAGAGGGGGCGTGGGAAACAGGGGTAACTCCGCAGATAAATCTTCATCCCGCTGCGCCTTCGATGTTTGTCTCGAAACAAGTTGCGGAGTTAATCCCCTGCTCCACCCGGCGGACAGAGCCGCCACCATCATTGAAAGCAACCTCGCTTATCCCGTGCTCCTACGGTTGGCGCTTCAATGCTGGTATCAAATTGTTACGGGGCGGGCCACATTACCGGCTCAGCACCCCCACCGCAAATTTTGCGGACACTTCTTTCACCTGCCCGTTCAGATCAACCGTGGCGGTTGTGGGCAGTCCTTCGGCGTTGATGGCGCCGTAAACCAGCAAATTGTCATTGACCCAGCCCCACAGCGTGCCGACGGTGTTATCGGCCAGCAGAGTTTGGGCCTGCCCGGTGTAGGGCGCGGCCAGCACCGTAATATAACCGGGATTGGGCAGCGGCATTTCTTCTTCACTGGCCGGCTCGGTGAGCGTGGCGGAAACAAAGGCCAGGCTGCCGTTGGGGCTAAAGGCCGCGTGCTCCACGTAACCTGTGCCCGGCAGCGGAATAGAATTGATGACCGCGCCATCCCGGCCAAGCACCTGGATTGAGTCGGTGGCGGGGTCAAGCGTGGTCAGCACGCTGCCATCGAGCGCGAGGCCGGTAATGCAGACCGGGTTGTCTTCTACGGGGCAGGCGTACACCAGTTCAGGCTGGCCGCCGGCCGGCGCGTGGTACAGGGTATCAAACCGGCCACTGAAAACCGGGCCGCCAATATCCGGTTGAAGGGCGTAATACAGCGAGTTATCGGCCGTGGAAAATCTAACAGGAAAGGCAAAGCGCAGTTCGGTATTATCCACGCCGTCCAGCAGGGTTACCCGCTCGCTGCCATCGATGTTGGCCTGCCACAGGTAATTTTTGTACACCGCCGGGTCAGATTCCAGATCGACAACCGTTTGCGCCCAGGCAATTTTGCTGCCGTCGTCAGAAACAATGAAACCGTGCGGGCCTGGTTCTTCCATCACCATCGTTGTAAAATCGAGCGGTTTCTGCTCGCCGCTGGCGTTCAACTCCCACACCGTCACCGATTTGGTGTCGGAATTGGCCACCAGGTAATACAGGTTGCCGCCGCCGCTGATAATCCGGCCAAATGGCGGCTGGCTGAGCGTTACCTGGCAGGTAGCCTGGCTGGCTGCATCCAGCAGCTCCACGCCGGTGGGGGCTTCAAAATCAACCAAAACCAGCGCCGGTCGCTGAATATCGGGGCAGAGCGCACCCTGCGGCACGGCCGCCACGCTCAGAGTCGGGGTTGGTTCCAACTGCGGTTTGGGCCTGAGCTGAACAATCAACCCGCTCACCCAATCGTAAATAATCTGTTTTTGCGGCTCTTCGACGGCGGCGCTGCCCTGGCCAACAAACGCCAGATCGGTGCGCATGCCATCAGCCGCCTGCGCGCCATCATCGGTGTAGAGTTGAAAGCTGCTCAGGTTTTCAAGCCAGGATTTGAGCGACACCCGGTCAGACTGGGGCAGTGTGCCGCTCACCTGGCCCTGGTTGCAGGTGGTCAGCAGATAATCGCCGTTGGCTTTGATCACCAGTTCGTCGCAAAAACCAACAATACCGCCATTAATGGAAAAAGTGACCGCCGTGGCGTCGAGGGCCAGCGCCGGGCCGGTTGCGGCGGGCGCGGCCGGGGGAGCGGAAGTTTCGGCCTGAACCGGCACTTGATCAGACAGGGGCTGCGCATCCTGAGCGCGGCTGGCCGGGCTGGCGCAACCGGTCAACACAACCACCAGAATGAGAGCAAGGGTAGCAATTCTAAACGACATAAAACTATCACCTTATTTTAAGTGGGTTACGTGGCATTTAATATTGGTGATGACCTATTGTACCCTATGTTTATGTAAACTGCAACTTTATGTAAATTTCTAGGGTCAGAAATCCCCCTAAAAGAACCATTGCTTAAATCCCGTTGCTTTGATACAATCAGGACAACGTGTCGTGGGAACCGGTTAACATGGATTTGCAGGAAATTTTAAGCCAGGTGATTCGCAGCACTAATGAAATCTTCCAGGCCGAAGCCGGCTCGGTGGCCTTATTAGAGCCGTGGGGTACGGAACTGGTAGTCAAAGCCGCGGTGGGCGATGGCGCACAGGCCATTCTGGGCATGCAACTGCCCGTTTCCCGCGGAATTATGGGCTGGGTAGCTACCCACGCCCAACCGGCGCTTGTCCCGGACGCGGCCAGAGACGAGCGGTTTAACCCGCAAGTTGACCAGAAAACCGGCGTTCACACCCAATCCGTCATGTGTGTCCCGCTCACCAGCAGAGAGCAGACCATCGGCGTAATTGAATTGATTAATATGAATCAACGCTACCTGAGCGACGATGGGTTGAAAATTCTCACAACCATCGCCGACCACGCCGCGCTGGCCATTGACAACGCCCGCCTGGTCACCAAAACCCGGCAGCAGGCCGAAGAACAGGCGTTGCTGTTTGAAACGATGGCGCTGCACACGTCTGATCTGTCGCTGGATACTGTCCTCGACGCGGTGAGCCGGCAAATGATTGAAACCCTGGCCGCCGATACCTGCATCATTTCCCGCTGGGACAGAACCACCGGCCAGCTTTACACCTTACACCGATACAGCAACACCGAGCCCGGCCTGGCAACGGGGTTTGAGCGCACCGTTTCGCCCTCGTCCACCCAAATGGAAGTATTAACCTCGCAGGTGTCGCAGTTTCTGCGGGTTCAGGATGCCCGGCTGTCTGCGGTGGAAAAACAGTGGGCTACGCGGTACGGCATTCAATCGGTTTTTGTAGTGCCGCTGGTTTACCGGCGGCAGACAATTGGGCTGGTTGAAATTGGCCGCAGCCACCCCGCCGGGTCAATCCACCCCAACGAGCTGCGGCTGGCCGAAACGATGGCCATGCAAGCCGCGGTAGCCATTGAACACGCCCGGCTCTACAACGAAGCCACCCGCCATTTGGCCAAAACCAAAATTTTGCAGGAAGTGATGCTGGCCGCGGCATCGAGCCTGGATTTTGACCAGGTTTTGAGCGGCGCTATCGCCGCTTTGCATCGCACTTTGGGTATTGAAAAACTGGGTTTTTTTCTGACCGCGCCCAACAAAAAAGAAATGCGCGCCCACCCCACCACAATTGGTTACCTGTCTGGCAGCGCCGATTTGAGCGTACCTATTGCCGGCAGCGCCGTGGGCTGGGTGCAGCGCACCGGGCAACCGCTGCTCCTGCCAGACACAAAAAAAATCAACCGCTTCAAATACCACGCCGCCGATACCCGCTCCGAAGTTTCGGTGCCGGTGATGCGCCAGGGGCAGGTGGTGGCCGTGCTCAACGCGCAAAGCCCGCAACCCAATGCCTTTGGCCCGGAAGAATTGCGGCTGTTCAGCACCATCGCCGCGCAGTTGAGCATTGTGCTGGAAAACAGCCGCCTGTTTGAAGAAATGCGCGCCGCCGAAGCCAGCTATCGCGACCTGTTTGACAACGCCTACGACCTGATTTTTACACTGGACAACCACTTTAGAGTCACCAGCGCCAATAAAATGGCCCTGCAAGCTACCGGCTACCCGCTTAAAGAAGCCATCGGCATGCACGCTGCCCAATTTATCCACCCCCGCCAAATCCCGGAACTGTTCACCCTGCTCAAAACGCATTTGTCTCTTACCGGGACACCTTCTACGTTTCAACTCGTCATTTTAACCAAAACCGGGCAGGAAATGGTGCTGGAAGCGACCATGCGGATTCAGCGGATTGGTCGCCAGCCGACCGGCCTGCATTTTATTGCCCGCGATATTACCCGCCGCCACGAACTGGAACTGCGCCTGCGCCGCCACGAAAAACTATCCACCATTGGGCAACTGGTGGCCGGCGTGGCCCACGAACTCAACAACCCGCTCACCTCAATCATTGGCTACGCCAGTTTGCTGCAACAAAGCGACCCGCCCCAGCCGTATCGGCACGATTTGGAAGTTATTTTCAGGCAAGCCGAACGCGCCGGGCTGATTGTAAAAGATTTGCTCACCTTTGCCCGCAATATTGAACTGGAAACAGCGCCCACAGACCTCAACCAGACCATAACATCCAGCCTATTGCTGATGAAACCCCAGCTCAAAAAGCTCAAAATCCAGGTAACCACCAAGCTGAGCACCGATTTGCCGCAAACCATGGCCGACCGTCACCAGCTTGAACAGGTATTTGTCAACCTGATTACCAATTCAATCCAGGCGCTCGATGGCGTGCGCGGGCCGCGCCGGCTGAACATCGCTACCGGTTATCAAAATAACGCCATTTTGATCACCTTTTCTGACAACGGCCCCGGCGTGCCCGAACTCATCCTGCCCCGGATTTTTGATCCGTTTTTTAGCACCAAACAGGTTGGGCAGGGCACCGGTCTGGGGCTGTCGATTTGTTTTGGCATTGTCAGCGAGCACAAAGGCCGCATCTGGGCTGAAAAAAATCAGCCGCAGGGCGTCACTTTTTTTGTAGAACTGCCGGTGCAGCCGGTACCCGCGGCAAAAACCGCGCCGGCAGCAGCAGTCTCGTCATTTGCCCCGGAACCAAACACACCCTCGCTGAAAATACTGGTTGTAGATGACGAAGAATTTCTGCTATCTTTGTTGCAGAGCGTGCTCAGCCGGATGGGGCACCACCCGGAAATAATCTCTAATGGCAGCCAGGCGCTGAAAATGCTTGAGTCTCAATCTTACGATCTGGTGATCTGTGATATGCTGATGCCCGATCTGACCGGCCCGCAGCTTTACCGGCAGGCCGTGGCCCAATACCCGGAACTGGCTAACTGTTTTATCTTCATCACCGGCAACGCGGTTGACGCGGATACGCGGGCATTTTTAGATGATACCGGTGCGCCGTGGCTGGCCAAACCGTTTCTGCCCGCCGAACTTGCCCGCATATTGGTGAAATTCAGCCACCAAAAACAAATGTCGCTGACGTAATTTTGTAATTGGAAAATTGTGCTAAAATCTACTTTTGTGTTTGTGTGTAAAGTCTTTGTCTGAATTTTGGCAGCAGGGCTGGCCATACTTGCGTCAACCGACATCATTTTACTGATTAGCAGCTTAAAAAATGACATCACCTGCGTTTTTTGTAACTTTAACATTACTGGTAATACTGGGTTTATTATGGCTCTCGGCCATTTACAGGCTGCGGTCATCCAGACAGGCAAATGTTATGCGCCTGGCGGGATACAGCGGCCTGATATTTTTGGCCCACATGACTCAATTGATGGATATGCTCGCCATTGAGCCTATCCCTAATATTTCTTACGACCAGCTTACCAAACTGGCGCTGCTGGCGGCAGTAATAGTGTTTGGAGCATTGAGCCTCAGTTTTCTGCAAACCGACAAAAAACTGCAAACCTATTACTGGATTGGCGGCCTGGCCATTGTGCTGCTCTGGAGCGGCGCTACCTTTCAGGCATTACCGGCGGTGGCCGGTTTGAGTTTACCCGCCATATTTGCCGCCGCAGGCTGGATTGGCGCTGTGGCCGGCACATATTCCGCGCTGGGCATGGCCTTTGCCAAACATCCCTCATCAAAACACAGAAATCGGCTCCAGTACTGGCTGATTGCCACAACCCTGCACGCCGCCAGTGGTCTCATTTTGTTTGTCAGCCCGGCCATGTTTTTATGGGCCGGCAGTCCGCTGCTGGTGGCCGGCAGCGTGCTGGCCGGTTACGTGGTGCTGAGTTACCACACCCCGGATTTAAACCGACTGATTGGCCGGGCCGTGCGCCGCTTAACTTCCATCGCGCTGCTGGCCGCGGTATTTTATCTGGCGCTGGCCGCTACCATTATTGTCAGCCGCAGTAATCTCCAGCCGATCAACGTATTTTTCTGGTCCACCGTTCTGGCCATTCTGCTGGCCATTGTTACCCCTCCGGCCTGGCGGCAACTTTACCGCCTCCTCACCGTGATCATTTTGGGCCGCCAGGAAAAGGACGAAAAAGAAATCATTCGCCACTTTGGCCGGAGTATCAGCAGCGCGCTGGAAATGCAGCGCCTGGGTGATATTCTCATCACCCTGATGAACGACACCTTTAACCTGGAACACGGCGCGGTATTCATTAACGAACGCGGCGGAGGCGCCCGGCTATCGCTGCGCCCGCTGGCCCAGTTTGGCGCAATTGAGTTAGCTCCCTTTGAATTTAACCCGGCCAGCCTGTTTGTTGAGTACTTCCGCAAAGAAAATAAGTTCCTGTTTCAGTACGATATCGATGTGCTACCGGAATTTACCGATCTGGACCCGGCCGAACGGGCCTGGCTCACAGAACTGAATATGGAATTGTTTGTGCCCATCATCCGCCGGGTTGATGTGCTGGGTATTTTGGCCTTTGGCCCGCGCACCAAAAAATCTGGCTTTCACCAGGAAGACGTGGAACTGGCGGTCATTCTGGCCGATCAGGCGGCTCTGGCCATTGATGGCGCCCGGTTGTTTGAACAACTGGCTACCATTGGCCAGGAAATGGGGACAATGAGTGAAAAACTGAACAGCCTTGACCAAAACAAGAGCGACTTCCTGTCCATTGCCTCGCACGAGCTGCGCACGCCGCTGACGCATATCCACGGTTATTCCAGAATGCTGCTGGATTTGACCGAAGAAGAGGCCAAAGATTTTGCCTACGTCAAAACCATCGTCGGCGGTATTGCCAAAGGCAGCGAACGCATGAAAAGCATCATCGACATGATGTTTGACGTAACCGAGGCCAACGACGGCGATATGAGCCTGTTTTTGGGGCCGGTCAACCTGGCCGATATTGTGCGGCAAGCCAGCGGGCCATTTTTGCCGGCGCTCGATGAACGCCGGATTGCCTTTGACACCAAAGGCTTTGATGATTTGCCCATTATTGAGGCCGATGGCGGCCGGCTGGTACAGGCGCTGGAAAACCTGCTCAGCAACGCCATCAAATACACGCCCGACGGCGGGCTGGTTACCATCACCGGCCGGCCGGTAGTGGTCGATAACCTTGGTTCGGCGGTTGAAATTGTTGTGACCGATACCGGCATTGGCATTGACCGCGACCACCACCAGCAAATTTTTGAGAAATTCTTCCGGGTTGATGATACCAATCACCACAGCACCGGTCGCACCAAATTTAAGGGGGCCGGGCCGGGGTTGGGCTTAACGCTGGTCAAAGGCATCGCCGAGGCGCACGGCGGCAAAGTGTGGGTTGAAAGCGACCGCCACGATGAAAAAACCTATCCGGGCAGCAAGTTTTATCTGCTGATCCCGCTGCACCCGGCAACGTCCTATAAAAAAGACACGCGGCGGCAGTCACAGATTGAAACTGTCCACTGGAGTCGCAAACTAAAACTGCCAGAAAATAATTAACTTTGATTGAAGTTACGCAGTTCGTTGCATATCACTCTGAGCCGAAGGTGAAGAGTCTCCAATTCGATCCAAATCAGAGATTCTTCGCTCGTTCCTCACTCAGAATGACCTCAACCGCGTAACTTCTATTTGAGCCAAACAAAAAACGGGGCAGGCCAAATGGCCTGCCCCGTTTCAATTCTACCTAAATTCTATCAATTGTAACTGACTGGCCCCACCACATCCTCGCTGGATTTGTGCGGCTGCCGATAGAATTCGAATTCGGCGTAAGCAGCGCCATCCATGTAAGTTTTGAGCGTGAGCTGAGTGCCATCGATCCAGATAAAGTAGATACCGGCGTTCAGCCCGGCAAAATCGCAGGCGCCGGGGCCTTTGGTGCCGGTAAAGCAGGTGGCTTTGTAACCGCCGCCTTCGCTTTCAAT
>CAYOXS010000198.1:0-1927 GCA_964407935.1 uncultured Caldilineaceae bacterium
AGCACCCACGTGCAGCACCCGGCCTATTTTCGCTACCAGGGCCAGCCGGTTATCTTTTTTTGGCGGCAGCAGCGGTTTTCGGTGGCCGAGTGGCAGGCCATCCGCGATCAGATTGACCCCGGCCACAGCACGCTGTGGATTGCCGAAGGCACCGATTTGAGCTATCAGGCCGTGTTCGACGGCCACCACCTGTACAGCATTGCCTGGGCCGACTCGCCGGCCGGCCAACTGGCCACCTGGGGCGAGCGGGTGCGGGCCTACGCCGCCGACAACGGCGTGGCCCGGTTGTGGGTTGCCACCGCCATGCCCGGCTACAACGACACCAATTTGCCCCGCGCCAACGCTTTTGCCGTGCCGCGCCGCAACGGCGACTACTTCCGTGAAACGTGGCAGGGCGCAATCGCCAGCCGGCCGGATATGGTCATCATCACCAGCTTCAACGAGTGGCCGGAAGGCACACAGCTCGAACCGAGCGCCAGCTACGGCAATTTGTATCTGGACATTGCCCGCGAACTGACAACCGGGCTAAAGGGCGCGGCTCCGGCGGCGGCCATTCCGCCGCTGGGAGCGCCGGAACTCCCCGCCGTCCAGGCCGATGAAACCCCGGCTCCGGCGCTGGAACCGCCGTACATCCAGACCAGCGGCGTCACCAACGTGCGCAGCGCCCCGGCCACCTCGGCGGATATTGCCGGCCGCCTGCCCGAAGGCAAACAGGCGCGGGTGCTCGGTAAAAATGCCGCCGGCGACTGGTGGCAGATCGATTTTGATTCCGGTCCGGCCTGGGTAGCCGCCGAGGTGGTTGAATTTGTGGGCGATGCCGCCGCCGTGCCGGTGGTCGAGGTGGACACCGCGCCGATCGCGCCGGTCAGCCCCACGCCCCAACCGGCTTCGATGACCGTGCCGGCCGGCGGGGTGAATGTGCGCAGCGGCCCCGGCCTCAATTTTGAGCTGCTGGGCCGGTTGAATGAAAACAGCGTGGTTACGGTTATTGGCAAAGATGAAACCGGCGAATGGTGGCAGGTGGATTACCCCGCCGCCACAGACGGCGCGGCCTGGGTGGCCACCGCCGTGGTTGAATTCAGCGGTAACGCGGCCGGTCTGCCGGTGGTGCGCCCGGTAGCGCCCAACGCCACGCCTACGCCCTCCCCCTCGCCCACGCCGACTGTGCCGGTTATCGCCGGCTCGGTGGAGGCGCTGGACGCCATCAACGTGCGGACCGAACCCAACACCGACGCCGAACTTATGGGCGGGATGTATTTGGGTGAAACCGCCGATGTGCTGGCCATCAGCGAAGATGGCAACTGGTGGCAAATTGAGTTTGGCGGCGATTTGGGCTGGGTGGCCGCCGAATTTGTGCGCTTTACCGGCGATAAAAACGGTGTACCGATTTTTGGTTTGGGTACGCCCACGCCCACGCCGGGGCCAACCAACACTCCCGCGCCCTCGCCCACGCCGGCTCCGGTGGTTTTGGAGCAGCCCACGCTGGCCCCTTCGCCCACCTCAGAATATCAGGCCACGTCGGCGGCGCTGCTGGCCGCCCGCGGCACCCCGGAACCGCCGCCGGCTCCGCCATCGGCGCGCCCGGCTGACTCGTTTTCGTGGAGTGACATTCCGTGGGGGCTGCTGGCGATGGTGATTATCGCCGGGTTTGTGGGCTATCAGTTCTGGTATCGCCGTCGGCGATAGTTTGAGGTGGCCTCGCCAGTATATTTGGAAGTTACGCAGGAGTAGGTCGGGCTTGCGGCCCGACAGTCACGCTGTAAGTGTGACCTGCTCTGTGGTCGCTTCGCGTCTCGGCGTGCAAAAAATGGTAGTGGCTCACTTGTAAGTGATGAGGTTTTTTTAGTTTTACCCCCACCCCTGCCCCTCCCCCAAAAATGGGGGAGGGGAAAATAATAAAATTTTGTGAGATAAGGGCGCAAAACGC
>CAYOXS010000198.1:1937-10833 GCA_964407935.1 uncultured Caldilineaceae bacterium
CCCGCCCCCCCCCCCAAAGTGGGGGGGGGGTAAAAGATCATTTGTGTTAAAATGTCGGCCCCAACGCCCCCTAATTTCACACACGCTCCTTAAATTCCCCCCTTCCAGCGGAAGGGGGGACAAAGGGGGGGATGGGCGAAAATAGCGTTGTATCACTTACTCTTTTACCACTACCCAAAAAATTATTTCCGATAATGTCTATTCTTATAACTCTGACCGAAGCTCAACGATCGCAATTGAAAAAGCTGGGCGAGCTATTAATTATTGCGGCGCTGCTGTTAATGGTGGGTCGATTTATGACCCAAACCTGCGCCCGCATGCTCACCAACTCCAATTCCAGCGACGGCGATCAGGGGGCGTTTTTGCAGCTTAGCCTGGATTTGCGCGAGCACGGCCAACTGACCGACGGCACCCGTAGCCCGCTGTACGCGGCGGTGCTGGCGGTGATCGCCCGCCGCGACTGGTCATTTTTTACCTGGGCCAAGCTCATCAGCATGGCCTTTGGCGCGCTGGCAATTGTGGCCTTGTATCTGCTGGGCAGCCGCTATTTTAACCGTTTCACCGGGCTGGCGGCGGCTTATCTGCTCAGCATCAATGTTGAATTTATGGTGCACAGCGCCACCGCTCTCACCGAGTCGCTGTTGGTGCTGTTGTTTATTTTGGCCTGGTTTGCCATGCTCAGGGCGCTGGTTGAGCCGCAGCGATCCCGCTACTGGCTGCTGGCCGGGCTGCTGGCCGGGCTGGCCTATCTGGCCAAAGGCAGCGGGCAACTGCTGGTGGTTGCCTTTCTGGTAACCGCGGTGCTGTTTTTTCGCGGGCGGCTGCTGCAATCGAAAAACCTGTGGCTTTTTGTGGCGAGTTACGTGCTGGTGGCCAGCCCGTTGTGGCTGTACAACTCGGTGCATTACGGCAGCCCCACTTTTAATTACGCCATCAGCCATCAAATGTGGATGGATAGCTGGAACGACTGGCACCCCGACGACACCGCCAATTTGCCCACGCTGGCCAGCTATCTGCAAACGCATTCGGCCGCGGAGATTTTTGAGCGCCAGTGGGCCGGCATGCGGGCCATGCGCAATATTCTGATTAAAACCCTGTGGCCCACCCGCACCCTCAAAGTAGACGAATTTTTGTTGTCGCCGGTCAGTGGGTACACGCTGGCGCTGCTGGCGCTGCTGCCTTTTGTTTTCTGGCCGGCAACCCGCAAATATCTGCGGCGCTACGGCCACGCCGCCTGCTTGACGCTGCTGACCGTGGCCATATTTTTTGGGCTGTTTGCCTGGTACGTGCCGATAGTGGCGTTAGGGCAGCGTTTTATGCTGCCGGTCATCCCGTTTATTTTTGTGGGGCTGGCCCACATCACCGGCCAGATTGGCCAATCACTCATGAGTCGCGGCCGGTGGGCCAAACGGGCCGTGCTGGCGGCGGCGGTGGTGCTGCTGCTGCTGCAACTGCGCTGGGCGGCGCTCACCACCGTTGAGCCGGCCCGCACCGCGCTCGCTGCCAACGTTTTTGAGGTTGACCGCCAATTCAATGCTGATGCGGCCACCCCACTAACCTGGCTGGTGGACCAGTCTCCGCCGCAGAGTGTGGTAGCCTGGGGGCCGGCGGGCAAATCGCTGCCCACGTGGGCTTATTCTGACCGGCTCACCTTCAAGCGCTATCCCCCTCGCGCCGGCAGCATTTCGGCGCTGACTACCGATTTTGTGAACCGCGGGGTGGATTTTGTGATTGTCGCCCCGGAGATGATGTCTGGCTACGGCCAGTTGTTTGCGCCGTATTTTAAAACCGACGGGACGCGGGTGGAGATGGCGGCCTTTCCGCCGGGCTGGGCCTTAACCTACGCTTATCGCCAGATGCCGTGCGATTGGTGCGTTTTCCGGCTGCTGCCGAACAACCCGCCCCAACACGCCGCCGATTATCAAATTGGCCCGGCAATTACGCTGACCGGCTACGATCTGCCTTCTCCCGAACTCAAGGCCGGAGAAACGCTGCACCTCACGTTGCATTGGGCGGCGCAAGCCCCCATCGAGCCGGATTTTACCGTGTTTACCCAACTGCTCGGCCCGGATTTTCAACTGCACGGCCAGCTCGATAACCAGCCGCTCAACAATGTGTGGCCAACCAGCCGCTGGCAGCCCGGCGCTCCCCTGGCCGATACCTACGCCATCCCCATCGATGCGCACGCACCGCCGGGCGTTTACCAGCTTTTGGTGGGCATGTACGATGGCCAAACCGGCCAGCGCCAGCCGGTGACGCTCAACGGCGCTCCGGTGGCGGACAACGCCATCCCCCTGGCAACGGTCACGGTTGTCCCGTGAGGAGATCAGTTGCCATTCACCCCCTTCCCTCACCTTGTTGTTTAAGAAAGTAATCTGGTAATTCGTTTGTTTATCCCCTTCCCCCAACCCCCTCCCCGTTTGCGGGGAGGGGGAGTGATTAAATATGTGTTATTTGGCGCGGCAACGCCGCGCCAAATAACACACAGAAGTTTTTTTCCCCTTCTCCCACTGGGGACGAAGTGCCCGAAGGGTAGAAGGGGGCAGGGGGATGGGGAGACCGTTCTGGTTTAAAACCAAAAACAGCTCGCCAGCGCGAGCTGTTTTTGGTGAGTCAAAGAATGTTCGCTAAACCAACGCGGCGTCCACGTTGATCTCTTTGACGGCGCCGAGCGCCTTGGACACCGGGCAGCCTTTTTTGGAGGCGTCAACTTTTTCCATAAACGTTGCCTCGTCCACGCCCGGCACATCGGCCCGGCAGGTGAGGTTAATTTTGGTAATCCACGGCGCGCCTTCCACCTGTTCCAGGTATACCCTGGCTGAAGTTTCGATGCGGTTAGGCGGGAAGCCCGCGCCAGTGAGCACCGCGCTGAGAAACATCGAAAAGCAGCCGGCATGCGCCGCACCAATCAACTCTTCCGGGTTGGTGCCGGGTTCTTCTTCAAAACGGGTGGCATAGGTGTACGCGCCTTCATATGCGCCGCTGCCCAGCTTCATTACCCCTTTGCCTTCTTTTAAGGTCCCTTCCCAAACTGCTTCGGCTTTTCTGACTGGCATTTCTTTTCTCCTTAATAAATTAGGCCGCCAAGCCTGAGATTTTATTACCCCTGTGGGTTTGTATGCCGTAATTCGGCTACTACTCTACCAATGGTAGCTTTGCATAAAACCGTGGACAAACTCTTGTGACCAAATTTTGACACCGTTTCCTTAATAATCCCCCCTTCCCCATTGAAGGGAGGCCAGGGGGGATGGGGCGAAAAGACTTCCACGGTTAAGTGTGATGTTACTTTACCAATCGATGCTCAGTTTTTGATGTACTTTTCAAAAACAGCGCCAAAATCTTTGGGCATGTAGGTGTCGTGGGTTTGCCTTAGCCAGCTAAAAGCATACTGGTTAATGGCTTTGAACTGTTCTTCAAGAGTAGCTGAACTGGAGGAACGATTGATGGTGTTGGAGGTTATTTCCAGGCTGTTCTGGGCGTATTCAAGCAACCTGGCGTTTTCTCGCTGCATCAAGCCAATTTTGATCAGGGCTTTGTACAGGTCTTTGAGTTCCTCCATATGCTTTTTGTTAACATCGATGGAGTAATCATGATCACCCATACTGAATTTGATTTCAATGTCTGCGTCCAGAGTGCCGGCGGTTTCCAGCGTTACATCCTGAATTAAATAATGAGCGTAATCAAAGCGACGGAGCGTGCGTTTTTTGCTCATCGCCGAGGTGCCATCTACGTGAACCAGGGCTTTGTTGGTAAAACAGTACTCGTCAGATTTGGATTTAATCAGGAAAAAGATTTTTTCGCCATCCTCATGCATAATAAAATCGTCGGATTCCACTTTATCAAAATCCGCCGGTTTGACCACGGCCCCAATATCACTCAGGCCTAAGGCATCAGACGCAAGTTTTTTGAACATATATTGTTTTCTCCTTTATCGCTAATGTTTGATTAAATTTTAGCCGGCCACTTCTTTGAGCGCGGCCAGCGCAGCCTCGTAGTTGGGGTGCTGAGAAATTTCCGGCACGTATTCGGCGTAGCGAATAATGTCATCGCCATCCACCACAAATACGGCGCGCTGTTCCACACGAAGTTCTTTAACGTAGGTGCCGTAGGCCCCCCCAAACGACATATCCCGATAGTCCGACAGCATTTGAATATTATCGATGCCGGCGGCTTCGCACCACTGTTGTTGGGCTACCGGCAGGTCAACGCTGATGGTGTACGCGGCCACCTTGTCGCCGTAAGCGCCCACTTCTTCATTAAAGCGGCGGGTTTGGGCATCGCAGATTCTGGTGTTGAGCGATGGCACCACGCTGATCAGCCGGGTTTTACCGGCGCTATCCGCCAACGAAACGGTATCGACAAAAAAAAGTTTGTTGGCCAGAGCGAAGACGGGCGCTTTGTCACCGGGTTTCAGCACAGGGCCAATTACGGTAAACGGCCTGCCTTTGTGAGTAACGCCTGCTGCACGTTCAATCATGGCTAAACGGGTCTCCTTGAGTTTTTGATTGTAGTAGAGGAACTTTAGTAATTATAAAAGCATTAAAGTCGGAGTCAAAAATTCAATCCAACTCAGCCGAGCCGCCGCGCCGCGGCTTCATCAACAAACCACGTGAGCTGGCCGCCGGCAGGCTGCACCAGCCCGGCCGGCAGCGCCGAACCGGGAGCCAGCGCCTGCGGCAAAACATTCGCTTTGCCCGCGCCGGCGGCCACAAAAGCCACGTGCCGGGCGGCGTTGAGCACCGGCAGAGTCAGGGTGATGCGTTCCGGCGGCGGCTTGGGCGAGTTAAAAACAGGGGCGACGGCGCGGGTTGTTTCTGACAGGAGGGGGTGGTTGGGAAAGAGCGAGGCGGTGTGGCCGTCTTCGCCCATGCCCAGCAGGATCAGATCAAATTGGGGGAGGGCATCGCCAAAAACCTGCCGCAGTTTGGTTTCGTAGTCGATGGCGGCGGCAGCGGGAGACAGGGTGGGGTTAATGGGGAAAATGTGCCCGGCGGGCAGGTTGGCCGGACCAAACAGCAGTTCGAGGGCCAGCCGGTAGTTGCTGTCCGGGTGGTCCAGCGGCACGCAGCGTTCATCGGCAAAAAAGACGCGCCAGGCCGGCCAGTTAATTTTGGCCGCGAGCAGGCCGGGCGCAATTAATTGGGGCAGCGAGCCGCCGGACAGGGCCACGGTGAAAATGCCGCGGGCAGCGCTGGCCCCGGTGGAAAGACGGGCTGTGAGTTCGGCGGCAGCCCGGCCCAAATCATCGATATTGGCAAAAATTTGCACAGTCATCGGTTAGCAGTCGCTGCAAGCGTAGTGCCACTTGCGGCCATCGGCCTGCATAAACTCATCGGATTTGCCCGGCCCCCAGGTGCCGCTTTCGTAAAACGCCAGCACCGGGGAAAACTCGCTGTCCCAGCCCTGCAAAATGGGGTCAACCAGACCCCAGGCCAGCTCAATTTCGTCGCTGCGGGTAAAGAGCGTGGCGTCGCCGTGCAGGGCATCAAGGATGAGGCGCTCGTAGGCGTCGGGCAGGGTGTTTTTGCCAAAGTCCTGCTCGTAGGTAAAGTTCATATCCACCGAGCGGGTGCGCATGCCCGCGCCCGGCACTTTGGTTTCAAAACGCAGGTTCATGCCTTCGTTGGGTTGAATGCACAACCCCAGCACGTTGGGCGGTAACTGCTGGCCCGGTTTGAGCGGGAACATCAGGTGCGGCACGTGCCGAAACTGAATGTTGATCTCGGTCATTTTATCGCCCAGGGCTTTGCCGGAGCGCAGATAGAAGGGCACGTTGCGCCAGCGCCAGTTGTTGATAAACAGTTTTACGGCGGCAAAGGTGGGCGTGTTGGTGCCTTTGGCCACGCCCGGTTCGTCGCGGTAGGTGCGGTACTGGGCGCGAACCGTGTACTGGCCAACCTCGTCCGGTTTGATGCGCTGCATGGCCTTGAGCACCTTCACTTTTTCATCGCGCAGGGCGGTGGCGTCGTATTCGGCGGGGGGTTCCATTGATACCAGCGTGAGCAGTTGCAGCAGGTGATTCTGGAACATATCTCGCATAACGCCGGCGGTGTCGTAGTAGCCGGCGCGGCTGCCCAGCCCCACTTCCTCGGCCACGGTGATTTGCACGTGGTCAATGTAGTTGCGGCTCCACAGCGGCTCAAAAATGGCGTTGGCAAAGCGGAACACCAGCAGGTTTTGCACGGTTTCTTTGCCCAGGTAGTGATCGATGCGGTAAATCTGGTGTTCGTCAAAAACGTCGTGAACCTGCTGATTCAGCTCGGTGGCCGAGGGGAGATCGTGGCCAAACGGTTTTTCAATGATGATGCGCCGCCAGTGGCCATCGCTTTGCTGAGCCAGCCCGGCCTGGCCCAACTGTTTGACAATAATCGGGTAAAGCTGCGGCGGGGTAGACAGGTAAAACAGTACGTTGCACGCGCCGCCCACATTCTTGTCGATTTTGGCCAGCAGTTTGCTCAAATCTTTATAGGTTTGGGGGTCGTCGTAATTGCCGCGGTGGTAGAGCACGTTTTTGCTGAACGCGTCCCAATGATCGCAGTCGGCGGGTCTGAGGCGGGCAAACTTTTCCACCCCGGCCCGAATCTGGTCGCGGAAGCTGTCGTCGGTCATTTCGCTGCGGGCCACGCCAACCACGCTGAACTGCTCGGCCAGCAGCCCTTCACAGGAGAGGCTAAAAAGCGAGGGCATTAATTTGCGCTGGGTCAGGTCGCCGGATGCGCCAAAAATCACCACGGTGCAGGGGTCGGCTACTTTGCGAATTTCGTCTTTTTGTGCTGCGGATATTTGGTTGTTCATTGGATTTTCCCCCCAAGAAGTTGGCCGGGGCGGCGTCGCCGCCCCGGTTTTTATTGATTAAAACCACTGAGCGTGGAAGACACCTTCTTTATCGATGCGTTCAAAGGTGTGCGCGCCAAAATAATCGCGCTGGGCCTGGATGAGGTTGGCCGGCAGCCGGGCGGCGCGGTAGGAGTCAAAATAAGCCAGCGAGGCGCTCATGGCCGGCACCGGTACGCCCATTTGCACGGCGGTGGTCACGGCAAAACGCCAGGCCGCCTGCCGGCTTTCGACGGCGGCTTTAAAGAAATCATCCACCAGCAGGTTGGGCAGGTTGGGGTTGCGGCGGTAGGCGTTGGTGATGTCGTCCAGCAGTTCGGCGCGGATAATGCAGCCGCCGCGCCAGATGCGGGCCATTTCGCCCAAACCCAGATTGTAATTGTACTCGGCCGACGCTTTTTTCAAAAGGGCCATCCCCTGCGCGTAGCTGCAAATTTTGCTGGCGTAGAGGGCGTCGCGCACGGCGTCAATCAACTGCTGGCGGTCGCCGCTGTAAACCGGCTCCGGCCCGGACAGCACTTTGCCGGCGGCCACGCGCTCATCTTTAATGGCCGAAATGTAGCGGGCATCCACCGCCGCGGTAATCGTGGGGATGGCCGAACCGATGTCGAGCGCGTTCTGGCTGGTCCATTTGCCGGTGCCTTTTTGGCCGGCCTTGTCCAAAATCAATTCCACCAGCGGCTGGCCGGTGTCGTCGTCCATTTTGGTGAAGATGTTGGCCGTAATTTCAATGAGAAAAGATGACAGCACGCCCGCGTTCCACTCGCTGAAAATCCGGTGAAATTCCTCGGCCGAAGGGGCCAGCGCCTGTTTGAGCAGGTTGTAACTTTCGGCGATGAGCTGCATGTCGCCGTACTCAATGCCGTTGTGTACCATTTTTACGTAGTGCCCGGCCCCGCCCGGCCCCACGTACGTGACGCACGGTTCGCCGTCGGCCTGCGCTTTGGCCGAGATGGCCTGCACCAGCGGTTCAATAAACTGATAGGCTTCGGTGGTGCCGCCGGGCATCATGCTCGGGCCAAAGCGGGCGCCCTCTTCGCCGCCGGAAACGCCCATGCCAATATACCGAAAACCCTCGGCTTCCAGTTCTTTGGCCCGGCGCTCGGTGTCGGGGAAAAACGAATTGCCGCCATCGATGATGATGTCGCCGGGATCGAGCAGCGGTTTGAGCTGGTCAATCACCAGATCAACCGGGCGGCCGGCCTGCACCATAATCTGGATACGGCGCGGTCGCTGCAAACTGGCCACAAACTCTTCCAGGGTGTAAAACGCTTCGATGCTTTTTTCTTTGGCTTCGCCCCGCATAAACTCTTCGGTTTTGGAGCCGGTGCGGTTGAAAACAGCCACCTTAAAGCCGTGATCGGCGGCATTGAGCACCAGATTTTGGCCCATCACGGCCAAACCAATCAGGCCAAATTGATTGTTGGACATTACTATCTCCCTCTCGATTAAATTTTGAATAGGCGCGATGCGCAGAGTGCCTAATGATTGTAGCACAATTTGCGAGGATGCAAGAATTTTTTATTGGGAAGCTGTTCACGTGTGCAGGGGATTTTACTTCTTGACGCCGGCTCGGGTTTGAGGTAATATATGAGCAACTGCTCATATATTAGCGTGCCGGATAATGACCCACAAAAACGACCGCTGCGCCGAAACCGTTATCGATGAAAACCGGGTGCGCCAAGCCGAACAGGCTCTACTCGATGGCCTGACGGCTACCTATCTGGCCGATACCTTCAAAGCGCTGGCCGACCCCACCCGGGTGCGGATTATCTCGGTGCTGGCCCACACCGACCTGTGCGTGTGTGATCTGGCGGCAACGCTGGGCATGACCCAGAGCGCCGTATCGCACCAACTGCGGCTGTTGCGCCAGATGCGGCTGGTAAAGGCGCGCAAAACCGGCCGCATGGTCTACTATGCGCTCGATGATGACCACATTAAAGATTTGTTTCTGCGTGGACTGGAACACATTCAGCATGAATGACGAATTGCGAATACTTTGACAATGCTATACTGAAAACAGAATGAGAACGAAACTTTCCGGCATGTCATTCCCGCGTGC
>CAYOXS010000199.1:0-2557 GCA_964407935.1 uncultured Caldilineaceae bacterium
TCGGTAACGCGGGGCACGCGCAGCGGGGTCTGGCAGATATCGGCCTTGAGTTGCAGCCACAAATTGCTGCGCGCGCCGCCGCCCACGGCGTGCAACTCGCTGATGGCCACGCCGGCCTGGCGCAGCAGGTCAAGATTTACCCGCAGTTCAAAGGTTAGCCCTTCAACAAGGGCTTTGGCAATGCTGGCGGGGGTATCGGCAAAGGTCAGCCCCAAAATGGCCCCTTTGGAGCGCGTATCCAGCCACGGTGTGCCGCTGCCGGCAAAGTGGGGCAGCACCAGCAGCCCGGTTGGGCCGGCGGGCGCATCGGACAGAATCAGGTCGTAGGCGTCGGCGGCGGATTGGCGGGCCTGTTCCAGCTCCCATTTGCACAGCGTATCGCGGAACCAGCGCAGCAACAGCCCGCCGCTGTGGTTAAGCGTCATCGCCAAAAAGAGGCCGGGCGCGGCGTGGCGGTACACCGAAATGCCGCCATCGCGCAGCGCCGGAGCCAGCGCCGGCGAGTCCATAGCCACTTCCACCACCTCGGCGGTGCCGGTGGAAACCATCGCCAGCCCCGGTTTGATCACCCCGCTGCCCAGCGCGGCGCAAGCCTGGTCGTGGCCGCCGCTCACCAGCGCCGGCGGGGTCGATAGCCCCAGCTCGGCGGCCAGTTCCGGGCGGAGCCGGCCCACCACGCCGCCCTGCGGCGGGGCCAGCTGCGCCAGCCGGGCCGCGTCAATATTACAGGCCGACAGGATGTCTTCGGCCCAGCCGCCGGCCCGCAGATCATACATTTGGGTGCGCGAGGCCAGGCAGTGGCTGATGACCGCCGCGCCGCCCAGCCGCCGCAGGAAAAAATCCTCAACCAGCAAAAACTGGTGGGCCGAGCGCCACACTTCGGCTTCGTTTTTTTGCAGCCAGAGCAGTTTGGGCAGGGTGTTGATGGTGTGCAGCGGCATGCCGGTGCGGTTAAACAGATTTTCCGCGCCAAAGGTTTGGGCCAGCCATTCGTTTTCGGCGGTGGTGCGGGTGTCCATGCCCAAAATGGCCGGGCGGAGCGCCCGCCCGGCGGCATCAACCGGCACCACGGCCTCGCCGTGGCAGGAGATGGCCAGCGCCAGCGGCGGGTCGTTTTGCGCCTGCGCTACCGCCGCCCGCAGCGAGTCCCAGGCCAGCCGCCACACCTGCTCGGCGTCCTGCTCGGCCCAGGTGGGGTGGGGCGTGCTGATGCCGTACTCGCGGGCGGCCTGGCCCAAAATCTGGCCATCTTCACTAAAGACAATGGCTTTGCAGCCGGTGGTGCCAATATCCAGTCCGATGAGTGACATAGATTTTCTCCGTTCAGGGCTGCACAATCACCTTCAGGCCGTCGCCGCTGGCGGCGGTTTCAAAAGCAACGGCCACCTCGTCCAGCGGCATGGTGTGGGTGATTAGCTTTTCGGCGGGGATGAGCTTGCGGCTGAGCATATCCAGCGCCATTTCGTGGGTGGTGGGATGGTACGAAAACGCGCCAACGACCTCAACTTCGCCGTAGTGGATTTTGTTGCTGTCCAGCGAGGCCATAGGGTTGGCTTTGGGCAGCCCGCCAAACAGAACCACCCGGCCCGCCTTGCGCACCGCCTCAACCGCCTGCGTTTGGGTGGCGGCAATGGGGTTGGCGCAGACCACAATGTGCGCGCCCAGCCCGCCGGTCAACTCGCGGGTGGCGGCCACCACATCTTCATTAAACGGGTCGATGAGCGCCGCCGGGCCAAAGCGTTGGGCCACTTCGCGCCGGGCGGCGCTGGGTTCGGAGACAAACACCGCCGCGCCGCGGGCTTTGGCCACGGCAATGTGCAGGCAGCCAATTGGCCCCGCGCCCATCACCAGCACCGAATGCTCCGGGCTGGTGCCGGCGGCGTTGTGCGCGCTCAACACCGATGACAGCGTTTCGGCCAGCGCGCCTTCGGCAAAGGACATACCAGCGGGCATTTTGTTGACAATGCCGTTGGCCAGCAACTCGCCGGAGAGCAGCACCTTTTCGGCAAAACCGCCGTTGTAGCCGGGGGTGATGCCCAGCAGCCGCAGGTTGTCGCACAGGTTAAATTTGCCGCGGCGGCAATAGTAGCAGTGGCCGCAGTGGATGTCGGGGGCAATGGCCAGCCGGTCGCCGGGGCGGTAGCGGGTTACATTTTTGCCCACCTCCAGCACCGTGCCGGCCAGTTCGTGGCCCTGCACCAGATGGTCAACGCCGGCGGGCGGCCCTTCGCGCCAGCGGCGCAGGTCGCTGCCGCAGACGCCGCAGGCTTCGGTTTTGAGAATCAGGCCGTCGTCCGGGGCTACCGGGTCGGGCACGGTGCGCAGTTCGATGGTTTGGGGGCCAACTAAAAATGCGGATTTCATAACGAGTCCTCTTTTTTCTATTTTGCTTTGCGTAACGGGATACGATTTTTGCCCTCACCCCCCGGCCATCCTCGCCCGTTGGACCAGGGGCGGGCAGGTGGTAAAAACAGCGATTTATTTGGGCCCCCCCCCCCCCCCCCCCCCCCACATGTGGGGGGGGGGGGGGGTTAAAAGGGGGGGTTTTGGGGGGGGC
>CAYOXS010000199.1:2567-7948 GCA_964407935.1 uncultured Caldilineaceae bacterium
CCAAACTACACCCAAAACTCTTTTCTCCCCCTTCTCCCTGAGGGAGAAGGGGGCAGGGGGGATGAGGGCGACAAGTCCACTATTTTCTTACCAGTTCAGAGGTTGCGCCGGCGGGGTGGGTTTGCACCAGCGTGGCCAGGTCAAAGCCGCGCATGCGTTTGGCCACCAGCGTCAGCGCGTCGCCCACCGCGCCGTTGGCCAGCGAGCTGCCAAAGGGCAGCACGCCTTCACCTTCGCCCTGCGGGCCGGGGCGAATGACCACCACCACGTCCGCCAGCCGGCCCAGTTCCGAGTCCGGCTCCCACGTCCAGGCGATGACTTTGCCGCCGCGCTGCTGGGCCACGCGGGCAAACTGGTTCAGCTCGGCGCTTTTGCCGGCTTTGGATAGCACAATCAGCACGTCGTCGGGGGCCACCGCCGCCGATGGCCCGTGCAGGGCTTCGGCGGAGCTGATGTAAAAGGCGCGCATGCCGCAGGTTGAGAGCAGGTGGGCGGTGCGGCGGGCAATGGTGCCAGAGGTGCCGGCCCCGGTCACATAGACGCAGCCGGAGCAGGCGCTTACCAGCTCAACCGCGGCTACAAACGCGCCGTCAAGCTGGTCGGCAATATCGATAATGACCTGGCCTTCGGCCCGGATCATTTGTTTGGCTTGTTCTAAAATTTCTTCGGGGGACATAATTTCTCCGTGGGTGTAAAATTTACTCAGGCGCGGGCAGGGCGAAGCCGTTGGGAAATTCCGGGCTGAGCTGGTACTCCGCAATGCGTTCCATCAATTTCAGGTAAGTGATGCCGTCTCTGGCGGCGGTGTCGGCATCAGGGATCATGGGCGCGCTTTCGATGGTGCAGTAGCCGTTGTAGCCGGTTTTCTTGAGGGCGCGCATCACGGCTTTGAAATCGGTTTTGCCGTAACCGGGCGTCAGCGAGTTGGAATCCCGAAAGTGGAGATGCCACAGCAGCGGCTGGGCGTCGAGCACCGCTTCGTAGGGATTGAGTTCTTCCAGATTAACGTGAAACCAGTCCAGTTGAATGCCAATGTTATCCCGCCCGGTCAGGGCGATCATCCTTTTGTGGTTGCCGGCAGTGTTAACAAACTTGCCCATTTCCAGATGGTTGGTGGCCTCAAAAACCAGCAGGATGCACCGGCTTTTGGCGTAATCGGCCATTTGCCGCAGCGCCTCCACGGCGATGGCCGTGCATTCGGCCACGTTATCGCGGTTGATGGGGCCGTGAATGGCCACGGCAATGGTCACCGAGCGCGCGCCCAGTTCCGCGCCAAAATCGATGGATGATCTGGTTTCCGCCACAGCCAGGTCGGCGGTTTTCTGCTCGGTCAGCGTTTTGTAGTTGGGCGAGTAGGGGTCCCACATTTCGCCCCAGCACTCGTTGATGTTAGAAATTTCAAGGCCAAAATCGGCTTTGAGCGCCAGATGAGTTTTAAGATAATCTTCCATTTTTACGCCCAGGCCGTAGCGCCCTTTGGGCGGGCAAATCTCAATGGCGTCGTACCCAAATTTTTTAAGGCGCTCATAGCTTTGTTCCGGGTGCCGGTAGGCTTCGTCCTGGCCAAAGGTGAGCTGAAAATAACTGTATTTGAACGGAGCCATTTAACCGCCTGCCCCTTCCGCGGCGGCTACCCGCTCGGTGCGGATGTTGCGGCGGCGCAGTTTGGCCAGTTGGGTGTTGCGCACCGCGTCTAAAAAGACGGCAAAAAAGATGATGCCGGCGGTGATAAGCGGCTGGAGGTAGAGGTCAACCTTGGCAAAAATCAGGCCGGCCTGGATCATCTGGATGAGCACCGCGCCAATCATGGTGCCGGGCAGCACCGACCCGACGCCGCCAAACAGGCTGGTGCCGCCCAGCACGGCGGCGGCGATGGCGTCAAACTCTTTGCCTTCGCCAAAGGCCGGGGTGACAATGCCCATTTGCCCCACCGAAACGTAACCGCCCAGCGCGGCCAGCAGCCCGCAGATAATGTAGACCGTGGCCAGCACGCGGTCGGTGTTGATGCCGGCTTTTTTGGCCGCTTCCACATCGTTGCCCACGGCGTAAATCTGGCGGCCCAGCGGCGTCATATTCAAGAAGATGTGGGCCAGCACCACCACCACCAGAAACACCACAATTGGCAGGGGGATCAGCCCAAAAAGATCGGTGGTGCGCAGTTTGAGCACCTCCGGCGGGTAGGGCACGGTGACCGACTGGCTGAAAAACAGCGAGATACCGCGCCCGGCGGTGAGGGTAGCCAGCGTAACCACAAAGGGGATGATTTTGAGCTTGGTGATGAAAAAGGCGTTGATGCCGCCAAACAGCATGCCCACGGCCAAACAGGCCACAAACGCCAGCACCGGGTGCAGGCCAAAATTTTTCATCAGCATCCCGGCGGTGAGCGCCGAAATGTACATATTTGACCCCACCGACAGATCGATGCCGGCGGTGAGCAGCACAAAGGTGATGCCCACGGCCACAATGCCAATAAACGAAGCCTGCTTCACAATGTTTTCAAAGCTTTGCATGGAGAAAAAGCGCGGCGCCAGCACCCCAAAGATTACAAACACCAGAATAAACAGAATGATGGTGGTATTTTGCAGGGCAAACAACACAAATTTATTGTTTCCGCTTGTTTTCATAATGCGCCATTCTCCTCTCTAAAGGCCGCTCGCAAAATGCGTTCCTGGTCAAATTCGGGGCGGGCAAAGCTGGCCTGGACTTCGCCGTTGCTCATCACCAAAATCCGGTCGCACACGCCGGTGAGTTCTTCAATTTCAGATGAAATAAACAGCACGCCGGTTCCCTGCGCGGCCAGATCGTTGATAATGCTGTAAATTTCGTATTTAGCGCCCACGTCAACGCCGCGGGTGGGTTCATCAATAATGAGGACGGACGGCTGGCCCAGCAACCATTTGCCAATGACGGTTTTTTGCTGGTTGCCGCCGCTCAGGCTTTTGACCGGCTGGGTTTCGAGATTGGCGCTTTTGATTTTGAGCGTTTTGCCCACTTCGCCCACAGCCCGGTACAGGCGCGATTTGTTGATGAGTTTTACATTGGGCGTGGCGTAATCGCGCAGCGACACCAGCCCGATGTTTTCGGCAATGGAAATGTCCATCAGCAGCCCTTCGTCGCGGCGGTCTTCGGTCACAAAGGCCATGCCGCTGGCAATGCTGCCGTAGGGTGACGGTTTTTGGTGTGGCCGGCCATCGACCAGAATCTGGCCGCGCTCGTAGCTGTCCAGCCCAAACAGAATCCGGGCCATTTCGCTGCGGCCCGACCCCATCAGCCCGAACACGCCCAAAATTTCGCCTTTGTGCAGGCTAAAGGAGATGTCTTCTACGATGCCCGGCTGGGACAGGCCGCGGATTTCCAGCGCCTTTTCGGCCAGCGGCGGCGCGGCGCGTTCCGGGTAAAGCTGCTCGATGCTGCGGCCGACCATCATCGAAATCATCCGGTCGATGGTGAATTCGGCTTTGGGGCCAACGTCTACCAGTTCGCCATCGCGCAGCACGGCAATCTGGTCAACCAGATTGAGCACGTCCTGCAAAATGTGCGAAATGTAAATCATCGTTTTGCCGCTGTCTCGCAGCCGGTTCATCAGCGCAAACAGGCGCTCGGTTTCGCGGGCGGTCAGCGAGGTGGTGGGTTCGTCAAAAATGATGAGCTGGGCGTCAAAGCTGAGCGCCTTGGCAATTTCTACCAGTTGGCGCTCGCCGGGCGAGAGCTTTTCCACCAACGTGTCCGGCGATACATCCAGATCGACGGCGGCCAGCATGTCGCGGGCTTTGTCGCGCATCAGCTTTTTGTTGAGCAGCGGCGCCCAGCCCAGCTTGGGAAAGCCATCGATAAACATATTTTCGGCGATACTCAGGTTGGTAAACAGGTTGAGTTCCTGGTGAATAAAGGCGATGCCCGCCGCGCTGGCCTCGCCGGGGTTGCGCGGGGTGTACGGCTGGCCGTTCAGTTTGATGCGCCCGCTGTCGGGGAAGACCACGCCGCCCACCAGGTTCATGAGCGTGCTTTTGCCCGCGCCGTTTTCGCCAATCAGCCCCAGCACCTGGCCGCGAGGCAGGCCCAGGCTGATACCGGTGAGCACCTGCACGCCAAAAAAGCTCTTGTTGATGTGTTCAAATTCCAGAATAAAATTGTTCATGGCTGCCATCCTTTAACTTCTGGCCAAAATGCGGGTGCGGGTCACGTCGAACAGGGCCGCCAGCAAAATCACCGAGCCTTTAACAATCATCACGGTGAAATAGCTCAGGTTGAGCAGGTTGAGGCTGTTATCCAGCAGCACAAAAAACAGCACGCCGAACACCGTCCACACAATTTTGCCTTTGCCGCCAAACAGGCTGGTCCCGCCGATCACCGTTGCGCCGATTACGTCCAGCAGCAGGGTAGCGCCCAGCGTGGGGCGTCCCGCCTCCAGCCGGGCCGAGTACAGCACCGACCCCACCGCCGCAAACGCGCCGCTAAGCATGTAGGCCAGGATGATAACCCGCGTGACCGGCACGCCGGAGACCACCGCGGTGCGGGTGTTGGTGCCAATGGCGTACAGCCAGCGGCCAAACACGGTGCGGCTCAGCGCAATGTGGGCCACAATGGCCAGCCCGCCCACAATAAACAGCGAGTAGGGGATAAAAGAGATTTGCCCCTGGCCGATAACCTTGTAGGCCGCCGGCAGGTGGATAATGTTTTCTGACTTGGTGAGGTAAATGGCAAAGGCGCTAAAAAACATCATCGACACCAGCGTAACCATAAAGGGCGGCATTTTCCAGCGGGCTATCGACGTGCCGTTAAAAAAGCCGATCATAGCCCCTACCAGCAGCATCACAATGATGGCCACCGGCACCGAGAGCACGCTGCCGGCCAGCGGGCCGCCCTGCTCGGTGAGCAGCACGCCCCACAGCGGGCTTTTTTCAAACAGCACCGGGTCTACCTGGGTGGTGATGACCACCGCGCCCACCACGCTAACTAGGGCCATAATCGAGGGCTGCGACAGGTCGATGCCGGCGATAATCAGCACAAAGGTTTGGCCAATGGCCACGGCCAGCAGCGGCCACATGTTTGAAAAGATGTTGCCCAGATTTTGGGCGCTGGCAATCCTCGGCACTACCGGCCACAGCACCACAAAGTAAATGATGCTCAGGTAGAGAACAAAGTATTCGGACAGGAGGAGTCGCCGCAAGAACTGTTTGATGTTGGCCCAGAAATCTACCTGGGATGCCTTTTTGCCGTTAAACTGAATTGTTTGAGTCTTTTTCACGTCCAATTCCATTGTTGCCTGCGCTTTTACGCTAAATTTTCGAGGTGGGCGGGGCAGCGGCCACCTGGCCGCCTCCCCCCCGGGTAAAACCGCTAAAATAACATTAGCTTAAGGATTAAAGGTTCGGTCCAGG
>CAYOXS010000199.1:7958-10783 GCA_964407935.1 uncultured Caldilineaceae bacterium
CGATTTCGCATGCTGAGTAGCTCGCTAGAGCGTATCAAAGCAGCGAAACCGGCAAATGCCAACAGAATCTAAGGGTTAAACGTCCGGTCCAGGCTTTCGCCGTCGTTATCAACCACCAGTTTGCAGCCCCACATGTCGTTGGCTTTCTCTTCCCAGTTGGCCTGGGTCAGAGCAAAGCCGGGGTCGTCCATCCAGTTTTCCGGGGTCTGTTCGCCTTTGTTGATGGCATCCAGCATGGCCCCCATAATGGTTTCGGCCTCAAAGAAGAGGTCCTGCACGCCGGTGGCGTCCACAAAGCCTTCGCGCATCAGCCGGCAGGCCGTCGAGTCGCCATCCAGCCCGCCCATAATGATGTGGTTGGGATCGCCCACGGGTTGCCAGCGGCCCAGCGGCTCCAGCACCGACTGGATCATCGGGTACATAAAGTCTGACGAGGTGAAGATGAAGTCCACTTCGGGATTGGCTTGCATGGCCGCTTCCAGGTTGGCCAGGGCGGTGGCCCCGTCCCACTTGGTCGGCACTTCGATGACTTCATTGAACAGGTCGGGGTTGGCTTCGATGACGTTGTAGAAGCCCTGCCGCCGGCCCACGGCGTTGGGGTCGCCCAGGTCACCGACCATAATCAGCGGGGTCACTTTGCGGCCCAGCTTTTTGGCTTCGGCGGCCATATGCTCCACCGCTTTCTGGGTGATGGCTTCGTTGTTGGCCACAATCACCAGGGTCGGGTTGGAGTCGTTGGCCGGCGGGCGGTTGAACACGCCGATGGGGATGCCGGCTTTGTTGGCTTCACCGACGATGGTCACGGCGCTTTCGCCATCCTGCGGGATGATGATGATGCCGTCCGCGCCCTGAGCGATGCAGTCTTTCACCTGCTCAAGCTGCTTGTTGGCATCTTCGTTGGCGTTGCGCTCAATCACGCTCACGCCCAAACCGCCCAGCGTTTCCACAATCGCCTTGTGCCCGGCCACCCAGAACTCGGTTTCCAAATCCTGGTAGGCAAAGCAGATGGTCGTGCCTTCTTTGGAGCCGGCTTCGGCTTTTTGTTCAGCCGCAGGCGCGGCCTGTTCCTGGGGTTGAGCCTCGGCCGGTTTTTCGGCGGGCTTTTGTTCGGCGGGGGCCGCGGGCTGCGGTTGGGTACCACCGCAGGCCACCAGCACCAGGGCCAAAATGACTAAAAGGGTGAAATATTTTAAGATCCTCACTGAAATTCCTCCTTCTTTGGACGTTGAGGTAAAATAAACATTGATGTGGTAGCTCGCCGGGCTACTGCTCTTGCGCCACCCGTCCGCAGGCGAATGAGGTACGGGTGGCGTATTTTTTTGGCTGAAGCGTTCCTCCTTTGGATCATCTGCCGCAGGGTACGGGTTAACCGCAGCCTGCCTCAATCACTCGTGGACGTACAAATCCCAGCCCAGGTAGGTAGAGATTGCTTCTTCCAATACGTTGGCGTAATGGCCGCGAGTCATTGCCACGTGATGTTCAAAACCGTTCTTGCACAGATATTTCAACAGGTGTTGCAGGTTGTTTACCCGGCACACCGCCGAGCCGCCATTGATGGTGTTGGGGTCGTCGGTAAAGTCGCCCTCACCCAGATAAGATTTAATCAGGCCCAGCCCATCATCGGTAGACATGCGGAAGTAGGTCATCGGCCCGCCTTTCACCTGCCCCTTGATCGCGCCAAAGGCTTTGTCCTCGCCCACCGACGCGCCAATCACGTCGAGGTTGGAGATTTCTACTTCCTGCCCCATAAAACTGCGCGGGAAGTTGGAGCAGTGAGTGTTGATGCACATGTCGCGGTCGGCGGCAAAGTTGTTGTTCCAGTCCAGAAAGCCGGGCGGGTTGCCAGAAGCCAGCAGCAGGGCCGCCATCGACACCACCCCGGCCACGTCCACCTCGCAGGCGCTGGGCATGTACTTTTCGCCCATCATGCTCATGGTCAGGCAGGTGGCGCAGCCGTAATTCAACTGCACCGACGTCCAGCACTGAATGGCGCTGGCGTCGCAGTCGTTGGCGGCCATCCAGTTTTCCACCGCCACCGACCAGGCCGCCTGCTTCTGCACGTTTTCGTCGCGGATGTGGTCCGGGATGCGGCCATAGGCCCGGATCTCTTCGATTTTTTGGGGTACGGCGACGGGTTTCTGGCGAGCAATGCGGTTGGCGTCGGCAATGATTTCGCTCAGGTCAACCGTCACCACGGTGATGCCGGTGGCTTGCAGCAGCTTTTCGCTGTAGCGGCAGGTGTGGAACGGCGCGGGCCTTGCCCCGATGGCCCCCACGCGCAGGTTGCGCAGCCCCTTGACCACCCGGCAAACGCGGGCAAAATAATCAAGGTCGGCGGCAAATTGCTCGCTGGTGATGGCGCAGGTGTGGAGGGTGGTATCGGTAAAGGGGATGTCAAACTGGTACAGGTTGTTGCACACCGAAAGCTTGCCGCAGAAGGCGTCGCGCCGTTCTTTGACGCCCAGCTTCATGGGGTCTTCGTCGTCGCAGGCTTGCACCAGCACCGGCACGTTCAGTTTGGCCATATCCAGGGTGTGGACCACGCCCAGTTCATCGCCAAAGTTGGGCAAAATCACCACCACGCCGTCAATTTCATCCCGGTGCTTTTTGAACAGCTCGGCGCAGATTTTGGCGTCGTTGTAGCTTTCAATCGCGCCGTTGGGGGTGGCGTCCACCGGGGGGATAATGTAGTTGTAGCCCAGCGCCTCGAGCCTGGCCAGCAAATCCTGGCGGCCCTGCACGGCCAGTTCGGCATTGAAGAACCCACGGGTGCCCACAATCAAGCCAAAGGTGGGTTTCTTCTCCATTATTTTCATCTTCAAACT
>CAYOXS010000200.1:0-4587 GCA_964407935.1 uncultured Caldilineaceae bacterium
TGGTGGTACCGGCGCTCGCTGCACCTTGATGAGCTGGCCCCCGACCGGCGCGTTTTTGTGCGCTTCCACGGCATCGACTACCTCAGCGCCATCTTCATCAACGGCGCAGAAGTGGCCCGCCACGAGGGCATGTTCTCCCGCCAACTCATCGACATCACCGCCGCCGCCCACGCCGGCCCGCTGGAACTGGCCGTGCGCGTGTGGGGCAGCGGCGCACTGCCCGCCCGCCGGTTGTCGCCGCTGCAAAAACTGTGGCAAATGGCCGGCCAAAGCCTCTACCGCAGTTGGGTGGGCATTTACCCCAACCGCACCGCCACCCTCAAATGCCAGATGTCTTTTGGCTGGGATTTTGCCCCGCCCATCCGCGCCATGGGCATTTGGGATGATGTTGAACTGCTCGTCACCGGCCCGGTGGTCATTGAGGAGTTTGGAGTCAGGAGGCAGGAGTCAGAAGATAATCATCAGCCCGCAACCCTCAGCCTTCATCTTTCGCTCAACAGCGTCGCCTCTACCACCGCCACCGCCGAGGTCACCGTCACCCCGGCCAATTTTCAGGCCGATGCCGTTGGCCCGTTTCGTTTTTCGCTACGCCTGCCGGCCAGAAATAGCGACGTCACTTTGCGCTGCCCCCTGCCGCCTGTGGCTCTGTGGCAGCCGTGGGATTGCGGCTTTCCGCATTTGTACAATGTCACCGTAACGCTGACCGGCCCCGCCGGCCGGCCGCTTGATTCGGTCACACGGCGTACCGGCTTTCGCGCCATCGAGCAGCGGGGCTGGCAGTTGCGGGTTAACGGCCGGCGCGAATTTGCCCGCGGCCTCAATTGGGTGCCCGCCGACAGCCTGCCCGGCCGCCTGCGCCCGGCCGATTACCATCGGCTGCTCACCCAGGCCCGCGACAGCGGCGCTAATCTGCTGCGGGTGTGGGGTGGCGGGCTGCGGGAAAAATCGGCGTTTTACAATTTGTGCGATGAGTTGGGGCTGCTGGTGTGGCAGGAATTCCCTTTTGCCTGTGAATTTTTGGGCGCGTTTCCGCGTAACCCGGCCTATTTGCAACGGGTGGCCCGCGAGTGCGGCGACATTGTGCGGCAGTTGGCCCATCATCCCTCGCTGGCGGTGTGGTGCGGCGGCAACGAGTTCAGCCGCGCCCGCAACCGGCCGCTGCTGGCCACGCTGGCCCGGTTGGTGCGCCAATTCGATGGCACGCGGCCGTTTATCCCCACCTCGCCCGGCCCCGGCGACGCCCACAACTGGCACGTGTGGCACGGCGGCGCGCCCATCGCCGCTTATCAGCAGGAACAGGCTGCCTTTCTCAGCGAGTTTGGCCTGCAAGCTCTATCAATGAATAATGAACAATTAACAATGAACAATTTGCCGGCTTATTTCGGTGACCCCCGCAAACTGGCCCGGTACGCTCCGCTGTAAATTAAAAATTTACACGTTTAACAAACATGAAAAATGCGCGCCTGGCGGGGGGGTGTGGGGGTTTGGGCCCCCCAACTTTCTCTTCTCTCCGGCTCACATAAAATATCGCCAGATCAATTAACAATTGGCAATGAACAATTAACAAATAAGGGCGATGAAAATTTGGCTGGAGTTGAGTTGCCGGGCAATTCAACCTCCCTCCAACTTGAAATTCAAAATTCCCAATTGGCCCAGGCCGTTGCCCTGCAAACCGCCATCGAGCATATGCGCCGGCGCAAAGCCGAAGCCGGCGGCGTGTGCCTGTGGCAGTTCAACGAGCCGTGGCCGGCGGTCAGTTGGGCCATTGTCGATTATTTTGGCCGGCCCAAACTGGCCTATGAGCGGCTCAAAACGTGGTACGCGCCGGTGATGGTCAGCCTCAGTTTTCCGGTGGGGCGGCGCTGGCTCCCCGGTGATACCTTTGCCGCCGATATCTGGCTCATCAACGATTGGCCGCACCCGGTGGCGGCGGACAACCTGTGCATCAGCCTGGCCACTCGCCATTCAAAATTCATCGTTCACCAGTCACAATTACCCAACCTGCCCGCCGACAGCGCAGTGTGCGTGGGCCGCTTCAGCCATCAATTTACCGCCGCGCCGCAGTGGCTAACCGCCACGCTCCGCCACGGCGACACCGTGCTCAGCGAAAATCACTATCCGCTCGGCTGGCACGATGCCTCGCCCGGCAGCCGGCGGTTGTACCTGCGCCGTTGGCTGGCCCAGTGGGCGCTGTGGTAGCGTGTTTGTGCCATCGGTTATTATTTGAGTTATAATTACTGTGGTTTTTGAAAGCTCTGCGGCCGTGGATGAAAATGAGGAGTCCAAAACTACAGTTTTGGACTCCTGCTGTAAACTTTTTAGAAAACAGGGCAGGAATCATCTAACCCTAACTCCTGACTCCTGACCCCTGAATCCTATTTTCAAGGGAGTCACGTATGCAACCAAAACGGCTCTATTTCCCTCTGCTCATTGTGCTGCTGTCGCTGCTGGTCTGGCCGTTGGCGGCGCTGGCCCAGGATAAAACCCTGGTCTGGAACCGTTACGATGTCAACATTACCGCCCAGCAAAACGGCGATATGCAGGTTGAGGAAATTCAGGAAATTGAATTCACCAGCGGCACGTTTCGGTTTGGCTTTGCGGCCATCCCGCTGGACCGCGTTGAGCGCATTACCGATGTTGGCATAACCGAAATTATGCCGGATGGCAGCCTGCGCCAGTACGCGCCCAACTCCACCAGCGAGTACGGCTTTACCACCGCCGTCAATGAGGGCAATCTGGAAATCACCTGGTATTTTCCGTCCACCGCCAACAGCCGCCACACCTACGCGCTGCGCTATCGCGTTGAAGGCGGCATGCGCATTTACCCCGATGGCGACCAGGTTTGGTGGAAAGCCATCCCGCCCGACCACAATTTCCCCATCCGCAGCGCCACAATTACCGTCACCCCGCCGGCCACGTTTACAAAGAATCAGTTGGTGGTTGACGCTTACGGCCACCCCATCGATGGGGCCAGCTACACCGACCGGGGCGCGGTGGTTTTTACCGCCAGCAATATCCCCGCCGACGAGGAACTGGAGGTGCGGGTGCAATTTCCGCACGGCGTGGTGCAGGCCGAGCCGCCGGCCTGGCAGGCTTCGGATGATTTGCGCCGGCAGTGGGGGCCGCTGGTGGGTGTTTTGATGGGCGTGCTGGGGCTGGCTGTGCTGATTGGCGGACCGGTGGGCGTGTACCTGTTGTGGTACACCCGCGGCCGCGACGATTCGGTGCTGGCCCCGGAGTACGTTTCCGAGCCGCCCGGCGATCTGCCGGCCGGGGTGGTTGGCGCGCTGGTTGATGAGCACGCCGACCTCAAAGACATTATGGCCAGCCTGTTTGATCTGGCCCAGCGCGGCGCGATCCGCATGGAGGAAAAACAGAACACCGGCACGTTTGGCATGAGCCGCGATTTTATTTTTCATTTGCAGGATGCCAGTCTGGCCCGCTATCCCCACGAAGAGTACCTGCTCAAACGGCTGTTTGGCAACGACCGCACCGAGCGTCGGTTGCAGGATTTGCGCGAAAAATTCTACACCGCCATCTCGCCGCTGAAAAAGGAGCTGTACCAGGAGCTGGTGCGGCAGGGTTTTTTCCCCGCCAGCCCCGAACGCACCCGCCAGAAATGGCTGGGGCTGGCCGTGCTGGGCATGGTGGTGTCATTTATTAGCGCCTGCGGCCTGCTCATTTTGCTGGGCGATTTTTCGCCGGCGGCCATTTGCCCCGGCCTGGGGCTGCTGGCTTCGATGGTGATGCTGCTGGTGGTGGGCCGCCACATGCCGCGCAAAACGCCCAAAGGCGCGGAAGAAGCGGCCAAGTGGCTGGCCTTTAAAAAGTATCTGCAAAACATTAATGAATACGCCGACCTTGACGGCGTTAAAGAGAAATTTCAGGAATACCTGCCCTATGCCGTGGCCTTTGGGCTGGAAAAACGGCTGATCAAGCAGTTCTCCGCAGTGGATGCGCCCGCGCCAACGTGGTGGGGGCCGGTTTTTGTGCCATACGGTGGCTACTACGGCCCGCACCATCACCGGCCCACCGGCGGCGGTTCGATGACTGCTGCCGGCGGCCCGCCGGGCTCGCTGGCTGGCGAAGGCGGCGGCGTGCCCAATCTATCGGAAATGAGCGGCAGCCTGGGCAGCTCCCTGTCGAGCATGAGCGCCGGGTTGGGCGCACTGCTCAATTCGGCCAGCAGCACGCTGACCAGCACGCCCCCACCGCCAGCCTCGTCATCCAGCAGCGGCGGCTGGGGTGGCGGCGGCTGGAGCGGCGGCGGCGGTGGGGGCGGGGGTGGCGGTGGCGGCTCCCGCGGTTTTGGCTGATCGGTGATTGTTGTCTCCCGCTGGCATTACCGCAGCGAGAGTGAAATACGGTAGGGGCGCTTCGCGAAGCGCCCCTATCACGCCTATAATGCGTGCAGACGCACGTGTTTACCATTCGCACATTCATTGTTTATTCTCAAAGGAATATGCCAATGAATACCGAAAACTCTGCAGGACTCATAGATCATCTTGTTTACCCCTCCCCCAACCCCCTTCCCAAATTTTGGGGAGGGGGCGGCATTGAATTGGTGAGATTTTTGGCGGCTTCACC
>CAYOXS010000200.1:4597-10717 GCA_964407935.1 uncultured Caldilineaceae bacterium
CCCTTCTCCCCACTGGGGAGAAGGGGGTTGGGGGGCTGAGGGGTAACCTTCCGAGTGGAGTTTAACACTTGTCCGCCCCTGAACCCGTAAGCGGGGGAGGGTTGGGGGAGGGGGCAAAAACGGATTTCAGCATGTTTTCGGTTGCTCAAATATTTTTACGGAGTTTTCAGAATGAACAGCAAAATTTTGGGACTTATTTTTATCGTCGTCGGTGTGTTAATTTTTTTGATCGGTGCGGCGATGTCGCTTTCGGCTACAGGCGTGACCACCGGCGGGGCGGTGCTGGGAATGGCCCTGTCGGCGTTTGTGGCGGCGCCGGTGGCGGTGGCCGGAGTGGTGGTAATGCTGCGGGGTCGCGCCGATGCCGGCCGGCTGGCCAATGCCGCCCGCCAGCGCCAAATTCTGGATATGGTCAAAACCAGAGGCTCAGTCGACATCGGTGATCTGGTCATCGAGCTGAATTCCAGCACCGAGCAGGTGAAAAGCGATATTTACAAGCTGGTGGGTATGGGCCTGTTTACCGGTTACGTTAACTGGGATAAAGGCATGCTCTACTCCAAAGAGGCGTCGCAAATGAAAGCCGGCAACACCTGCCCCAACTGCGGCGGCGATATGGCTCTGGGCGGCAAAGGCGTGATTGCCTGCAAATACTGCGGCGTCGAGGTTTTTCTGTAATTTTACATTTTTAGGTACAATACCTCTGCCGAAGGGGCGCACCGCCGTGCGCCCTTTCAATTTGACCGGATATATTTTGCTCGATGCCAAACCGACAACTCGCCATTTTCATCATCATTTTGCTGTTATTGGCTGCCTGCCAGCCCGCCACCGCAACTCCCGCCGTGACGCCGGAAGCAACCGCGCCGCCGACCGCGGCCGCTTCGCCAACGGCGGTTAACAGCCGGCCCACGCCATCGGCCATGCCCACACCCTCTCGCCCGGCAGAAAACGCCGGTGGTAACGCGCTGCTGGGCGTGGTTGGCCAGCCGGACAGCCTCAACCCCATCACTGAGAATGACCCGGCTCTGCGCCAGATTGCGCCGCTTTTGTTCGACTCGCTGCTGCACGCCGACCCGCGCTCGGCAGAACTCCGGCCCGGCCTGGCCGAAAGCTGGCAGTACGCCGCCGATGGCCGGCAGGTCACCTTTTTCCTGTCGCCCAATTTAAGCTGGAGCGATGGCACACCGCTGACCGCCGCCGCCGTGGCCGACAGCCTGCAAGCCAGCCAGCACCCGGCGCTGCTCAAATTCAGCCGGATTGAGGCGCTGGACGAGCGCACGCTGGAACTGGAATTTTTGCAGATTGACTGCGCGGCGGTCACGTCGCTGGCGCTGCTGCCGCTGCTGCCGGCCGATCAAATTTTGGAGCCGCAGCCGCCGGGCAGCGGCCCGTTTGTGGTTGAGCAGTGGTCAGCCGACGGCCGCACGCTGGCCCTGCGCCGCAACCCCAACAGCCGGGGCGGCGGGGCGCTGCTCAACAGCCTGACGGTGCGTTTCATTCAGCCCGATGAGTTGCCCCTCATTCTGTCTGAGGGGGCGGGCCAGTTTGATGCCATCGGCCCGGTTGCCGGCCCGGTTTCGCCACCGGCGGGGTTTACGCCGCAAACGTACCTTGCGCCGGAAATGCTGTACGTGGCCATTAACTACGCGCCCAAAAACGAGCCACCGCTGCCGCCGGAGGTTCGCCCGGCGCTGGTGCAGGCCATCGACCGCGAAACGCTGCTGGCCGAACTGCTGGCCGGCGATGGCCAACTGCTGGCCGGCACGCTGCTGCCGGGCCACTGGGCGGCCGGAGTCGAACCGGACCTGCCAGCCTACAACCCCGACGAAGCGGCCGCGTTGTTGCGCCGGGCCGGTTTGCGGGATACCAACGGCGATGGCTGGCTGGAGCGCGACAGCGAGCGGCTGGAACTGGCCATCCGGCTCAACGGAAAAAACCCGCTGCACCAGCAGTTTGGCTGGCTGGTGAGCAGTTACTACCGCGATTTGGGCCTGTTTGCCCGCGCCGAAAGCGTGCCGCCCGACAGCGTCATCGACGACCTGTTTACCCACGATTTTCAACTGGCGGTTTTCAACTGGCCCATTCTGCCCGATCCCGACCAGCGCATGTTTTGGCTGTCTGCCGCCAACACGGAGGGCGAAGGGCTGAATTTTACCTCGTACAGCAACCCGCAGGTGGATTCGCTGCTGGAGCGGGCGGCGGCGCTGCCCGGCTGCCAGTTGGCCGAGCGGGCGGAGTTGTACGGGCAGGCGCAGCAACTTCTCAGCCAGGAGCGGCCGGTGGATTTTGTGCTGGCCCCCAACGAGCACTGGTTTGTGGGCGGCCGGTTGCAGGGCGTGTTACCCGGTTCATTTGCGCCCTTCACCTGGAATGCCAGCGCATGGCGCGTGACTGAATGAAGGATGGTTTTATGACTGACGAATTTTTTGAGCGGGTGTACAATCCGCAGATTTTGGCGGAATTGGCCGAGGCGTTTGGCCCGTTTGTGCAGCGGCACATCGACCTGCCGGTGGCCAGTGAGGCCATGCACACGATGGTGGACAAGATGCGTCGCGCCAAAAAACCGCGCCGGGCCGAGGTGGTGCTGGTGGTGCCCAACCCGGCCGGCGATATCTGGCTGCACACCAAGGCTTTTTATCCGGCCGGCACCTACCGCTTGATGACCGGCGGGCTGGAATTTGGCGAGTCGCCGGCGCTGGCGGCGCTGCGCGAAACGCGGGAAGAAACGGGTTTTGCGGTTGAGCTGACCCGCTGTTTGGGGGTGATCACCTATCGCTTTTTAAACGAGGCCGAGCCGCTGCCGTTTGCCAGTTACCTGTTTTTGACCACACCGGGGCAGGGCCAGCCCTCGCCCACCGATCCCGGCGAAAACATTACCGATTTTGTGGCCGTACCGCCGGCGGAGCTAACAAAAACAGCCCGCCAGCTTCGTTCGCTGGCGGGCCGTTTTGCCGATTGGGGAATTTTCCGGGCCATCCCTCACGAGCTGGCCGCGGCGGAACTGGCTAAATAAAATAGCCCAAAACAAACATCAGTACAAACATTGAGGCGGCGACAATGGCTACGTTGCGCATGTCGGCGTAAACGTAGTAATACTCTTTGGAAAAATCCACAATTTTGCGCGCGCCGTTTGTTTCCGGGGTCGGAGCCGCGGCTTTAACCGGTTCGACAGCCGGCGCTTGCGGCGCGGTTTCAACCACCCCGGGTATTCGTTTTTCAGTTTCCAGTTTTCTTTCTCTGCGTGTTCTCTTTGCCATTTGTTCACCCAAATAAAACTCACCGGGTTAAGCCGGTGAGTTTGTTGTTAGTGCGGCTATTATAGCAGGCTGCGGCTTATTCAGCCAATTCGCCAATCACCACCAGCCGGTGGGTATCGACCATATAAGGGTAGCAGGTTTGCAGTGTGGCCACCGGTTCGGTGGTGGGCAGCATCACCTCAACCTCATCCGGCTCGATGATGCGCCGCTCTTTGACCACATAGCGGAATTTTTCCTGGCCGGCGTAGATAAAATACTCGTCGCCAACGGCCAAATCCTCCAGATAGCGGAAAATTTCACCGTAGATGTCGTTGTGCGCCGCCAGGTACATATTGCCGCGTTCGCCGGGGTTGGCGCTGCCGGGCAAATGGCCCACGCCTTTTTTCAAATCCTCCCAACTTACACCGCCGACAATGGGCGCATCGATATTGATTTTGGGGATAACGATGCGGGTAGGCGGTTTGGCGCTTTGCTGTTCAACCTGAATAGCGCCAGCCGCAACCTGCGCCGCCGGTGACTGCGGCTGCACCCAGCGCTGCAGGTGAGGCGGCACATCCGGCACCGCGCCGCCGGGCGCGGTTGGAGGGGTGTGGCCGCCGGGCAGCATGGCCAGAGCGATGGCCGGCGCGGCGGTCGGTGTGGGTTCAACCTGGGCTTTGACGGCGTTCTGCTGCGCCTGTGAGACTTCGTTATTGAGTTCCCGCAGGTTGAAGTACGAAACCACCAGCACGGCCACCAGCCCCGCCAGAGCCAGCACCTCCAGCCCCAGCAGCAGCACGTCCATCACTTTGCGTGAGCGGGTTTTTTCTACGGGTTTGGCCGGCGCGGCTTTTTTGGAGCGCGGCGGCGGCAGCGGAGTGATGGCCACATCGGCCAGCACCGCATCTTGCGGGGTGTGGCCCTGCCCGGACAGCTTTTTGAAGCGCTCCAGCCGGGCCTGTCGTTTTTTAACCAGTAGCGCTTTTTCCAGTTCTTCAACGCTGAGGTTATCGAGATTCTGTTTGCCAAACATAGGCCTCACTCGCAGAATCGATAGTTTACATAATGGCGGACGTAATAATTTTAGAGGGGGCAACAGCTTTTGTCAAATGAGGAGTCACGGGAGCCGGGCGCGGAGTCGGTGCGGCACAAAGCGTCGCAGCAAATTGACAATCAGGCTCAGCTCACGAATTTTGAGCAGGACTGCCGCGCCAAAATAAACACCGCCGCCCAGCGCCACCAGTACGCCCACCAGCACCGCCCGGTTGAGCAGCGAATCGCCGGGCAGAATGGTTTGGGCCAGCGGCAGGCCAACCCGGAGTACCAGCCCCATCAGCCCGGCGCTCAGCAGCGCCTTGCCGGTGGTGGCGAGCAGATGCTGGCCGCCCAGCGAGGTGAGGCGGTTGACCAGCCACAGCATCACCAGCGCGTGGCCGGTGAGCTGCACGCTGTTGGCCAGCACCAGATCGGTCATCTGCAGTGGCCGAAACAGGGTGGGCAGCAGTGCCGCCGCCAGGTAAAAGCCCACTCCCAGCAGCCCCACCAGCGCCGGCGTGAGCGTATTTTGGCGGGCGTAATAAGCAAAAATGAGGGGTTGATCGATGGCGGCAAAAGTGAGGCCGACGAGATACAGCCGCAGCGCCAGCGTGGTTTGTTGGGTGTCGGCCGGGGAAAACTGGCCGCGCTGAAACAGCAGCGCCACCACCGGCTCGGCCAGCACCAGCAGCGCGATAGTTGCCGGAATGATGAGCACCAGCACCATGCGCAGCCCGGAACCGAGCGTGTCGACAAACGGCGTCAACCGGCGGCTGTCGGTGCGGGCGGCGGCGGCTTGCCGCGAGAGCGTGGGTAAAATTGCCAGTGAGATCGCCGCGGAGATGAGACCCAGCGGGAACTGAATAATTGTGGTGGCGTACTGCATCCAGGCAATGCTCTGCTCGCCGGTGCGCGAGGCCAGGTTGCGGTCCAGGGCAATGGCCACCTGGCTGATAACCAGCCCCAAAATAATCGGCAGCCCCAGTTTAATGATCTGGCGCAGGGCCGGGTGATGAAAGTTCAGCGAAAAACGCAGCCGGGCGTCGCCAAGCGCCGGCAGTTGGAGCATCACCTGCAAAAACGCGCCCAGCAGCAGCCCGTAGGCCAGCGCCTCGATGCCCCAGCCAAAGCCCAGCGCGCCAATCAGGGCCACCGCCACAATTGAGGCGTTAAATACGCTGGCCGTAAACGCCGGCAATGTGAATCGTTTTAAGGCGTACAGCAGGCCGGTGACAATGCCGGACAGGCTCAAAAACAGAACGGCCGGGGTTGTTAACCGGATCAGGCGCGCGGTTTCGACCAGCAGGGCGGCGTCAAAGCCGCTGGCCATTAAATAGGCGGCTTGCGGCGCGGCCAGTTCGATGGCCAGCACCACCCCGATCATCACCAGCGCCATCAAACTCAGCAGGATGCTGGCCAGTTGCCACAGCGAGTGCCGGTCGCGCTCGGCCTGTTCAGAAAAAACGGGTACCAGGGCGCTGCTGACCATGCCGCCCACCAGTAAATCGTACAGCATGGTGGGGATAATCTGCGCCACTCTAAACGCCGATACCAGGCCGGTAGCGCCAAACAGGCTGGCGATAACGGTTTCTCGGATCAGCCCCAGCAGCCGGCTGGCAATATTACCCAAAGCAATTAATGAAGCCGCGCGGGCCATGCCGGCGGCTTCGGGGGTGGCAATTTTTTGTTGATTGGCAGACGGCGGTGGTTGGGCGCTCAAAATATTTTGCCGGAGGAGGTTTTACAGGCCGCGAATATCGGCCAGCTCCTCAAAAAGTTCAATTTCTTCGTCGGTGAGATTTTCTGGCAGGGTGATGACCACTTTGGCGTACAGGTCGCCCCGTTGTTCGGC
>CAYOXS010000201.1:0-8959 GCA_964407935.1 uncultured Caldilineaceae bacterium
CATGAAAGCCAAAAAAGTAGAAAAAGTAAAACCCACCGGCAATTCCTGGAGCGGTTGAGATCAGGACTCGAAGCAAAGTAACCAAAAGCTGTTAGCCATCAAGGAGATCACCATGAAAGCCAAGAAAGTAGAAAAAGTAAAACCCACCGGCAATTCCTGGAGCGGTTGAGATAGCGTTCTTTAACGGCACAAAAATTGAAAGCGACTCCAAACCGATGAAAAAACACAAACAGACTCTATTCCTGGAAGGCCACACCTGGGGAGGATAAGAGTTTACCCATAGCCAAAAAAGCCACCGAACCAGTGGCTTTTTTGGATTAAAGGCATAGTCCCGTTTAATTTGACAGTAATTGTACCTTACCAAACCGACGACACCCCGGCAATGCGCTGGTTGCGTTCCGCCTCAACTCTGGGCAGGTCCAAAATAAGAATTTTGCCAGAATCGTACTCGATGAGTCCGCGTTTGCGCCAATCCTGCAAAATTCGACTCACCCATTCGCGGCGGGCGCCCACCAGCGAGGCCAACTCGGCCTGACGCATGGACAGATCAAGCAGATAACGCCCGTTGGAGTCTTGCGCCTGCCCAAACTTTTCGTTATACAACAGGAGCAGGTGCAGCAATCGCGCGGCAACATCATACTGAGCAATAGCTTCCGCATAGGCAATTGTCCAGCGCAGTTTACCTGTTAGCAAACGGGTCATTCCTTTGGCTAACTCCGGCATGGTCAGGCAATGCGTATCAAATTGGGTTTTGGTCAGCGCCAACAACTGCGTATCCTCAATTGCCCGCGCGGTAGCCGCCCGAGGGTTGCCATCAATGACTGCAAACTCACCAAAAACATCATTTTGGGCAAAAATCAACAAGGTTGTCTCGTCGCCTGTGGGAGTAATTTTTACAATACGAACTTTCCCTTTCAAGATGATATATAACTCCTGGCCATGATCACCCTGATGAAAGATCACCTGATTTTTTGCGTAAGATTTCAGGCGAAGGTCTTTGCTGAGTTTTAGTAACTCTGTGTCGTTAAGATTGGCAAACACCGGCACGTTTCTAAGTAAATCAACCCGTTTGTCTACCGCCGCTTGCACAGTTGGTTCTATAGGCATTTCTTTCTCCTTGCTCGGGGGGGCCGGTCGATATTGTTCGGCAGGCGAATGGACGTATCCTGGCTGCTGAAATTGAGTCATAACTAATATCCGGCACTTAGTGATAGTTTAACATACCTTAATAAACGTTGTATATGACCCAAGATGGCTAATCAATGTGCCGGTTGTATTTGAGTTCCCCCCTACACCCAAGAACGATGGCCTAAACACTCAAACCAATAGCCCGGTGTCACACCTAGTTACCTGAAATATCCGGGGCCAGAATAGATGAGTATATTTGTTGCTACAAAAATGTAAAATCAGGCGAACAAGATTCTAACCAAGTTATAACCAATTCCCATACAAAGGCTGCCGACATTGCAATACCGCAGCCTTTGTTGCGTTTGAATTTACAGATTAATGTTCAATGTTGATAAGAACATAAAAAACTAACCAATGATTTTGCTTGCAATTTAATGCTTGATAGTGTAAACTAACCTATCGGCTAAAATCAGGCAAAAGCGCCTATCAGTATCTTGTTTAAGCCAAAAAGCATATTTTTGTTGGAGTCAGTCACCCTTAATGGCAAATAACGGACAGGCCAAAGCCCTGGAAACGACCCTGGCCAACCTGAAAAAACGGTTTGGTGATGGGGCAATTATGAAGCTGGGCGACGCGCAACACTTGCAGGTTGAGTCTATTCCTACCGGCTCGCTGGCGCTGGACATTGCTTTAGGCGTGGGCGGTGTGCCCAAAGGCCGCATTGTAGAAATTTACGGCCCCGAAAGCTCCGGAAAAACAACCCTCTGCCAGCACATTATTGCCGAAGCGCAAAAACAGGGCGGCGTCGCTGCGTTTGTAGATGTTGAACACGCCCTGGATCCCACCTACGCCCAAAAATGTGGTGTCAAAATTGAAGATTTGTATGTGTCGCAGCCAGATACCGGCGAACAGGCTCTTGAAATTACAGAAGCGCTGGTTCGGTCCGGGGTGCTTTCCGTTGTGGTGGTAGACTCGGTGGCGGCTTTGGTTCCGCGGGCTGAAATTGAGGGCGACATGGGCGACTCGCATATGGGGCTGCAAGCCCGGCTGATGAGCCAGGCGCTGCGCAAACTCACCGGCGCGATCAAGTCTACCAACACCGTTGTTGTTTTTACCAACCAGCTTCGCCAAAAAATCGGGGTGATGTTTGGCAACCCGGAAACCACAACCGGCGGTATGGCCCTTCGATTTTACGCCTCGGTGCGGCTGGATATTCGGCGGATACAGGGCATCAAAGATAAAGGCGACGTGATCGGTAACAGAACCCGCGTTACCGTGAAAAAAAACAAGGTTGCCCCCCCATTTAAAGTTGCCGAATTTGATATTATGTATAACGAAGGCATTTCCAAAATTGGCGATATTGTCGATATCGCTGTAGAAGAAGAAATTATTGACAAACGCGGGTCGTTTTATTCTTACGGCGACACGCGGCTGGCTCAGGGCCGGGAAAATGCCAAAATCTTTTTGGCCGAAAACCCCGAAATGGCGCTTGAAATAGAAAATAAAATCAGAGAAAAATATGCGTTACCCCTGCAGACTTCGGCTGTTTCAAAAGAGTCGGCAGCCTAACAGATGGAGTGATTGACCGTTTAGATAGTTCAGCGATACCTGAAGGCTTTTAGAAATTTATTTTTAGCAGAGTCTATTAAACAGCTAGCAATCCAGTCAGCAGCAAAGAATCGTTGAGTTCAGGCCCGGTACGCGGTGCCGGTTTAGATTTATCTCAAATTAGCTGTTCAGCCCAAAACTTAATCAGGTTGAGTCAGTTTTGCTAACCGATCAACAGTCTTGCGCGGGAAAATTTATGTAAAATTTCTGAGGACATTTGCTGTAAAAAGCAATGTTGCTTGGTAGCGACGCAGCAAACTACCGTTAACCTCGATGTTACTGTCACAAAAGTTATATAAATTTACCGCTGTTTTGTTGAGATAATCTAAGTCCACCTTTGAACAAAATCGTTTTCTATTGCCAAAGCTGTAATGCTCTGCATTGCAGTTTTTGTTTTTTGTGTGGACCTATCAGACTCCTCTTGCGCCCACACACTCTTAACAACACAGAAAGAGGATTACCATATGGAAAGTATTGTTATCTTTGCCATCGAAGCCCTAATTGCCGTTGCGGCCGGCTTTGGTGTTGGGTATTTTTACCATAAAAATATTTCTGATAAAAAGGTAAAATCTGCCCAGGAACAGGCCGATGAAATTCTGGCCAAAGCCGAAGCCGAAGCCAAAGAGTTAATTGTCAAAGCCAAAGAAGAAGCCATTCAACTGCGGGATGAAGTTGAACAGGAAGCCGTTAGAAAACGAAAAGAGGGTGAGCGCCAGGAAGAACGGCTGCAAAAACGGCACGAAAGCCTGGACAAACGACTGGAAAATCTGGAAAAGCGGGAACGGGTGCTCAACAAGCGCCAGAGCCAGATGGACAGGAAAGCCAATGAAATTGACAAATTGAGCGCCCAGCGCATGGCCGAACTGGAACGGGTTTCGGCGATGACCCGCGACGAAGCCAAAGGCGAACTGCTGCAAATGGTTGAAAATGAAGCGCGGCAGGATATGGTGCGGGTTATCCGCCAGGTAGAAGCCGACACCAAACAGGAAGCCGACCGTAAAGCCCGCGATATTATTGTGATGGCCATGCAGCGGGTAGCCTCGGATCAGGTGTCTGAAACGGTGGTTTCGGCGGTGCCGCTGCCCAGCGACGATATGAAAGGCCGGATCATTGGCCGCCAGGGGCGCAATATTCGCGCCTTTGAAAACGCCACCGGCGTTGATGTGATTGTTGATGACACGCCCGAAGCCATCATTTTGAGCGGCTTTGACCCGGTGCGGCGCGAAGTGGCCCGGCTGGCCATGAGCCGGCTGATTACCGATGGCCGCATTCACCCGGCCCGCATTGAAAAACTGGTCAGCAAGGCCCGCGAAGAAGTTAACCAAACCATCATTGAAGAAGGCGAACGCGCCGTGTACGAAAGCGGCGTGCGCCGGCTGCATCCAGACATTGTCAAGTTGTTGGGCCGGTTAAAATTCCGCACCAGCTACGGCCAAAACCAGCACGCCCACGCCATCGAGGCCTCGCGGATTGCGGTCATCATTGCCAATGAAGTAGGCGCAGACGTGGAGTTGTGCCGCGAAGCCGCCCTCCTGCACGATATTGGCAAGGCCGTTGACCACGAGGTTGAAGGCCCGCACGCCATCATTGGCGCCGACATCTGCAAGCGCTGCGGGGTTAACCCCAGAGTGATCAACGCCGTGGCCTCGCACCACCACGAAGTAGAGCAGGAATCGCTGGAGGCGGTGATTGTTGAAATTGCCGATGCCATCTCCGGCGCTCGCCCCGGCGCTCGCCGCGAAAGCCTGGAAAATTATGTTAAACGCATCAAGGCGCTGGAAGAAGTGGCCAACTCTTTCAGCGGTGTGGAAGAATCGTTTGCCATTCAGGCCGGCCGCGAAATACGCATCATTGTCCGCCCGGAAGAAGTAGACGATTTTCTGGCCATCAAAATGTCAAAAGATATTGCCCGGCAGGTAGAAGAAAGCCTGGAATATCCCGGCCAGATCAAGGTGACGGTTATCCGCGAAACCCGCGCCGTGGATTACGCCAAATAGAGCAAATCTCGTTTGCCAAACAAAAAGGACGCCGTAAAACCGGCGTCCTTTTTGTTTGGCGGCCACTTACTCGTGCTGAATGGCCTCGACAATGCGCACCCGGCTGGCCTTCCAGGCCGGATAAAGCGCCGCTCCCTGCGACACCAGCAGCGCAATCGCCGCGCTGATCAGCAACGATTCCGGCGGAAAATAGTAGGTGAGGGTGTAGCCGGCCACCCCCTCGATGCCCTTGATAAAAATGTTTGACAGCACCAGCCCGAATAAAATGCCGTACACCCCGCCGATGAAACCCATCGTTCCGCTTTCGGCCAGAATCATGCGGGCCACCTGCCGCCGGGTCATCCCCAAACTGCGCAGGCCGCCGATCTCGCGCTGCCGCTCAAATACGTTCATCAGCAGCGTGTTGATTACCCCCAGCCCGGCGATAATCACCCCAATCAGCCCCAGCACATCAAACAGGGCAAACGACTGGCGGGTCACATCGTTCACCCGCTGCCGGAAATCCTCGGTAGTTTCAACCACAATATGGTTGCGCGTGCCGTGCCGTTCTTCCAGTTTTTGGGCCGCGGCCGGCACATCGACCCCCGGCTTGACCCGCAAAATAAACTGGTCGGCCTTGCGCCGGCCAAAAAAACGCTCCACATCAGCCCGGCTGCCCTGAATGGTAAATCCCTGGCTCGAAAACTCAACCACCACCGCCGCCACCTCAAAATTCTGATAGCCGCGCCGGGTTTCCAGAGTGATGACATCGCCCGCGCCGATGCCGTAACGATCGGCCAGAGTGGTGCTGATGATCACCGCGCCGCCCTGCGCCAGCCGGGCCATCACCTCAGCCTGCCGGGTTTCCGGGTCGGCAAACACGTAGCTGCCCACCAGTGGATACGTCACCGGGTCAATACCGACCCACAAAATGCGGTCAAACTTGTCCGGGTCGCCATCCGGCGGCACGCGCCGGGTGCGGTAAAACGTGATGGGGCTGGCCGCGGCCACCTCCGGTTCGGCCAGCAGGCGGGTGCCAAACTCCTCGCGCAGCGGCAGCGGCGAGCGCACATACAAATCGCCGCCGAGCGCGGTTTGCACCCAATGGTCAATTTCCGACTCAAAGCTGCGGGTCATCGACTGGATGCCGATGATCATGGCAATGCCGATCATCAGCGCGGCCACGGTGAGCGCCGTGCGCGCTTTGGCCCGGCGCACGTTGCTGGCCCCCAACCGGCCCTCGCCGCGATAAACGCGGGTGATGAGCGGCCGCACCGTGCGCTCCAGCCCGTTAACCGTGGCCGGCACAATCAGTGTCGCTCCCAACAGCAAAATAAAAATGCTGGCAAAGCCGACGTAGGCTTTAATGGCCTCCGGGATGGGAATCAGGTAAATGGTAGTCAGCGAGATTGCCGCCAGCAGCGCCCCCACCAGCCAGCCCGCTTCGCCGAGCAGCGGCTGGGGCGGGCTGGCGCTGATGCGCAGCGCCTCCATTGGCGAGATTTTGCTGGCCCGCCGGGCCGGCAGCACCGCCGATACCAGCGTTACCCCCAACCCCACCAGCAGCGACAGCAGCAGGCCATCGGCGGGCACGGCCATTGCTACCGGGTCACTGCCGCTGATAATCCGCACGCTGCGCATCAAGCCTCGCGCCAGCAGCAGCCCAAAGCCCACCCCCAGCCCGGAACCGAGCATTCCCAGCAGCAGCGCCTCGGTCAGCACCAGCCCGGCAATTTGCCGGCGCAGCATGCCCAGCGTGCGCAGCATGCCAATTTCCCGGGTGCGCTCAACCACGGTCATCGTAAAGGTGTTGTAAATGAGAAACGCGCCCACAAACAGGGCCACCGCGCTAAAAAAGTTGAGACCCAACTGGTAGCTCTGCAACTGTTTGGCCACCACGTCGCCGCGCGAGGCCGGGTACTGCACCGCAAAATCGCTGCCCAGTTTTTGCTGGAGGCTCTGCCGGGCGCGAGCCAGCGCCGCCGCGTTTTCGGCCAGTTGCTGCTCCAAAATCACGTCAATCTGATCAATATTCCCGCCCAGTTCAAACAGGCGCTGGGCCGTATCCAGCGGCACAACGGCCACTGCGCCATCGTTTTGCAGCCCCGGCCCCTGTTTGGCGATGAAGCCCACAATTTCCAGCGTCTCTTCGCGGTTGTCGCCAACCAAAATATCCAGATCATCACCCAGCCGATAGCCCTCGCTGTCGGCAAAATCCTTTACCAGCAGCGCCTGATAGGCCCGGCGCTCTTTTTGCGGCAGCCACGCCCCGTCGACAATTTCATAATCGCGCACGGTGCGGTCCACGTCGGGCTGCACGCCCATCACCAGCAGATCGTTGGCTCCGGCCGCGCCGGCCACGCTGAGCGCCAATCCCCACTCAGCGGCCTGCTGCACGGTGAGGGTGGTGCGGTTCACCGAAGGCGCCGCCGCCGCCACGCCGGGAGTGCGTTCCACCTGGCGCAGCACGCCCGGCGAAAAATCTTCCGGCACGGCGCTGCTGTCGGTAATCACCAGATTGGCCCGGCCCGACGCCTCGTTGAACACCGTCCGCACGGAGTCGAGCGTGCTGTCGTTGGTGATGTTGATGGCCAGCACCACGGCCACGCCCAGCACAATCCCGCCCAGGGTGAGCAGGGTGCGCAGTTTGCGGGCAAACAGGTTGCGGAGCGCTAATCGAAAAATGGCGTGTTGGGCGATGATCAACGGCGGTTACACCTGGATAACAAGTAGGCTGATAATTGTAGCACAAAACAACCACCCCCGACTAATCATCAAAATTTTTCATGCAGTAGAAAACGGTGTACCATACCGACGGGAAATTTGCATGGATTATCAACCGGAAAACTCAACTCAACAAGCGCCGGTATTGGCCCCGTGGACGGCCGTCGATGTGGCCTGGGCGCTGGTCTTTTTTGTGGGCTGGATGGCCACCATTGTGCTGCTGGGCCAGATGTGCAAACTGGCCGGCCTGCCGCTCGACCCCGGCATCGTTGTTATTTTTGGCACCGTGCTGCTACTGCTGCCGGTGTGGTATTTGGCGCTGCACAAATACCGCGCCACCCTGGCCGATTTGGGCCTGCGCCGGTTTCGGCCGGCGGCGGTTGGCCTTGGTTGCGGGCTAATGCTGGCTTCGCTGCTGTTTAACCTGATTTACTCGGCGTTGCTGGCCGTGTTTGACCTGAGCATGCAGCCGGACATTGCCATTATGTTTAACAGCACCCAATTTCCACTGGTGCTGGTACTGGGCGGGGCGCTGGTAGCTCCATTTGTTGAAGAAGTCTTCTTTCGCGGTTTTGTGTTTACGGGCTTGCAGCATCGCTGGGGCTGGAAAGCGGCGGCGGTGGTTAGCTCCGGCCTGTTTGCCATGGCCCATGTGGTGCCAACGTCCATCGTTCCCATTTTTATTTTGGGGCTGATTTTTGCCTACCTGTACAAAATTTCCGGCTCAATCTGGCCGGCAATTTTAATGCATATGCTCACCAACACTTTGGCGCTGTCGGCGGCCTACGCTGTGTCGCAGGGATATGTCCCGGCACCTTAACAACAAAGCCGGTATCGGTTGCGACTTTGCTCGCTTAAGTTATAATACATGTCATCATGCTTATGGAGAGCGCCTATGTATTTGTTGACAGCTCCCATTCCCGACGATCTGGCCGCTGCCCTGCGGCCTTATCGCCAACTGTACGATACCCAGGTTGATACCATCCCGCCGCACATTTCGGTGGTCCCGCCCTTTGTTTTTACCGGCGAGACGGCTGCATTGTTTGAGCATTTGAGCGAGATTGGGCAGGCTCACGCGCCGATCAAAGTTTCGGTTGTCGGTTGGGATGTTCACCCGTATCAGGGCGGGTTTCAATTGCGGCTGCCGCTGATTGGCGGCAAATCCGAGGTTGCCAGCCTGCGCCAGCACGTGCTCACGGACCCGCTGGCCTATCTGGCCCAGCCCAACCGCATCATCTGGCCGCACATTGAATTTGGGCAGGTTGCCACAGAAGCCGACGCCAACCAGGCCAAAGAGGTGTTGCGCCAGTTTGAACCCAAATTTGTATTCAGAGTAATGCATATGGAACTACTCGTCCGAGACGCAGACACTGCGCCCTGGCAGTTGCACAAAAAATTCGCCCTGGAGGCCACCGTTGCCGGCTCCCGCCGCCGGCAATCCTCTTCAGATGGACTTGACCTAAATCAATTGACCAGGAAATAAAAACCACTATGGAATTTACCCAAAAAGAACTGTATCAACT
>CAYOXS010000201.1:9059-10659 GCA_964407935.1 uncultured Caldilineaceae bacterium
ATCATGCCCGATGGCCGGACGTATTACTAACTCAACTCCCCTCTGCCCAAAAATCCCCTGCCACTTATGCGGTGGCAGGGGATTTTTTTATTGAGGGGTAAAATAGCAATACCCTCACCCCCCTGCCCCCCCTTCCCCAAAATAGGGGCGGGGGTAGGGGGTGGGGGCGGTCTACCCACAAACTGACAGGTTTATAGGTAACGATAACCCTGAATTGAGGCATAGGAGGAAGGGCAAAGTTAAGTTAACTGCTGCCGCAGCCAGGCCACAATTTGCCGGTTGGTGCCCGGCTCCAGCGTCAGCAGTACGTGGCTGGCCCGCGCCGACTCAATAAGGTCTGCTGCCGGCGCGGCCTGCTGCAAACAGCGCGCGTGTTCCGGCGGCGCAATGTGATCGCGGCGGCTGTATACCAGCAGCAGCGGCAGCCGCAACCGGCCAATATTTTCCACGGGCCGCAGCAGCGCCAGCAACTCCGAGACGTTGTACCGGCTGCGATAGCCGCCGCTTTTCCACGTTTGCCACACCTGCTGCGCCGACATTTCACGAAATAACGACAACCCGGTCCGGCTGCACAGGGTGTTGAACAGTTCAATATAAAACAAGCGGCGGGTGTAATTCAAGCTGATGGGCGTGCCGGCCACCACCAGCGCCGCCACCGGCGTGTCCGGCTGCCGAACCAAACTCTCAATCGCCAGCGCCCCGCCCAAACTGATGCCGATCACGCCCACCGCCGCAATACCCGGCAGTTGGCGCAAATAGCCCGCCGCCGCCGGCACCGTCGAGAGGCAATCCGGGTAATCCAGCGGGTGGTGGCGGTCATCGCCGTGGCCGGGCGGATCGATGGTCAGCACCGTAAACCCCTCGGCCAGCAGCCGCCACACCAGCCGCCACTTGAAAAAGGTTTTGGTATCACCCGCGCCCGGCACCAGACACACCCCCACGCCGAGGTCGCCGGCGCAAGCCGGCGGGCGAAGCAGCAGGCCGGGAATCTGGTGTTGCCCATCGGGGATGGCTACCCGTTGGCTGCCGCCGTGGGCCGGGTGCGCGGCCGCGTATAGCGAGTTGGGATGGACGACCGGCGCAATAATCGAGCCGCCCCACAGCAGCAGCCCCACCGCCAGCCCCGCCAGCGGCACAGCCGCCAGCCACAGCCACGCCGTCGGGACAAAGAGCAGCCAGCCCAACGCCAGCAACGCCAGCGCCAGCGCCAGCCCGGCCCAACGCCTGCTTCCCGCCAGCGACAGGCCATCGAGCCGCAGCAGCACCGCAACCAGTTGGCCCGCGCCCAATATCAGCAAAAACAGAGCCAGCACACCTTGCACCTCAACCTCCGGTTTACACTTTCCCCCCAAAAGCAAAAGCGCCCGTGATGAGCGGGCGCTTTGCTTTTGGCAAGAGAATAGACCAGTTTAGCCCTGGTTTTTCTTGTCCTGAACTTCGACGCGAATTTCCTGCGCCAGGTTTTTCAAATCCTGCATCGCTTTGCGCACGCGGGTGCCGGCGGCTTTGTTGCCGGCTTCAAATTTGCGCACATCCGCTTCGGCATCCAGCACGAGCTGCTTCAGTTGTTCAAACTTTTCCACGGGTATCTCCTTCAATT
>CAYOXS010000202.1:0-10597 GCA_964407935.1 uncultured Caldilineaceae bacterium
GCGATGATAGCAGTAAAGACGAGCATTCGGACGATCACAAATAACGGTTAATTTCCGGGGCCAACAAAAAAAGGGTGCGGCGAATTCGCCGCACCCTTTTTTTGTGTTGTTTGGTTTAGCCCTGGCCGTTGGAGCGGGGCTTCATTGAGTTGGTGGCCAAAAAGCGGGTGTGCCAGCTAAAAGCTTCTTCAAGCAGGTGCGGGGTTTGTTTACCCGGCGACATGTTGAGCGCGCGCTGGTAATATTCTTGCAGCGCCGGCCGGAAATCCGGGTGAGCGCATTTTTGGATGATCACTTTGGCCCGCTGTTTGGGCGACAGGCCGCGCAAGTCGGCCAGGCCGTATTCGGTGACCAGAATCTGGGTATCGTGTTCAGTGTGGTCAACGTGAGAAACCATCGGCACAATCGCCGAAATCGCCCCGTTTTTGGCGGTTGAAGGCGTCATAAAAATCGACAGGAAGGCATTGCGGGCAAAGTCGCCGGAGCCGCCGACGCCGTTTTGAATGCGCGTGCCCATGAGGTGGGTTGAGTTAACGTTGCCGTAAATATCGGCTTCAACCAGGCTGTTCATGGCAATCACACCCAGCCGGCGGATAACTTCGGGGTGATTGCTGATGCCCACGGAGCGCAGAATGATCTTGTCGTGGAAAAAGTCGATGTTGTTGTTGAATTTTTGCAGGGCTTCCGGGCTGAGCGAAAATGCCGTGGCCGAGGCCGCGCGCAACGTGCCGGATTCAAGCATATCGAGCATGCCATCCTGAATCACCTCGGTGTACGAGGTCATATTTTCAAAGCGGCTTTTTTGCAGCCCCATCAACACCGCGTTGGGAATATTGCCCACGCCGGATTGAAGCGGCAGGAGGGATTTGTCGGGCAGGCGGCCTTTGCTTACTTCATGCTCCAAAAAGTCCAGAATATGGTCGGCAATGCGGTATGAAACGTCATTGGGCGGGGTAAAGGGGCTGTTGCGGTCGCCATCGCTGGTTTCAATAATGGCCACAATTTTGTTAGGATCACAGCGCAGATAGGGCTGACCAATGCGTTCGTCGGCGCGGCAAATGGGGATGGGTTTGCGGTGCGGCGGGGTAACCGACTGGTAATACACATCGTGCATGCCCTCAAGTTTTTCATTTTGCCACGAGTTAACTTCGATGATCACTTTTTCGGCGTGGTCCAGCCAGCTTTTGTTGTTGCCCAATGAACTGGCCGGAACTAACTGCCCGTCTTCCTTAATAGAGGTAACTTCGACAATGGCAAAATCAAGCTTGCCCAAAAAACCGTAGCTCACGTACTGCGGTACATGGCTCAGGTGCAGGTCAATGTATTCAATATCGCCGGCATTGATCCGCTTGCGGGTTACCGGTTCTGATTGATAGGGCAGGCGCAGGCGCATGGCATCAACCATAGCCAGGGCGGCATCCAGTTCCGGGGCGGTAGACGCGCCGGTCCAAACGCCAATTTGAAATGGCTTGCCTTCCATGTGAGCGTTGGCAATGCGCAGGGCCAGCGCTCGCGGCACGGCTTTGGGGTAGCCGCTTCCCGTAAAGCCGCTCATACCCACATTAACGTCGGTTGTAATGAGGGCGGCGGCGTCTTCGGCGCTCATAACCTTGCTGCGGAGGGATTTGTTCAAAATGCGTGTCACAAACTTATTCCTTTCTAATACTAAAAAATGATCAAAATCTAACTTCAGGCTGGATGATTGGGGGCCTCCGTTGGCACATATCTCCAAACGCCGTTGGGTTTAAGGTTACATAAAGTAATACTGCATAAATTATCAGCTTGCAGTATAGAGATGAGTGGCAAGTGAGTCAAACCGGACGAAGATAAATTGTATAATTATTCACAAAGAAAACCCCGGTATATTTTTGGCAAACAAAAAATAAAAATCAAACTTGACATAGAACGCACGTTCGTGGTATAATCTCTCAAAACAGCACAAATGGTCGGAACAAATGGCCGTTTTCAGGGAGCAAATACAATGAGTCTATCAGAACGCCAACAAAAAATATTGGAATTTGTAAAATCATTTACCCTGGATAATGGATACCCGCCTACCATCCGGGAAATTGGCAAAGCGGTAAATATCAGCTCAACATCGGTGGTTAATTACAACCTCGATGCCTTACAGCGGGCCGGCCTCATTACCCGGGACCGAACCGTATCGCGGGGGATTCGGCTGGATCAAGGGCTGGAAGGGTTGACCACAATGGCCGCCAATCTGGTTAAAGTGCCAATGCTCGGCCGGATTGCCGCCGGTGAACCGCTGCTTGTCTTCGCCGACAGTATTGCCGACAGCGGCGACACCATTGACGTGCCCCGGGACATGCTGCCCACCGACAAAGATATTTATGCGCTGGAAGTGCAGGGAACTTCAATGATCGATGCGCTGATCAATGACGGCGACATTGTGATTATGCGCCACACTCAAAGCGCCAACAACGGCGACATGGTTGCCGCCTGGCTGACCGAGCAGGAAGAAACAACCCTTAAACGTTTCTTCCACGAAGGCAAACGCATCAGGTTGCAGCCAGAAAACCAGACGATGCAACCCATTTATGTTGACCCTGATAAGATCGAGATCAAAGGCCGGGTGGTTGCAGTTTTGCGCCAACTGGAATAATGTTTGCTCCTGTCTGCTCTGTAATTGCTGTGTTTGGTACGTCCCGCCCGGGACGTACTTTTTTTACCCTCAATTTTTAAGCTGAATTTCAATAAATAACGCTTGACAGTAGAACGTGTGTTCTGGTATAATTCTAAATAGAACGCACGTTCTACTTTATTTTAAAGCTTGCTATTCTACTAAAGGTGACGGAGCCAGAAAAATGACAGGCATTAGCGACAAACAAGCGGAGATGCTGGCGTTTATTGAAAATTTTGTTGGCGAGTGCGGGTATCCCCCCACTTATGAAGAAATCAAAACCGGTCACAACCTCAGTTCCAAATCATTGGACAATTATCTTTTGCCGGTGTTAGAAACCGCCCACCTGCTTGCGCGGGGGCCCAACACGCCGCGGGGGATTCAGTTAAAAAATAGCGACCGCTCCCAGCAGTTGCCGCTGGCCGGGGCGGTGGCTGAGCGGCAGGACGCCTCGCTGGCACTGCTCAGCCCGGCCGATGTGTTGGAACTGACCGTAAACTGCGTAACAAATGACGGTAACCTGTTCGCGCTCGGTGGCGGTACATTTGCCGACGGTTTTGTTAACCGGGGTGACATTGTTATTTTGCAGGGGCAGAATCAGGCCAGTGATGGCGAATTGGTGGCCATCCGGCTGCCAAAGAAAAACCAGATCAGCCTGAAACGCTACTTTCGCGAAAACGGCCGCGTGCGGTTAAAGTCGGTGAGCGCGGCCCACGCCGACATGGTGCTCAAAGCGGCCGACGTGGAAATCAGGGGTAAAGTTGTGGCAGTCATTCGGCAGAACGGATAAATGGCTGGTGATGTTTAGGTGTGGCCTGCCGTTCATCAAACAATAACAAACAAAACCGGCCATGCTTGAATATTCAAACTATTTTGCCCAACCCAATAATCTTACTGCGGAGATGCATATGCGCCGGGTCCTGGAATATCAGGCCGACCAAATTGAAATGGTGCTGACCAGCCATCGGGTGCCCGGCCGGGTAACCGGCGGCGTGGTCACACCGCGTTGGGTCAGCTACCAGATTGCGCCGGAAATCGCCTCTAAAATCGCCAAAATCATCAACCTGTCCGAAGAGTTTGCTCTGCGGCTGGGTGCGCAGCGAGTGCGGGTTTCGCGCCAGGGGGCGGTGGTGCAGGTTGATGTGCCGCGCGAGGATGGCCAGGTAGTCCGGCTGCTTAACCTGACTGGCCGCATCAAAGAAGTGCCAAAACAAACCGCGGTGTTGGGCATGGACGAATCCGGCCTGCCGCTGCTGCTGCGGCTGCCATCGCCGGATGTGGCCCACGTGCTGATTGCCGGCACAACCGGTTCGGGCAAAACGGCGCTGGCCCGGAGCATGGCTCTGTCGCTGGCCATGTACAACCGGCTGGGCGAAGTGCAGATGGTATTCATCGACCCCAAAGGCAACGGCTTTGACCCGTTTGTCCATTTTGGCGAAGGCGGCTACGTGCTGCCTCACCTGCTGCGGCCTACCGTTAGCGATGTGCATCAGTCCATCTTTTTGCTGGGTGAAATGGTGGAGGAAATGATTCGCCGTGACCGCGAAAATATTTCCGAGCCGCGAGTGGTCATTTTTATTGACGAATTGGCCGATTTGATGGAACAGGGCGGCAAAGCGATGGACCGGTTGATGACCCGACTCACCCAGCGCGGCCGCAGCGCCGGGCTGCATATTATCGCTTGCACCCAAAAACCGCTGGCGGCCAGTATTGGTAGCCTGACCCGCAGTAATTTTCCGGTGCGGTTGGTGGGCAGTGTGGCCAGCGCCGACGACGCCAAAATTGCGGCCGGGATTCCTGGCACCGGCGCGGAAAAATTGCTGGGGCGCGGTGACTTTTTGCTGGTGGTCAAAGGTAATGTTACCCGTTTTCAGGCGGCGTATGTGAGCGAGCGCGAAATTGGCCAGATTATCGGCCGTATGAAAATGGCCGGCCGGGTACCTGCCGCGTGGACGCCCGAACCTCAACGGGCGGCGCTGGCTGCCACCGGCACTTACGGTCAATCGGGTGCTGCGCCGCTCCCCACCGATCAGGCGGCGCTCAATTTTAAGAAAAAACGGCGCGGATTAGGGTTGATGTTGGGCCACCAACTGCGGCTGATAAAATAAAAGGACAGGTGAGGCATGAAAAAGTTTTTTGTAATCGTTTCCGTCGCGTTTTCGGTGACACTGGCGGTAATTATTGGCTACCGTATCAGCGCCGACGCCATGGCCGTGATTATTGGCATTGTCTGCGGGGTGCTGGCCTCAATTCCAACCACGGTGCTGATGGTCTGGATGGTGCGCCAGCGCGACCGCCAGTACGAGTTACAGGCCGGGCAGGCTCGCTTTGGCCAGTATCCGCCGGTAGTGGTGGTTAACGGTCACGGCACTAACGGCTACGGCATGCCCGCTGCGCCGCCGCCGTTGCTGGCCGGCCCGCCATCACCGGGTAGCCGCGATTTTAAAGTCATTGGCCAGGAAAACACGGATGCAGTCGGCGATTTTTTGCCATCATTCTGGGATCAGGGGTAAACCGATGCAGGAAAACGTAAGCATGCTCGAGTATCGATTTGAAACGTTCCCGGCCAGGTTTAGCTGGCGGGGACGGGTGTACCAGGTAGACGCGGTCAATGAATGTCGCACCCGCCAGATGGCCTATCACTACTGGGTTCGCTGCGACGGCCAACTGCTGCATCTGATCCATCTGTTAAATTCCAACCGTTGGGCGCTGCAACTTGATTGAGGAGGACAGCCATGCACGAAGGATTACTGTGGTTTGATAACACCCCCAACCGGGAGTTGGGCGAAAAAATTAAACAGGCGGCGCAGCGATACCAGACGCGCCTGAACCAAAAACCCACGGTGTGTTACGTTAATGTCGATGAATTTTCACCGGAGGTAACCGCTGTCAACGGTATCGCCATCAAGCCGGCCCGCTATATCCGTCGCCATCATTTTTGGCTGGGCGTTGAGCGTGAAATCTTTGCCGCCAGCCCCGGCTGACCGAATCTTCGCCATCAGCGCCGGTTGTGATATAATATCGCCGGTTCTACTGCCAGCACTAACGCACAGAGAAATGGGATCATCTGTGCGTTTTTGCATGAGGAGACTGGCGCATGCGTTTCACCATCCGCGATCTTGTAGCATACGATGAAATTTTGCAGGTGCATCATCTGCAACGGGAAATCTGGGGGCTGAGCGAGCCGATGTTCGGCCTGTACCCGCCACTTATCAACACCATTGCCCACAATGGCGGCACGGTGCTCGGCGCATTTGATACCGACTCGGGGGCGATGATTGCCTTTCTGGTGGGTTTTTTGGGCCGGGAGAAGGGCGGCCCGCTGAAGCTATGCTCACAGGCAATGGGCGTGCGGCCGGAATGGCGGTGGCACGGGGTGGCCCAGGCGCTTAAATTGGCCCAGCGGCAGCGGGTCATTGAGCAGGGGCTGCCGCTCATCACCTGGACGTACGACCCGCTGGAAGGCCCCAACGCCACCCTCAATTTGCACAAACTCCGAGCCGTCAGCCGGCGTTACCTGCCGGATGTTTACGGCTCTGATTTTGGCACGTTGAACGCCGGCCTGCCCACGGACCGGCTGCTGGTGGAGTGGTGGGTGCGGGGCGAACATCTGGCCCAGCCGGCGCGGGTGGAAATCGGGGCGGCGCAGCCGATTTTTGAGCTGACCGGTCGCGGGCTGGAACGGCGCATTGTTGACACCCGCTTTGATTTGCAGGCTGAATCGCTGCTGCTTGAGACTGTGGCCGATATTCACCCGGTTAAAGCCGCCAACCTTGATTTGGCGCTGGACTGGCGGCTGCGGGTGCGGGCCGCTTTTGAAACCTGTTTTGCCCGCGGTTATTTGGCCACAGATTTTATTTCGGTGATTGACCCGGCCGATGGCCAGCGTTATAACCGTTATTTGCTGCAAAAAAATAACCCGCTTTTGCGGGCCAAAATTGGAATGACCGATTAATGTCCGGTAAACAACCCCACCAGCACTGGCTTATTTGGGACGGTGATTGAGGCTTTTGACGCCGGTCTGTCGCCTGGGTCAGGCGCAAGGATGCCAGTGATAAATTTTGGCCGGTGCCGTTTCAAAAATGCCCGTCACCGCCAATGACGCCGCAGCTTTTGGATGCCTGCCGGCAAGCCGTCCACGTCATCACCCGCGATGGCCAGATTATCCGCGCCGGGCGGGCGGCGCTGTTTGTGCTGGCAGAGATTGGTTATCCGCGCTGGCTGGTGCGTCCCCTATTATGGCCGCCACTCATCTGGATTGTCGAATTTGGGTATAAAATTGTGGCCAAAAACCGGCCGTTTTTTAGCAGGTTCCTGTTCACCAAAGAATGAAGCGCTGACCAGTCGTTCAATCGGGCGCCCACCATTTGACGCCATCGTTTGAACCACTGCCGGTGGCGATTGGTTTGAAAATTTGATGCTGCCGGCCAATTTCGGCCAGTACTTGTTCTCGCTTGGTTTTGTTAAACAGCGTCAACGGATTAACCAGTTTCAGCACCAGTTTAAAGAACGACACCACATCGCCCACCAGTTTCAGAATCAGATCGCTGATCAACTGCTGCCGAAAACCGGCAATCCAGCCCAGCAGCATTTGCAGCATCACCACCGGCGGCAAATCGACAATTAAACTGGACCGGCTGCTGAAAATGGGTTGCAGCGCCAAATACCCCGATGCCACCAGTAAATACAAAGCCAGGCCAAACACAATCCCCACCACCGGCTGAACCAGATACCACATCAATTCCTGCCGGTCAAAATTCTGCTCATCAGATACGCGTTGATACAACCGGTGGAGTAAATTAACCGTGCCGCCAATGCCGCCGGCCGCGGCTGTAGGCCAGGCGGCCAGCAAAAGCACAATCGGCAAAACAGCTGACGCCGGCTTCGGCATCAAAACAGATTGCTCGGCCCATACGTAGCTGTAAACCAGCACGGCCAGCCACAGCACGGCGTAAAACAAAATAAACAAACCCCAGGTAAACGACCAGCGGAAAATTTCTTGCTGGCGGCGATACCAGACTTTAAATGAAAACGGCGCATCGAGGTTGATGGTTTTCTTTTCGGCGGCGGCCTGTTTTTTCAACAGCGATTTGATTTTGAGGTAGACCTGCTGCTGGTAATAGCCGCCGGTCCAGGCCAGCAGCAGATAAATGGCCGTGAACGTGGCCGATGAAAAACTCCGGGCGACGATCAGTTGCCCGTGGGCCACATAATTAACCAGCAGGCTGCCGGGCACGGCAATAAAAACAAATACCAGTCCACCGCTAATCACTCCGGCGATGGGCTGTAAAAAATACAACACCACAGACTGCGTTAAAAAATCCTCATCGATGGCGATGTGCTGGCCCAGCCGCCTGAGCATACCGGCTGCGCCGCCAATACCACCAACTAATCCGGCGGCCATTACGGCCAGCAGCACGTTAAACAGCAATCCTTCGCTGTTGGCAAACAACCGGTTTAGCCCGGACAGAATAACCAACGTGCCGGCCAGCCAGATAAATCCGTAGCCCAACAACGGAATTCCCCGCCCATAAGACGCCCTAAACCGCTCGTTTCTGTCCATAATTCGTAACCCGTTTTTTGTGGTGCGCTAATCATTTTAACGTTTACTACCTCTGCACTTTTTAAATCAGGACACAGATTTCGCAGATTTACACAAATTTTCCTGAAAAATTTTTGCTTCATCTGTGTAAATCCGTGTCCTATTTTGAGCGAAGTTTGAAAAGTGCAAACGTAGTGAACGTTGTTTACAGTATAAATGAGAACAAAAAATTATCCAAGTTGGCAAATGATTATGTCTACAGTTAGCTGGTCCTTTGCTGATTCTAACTCTTTGCTTATGTCTCTCACATTTCTTTCCCATGCAACTATGGTATCCTGACACTTAACCAAAATCGAATTTACGTTTTGTTCCTTAAAAGCAGGTCGAATGGACTCGCCTGACACATTGACCGAGATAGAGACGATAAAGGCTGGCACTACGGATAGAGTTGAAGGAAGCGATGGATGTTAAACTGCCGCAAATGTCCCATAAGAAACCGATGTATTGAAGAAGGAGTCCACGCCAGCAGCATCAGAATGATGTTGTATCACGCCTTTGAGAACAAAACTGATACGCTGGCGACGTGGGGCCGGTTACACACCAACTGCCTGATTGCCAAGTATAAACGTGATGAAACCAAAAAACTCGAAGCGATGGCCAATGCCGGGGGTTTGAGTCAACGTCTGGAGCAGGCCCGGGAACAGCGAAAAAAGCAGTCTCCCGTAGAACCCACCGGCCGGGTAGCCAGGTCTAATGGTTTTGTTGGCTACGAAGAAGTTGACTCGCGCCGAATTGGCCCGGAAGAAGTGCCAGAATCGCTGGAAAAGCATTTTGTTACCGGATTGCGCCCCTTATCAGAAAACAAACCAGTCGGCGCGAATATGTTCTGGTTGACCATTGAGGATAGCTGGCGGCACATTGTCCTGCCGGTTGATGGCGCGCTGGTTTTGGGTCATTTTGACCCTTCCATCGGTGTGCCGCCAGATGTTGACCTGGGCTACGAGGACCGCAACCACCGCTGTATTTCGCGCCGGCATGCCTCGCTGGTTGGTAAAAACGGGCAGCATACCATTGAGGATTTGGGCAGCGTGGCTGGTACGTTTTTAAATAGCGAGCGGCTGGGCTTTGGCCCGTCACCTACTTTAAAAAGTGGTGACCAAATCACGGTTGGCCAGATCAGCATGGTTTACGACCGGGTGCCGCCGGTGGTGCAAAATGCCGGCTCGGCTGACTGGGCCAGACATAATTTAATGATCGCCGCGACCGGGCGCAAGTTCCGTTTAACGCCAAACGTGCCCATAATCATTGGCCGCAGCGACGCCCGCATTGATTTTATGCCCGATATTGACCTGCTGCAGTTTGGCCCGATTGCCCAGCGGGTATCGCGCCGGCACGCCAAACTTGAGTGGCGTAACGGTGTGCCACACATCGAGGATATGGGTAGCGGTTTTGGCACCCGGCTGCGCGGCGGATTGCTGCCGTTGGGAGAGAGCAAAGCGCTGCTCCCCGGCGATCACATCTGGCTGGCCGGTTTTGTGCTGGTGTACGACATTCAGGTAAAAAATCCGGCGGTGGCCAAATCTGCCCAAAACGGCGATGCCCCGCCGTCTGACCCCCTTTTATCGTATCGTTTTAACGGCTAATTTTCAAAAATATCGATGACGTTGCCAGCCGCACCGGCTGTTTTTGGGGCGCGGCTGTTTTTGTTTTAAAGCGACTTGTTGTTTTGCCAGTCGCCAACAGTTGTAGTATGGTGCAATCCATTAAATCTATGCCGGGTAAAAAATTGCTATGGAACAATCTGAGTCTACAATTCAACTGGATCAATTTTTAAAAGTACAGGGGTTGGTTGGCACCGGCGGCCAGGCCAAACTGGTTATCCAGGGCGGCGAGGTGCGGGTGAACGGCGCGGTCGAAACGCGCCGCAAAAAAAAGCTCCGGGCCGGCGACCGGGTCACGTTCAACGGCCAGACCCTCGTGGTAGAGTTTGAGGATTGAGCCGATGAGCCAACTGACGTTGTTGTCCTGGAATGTTAACGGCATTCGGGCGGTGCATAAAAAGGGCTTTTTGGAATGGCTGGCGCAGGCCAACCCTGATATTATCGGCTTGCAGGAAACGCGGGCCGAGGCGCACCAGCTCCCGGCGGAACTGGCCCAGCCGCCGGGGTATCACACCTGGTGGAACAGCGCCAAACAGAAAAAAGGGTACAGCGGCACCGCCCTGTTTTCCAAAACTGAGCCGCTTTCGGTGCAATTTGGGCTGGGCATTGCCGAGTTTGACCAGGAAGGTCGGACAGTCATCGCCGAGTATCCGCAGTTTGTGCTGTTAAATTGCTACTTTCCCAACGGCAGCCGCGATCACAGCCGGGTGCCGTTTAAAATGGCCTTTTACGATGCCTTTTTGGCTCGCTGCG
>CAYOXS010000203.1:0-10510 GCA_964407935.1 uncultured Caldilineaceae bacterium
AGAGCATGTAGCTCTGGTCTTTGGCCGGGTCAAGCCCTTTGAGCAGTTGATAGCTGCCGTCTTCGGCGTGGTGAACGCGGGCGTAGTGGCCGGTGGCTAGAAAATCGCCGCCCAAACTGAGCGCTTCTTTGAGCAGCCGGTCAAAGCGGATGTCGCGGTTGCAAACAATGCAGGGGTTGGGAGTAACGCCGCTGGCGTAGCCATCGACAAAAAAATCAACCACGGTCGATTTGAAGGTGTCTTTGTAATCGCGCACGTAAAAGGGAATATTCAGCGCGTCGGCCACGCGCCGGGCATCGGCGATGGCGTCCGGGGTGCAGCAGCGATTGGCCTTGCCGCCCGGCTCGGCCCACAGCCGCAGCATCAGCCCAACCACGTCAAAGCCCTGCTCCACCAGCAGCGCCGCCGCCACCGAGCTATCGACGCCGCCGCTCATGGCGACCACTACTCTTTTGGATGAATTTCCGTTTGGGTTCATCTGTCCGTCAATTAAAAGACGGGCTATTGCCCGCCTGTTGGTTAAAATTGTACCACACTTGCGCCGAGCCGTCTAAACCGGTGTTTGTTATGCCGGGCTGAGCGCCCGGATTTTTTGCACAATTTCCGGCAGCAGCGCCAGTACCGTGTCGATGTCTGCATCTGTGGTTTGGCGGCCCAAACTCAGCCGCAGCGCGCTCAGGGCCAGCTCAAAGGGAACGCCCATCGCCGTGAGCACGTGGCTGGCGGTGGGCATGCCGGTGGTGCAGGCGCTGCCGCTGGCGGCCTGCACGCCGGCCAAATCCAGATGCATTAAAATGGCGTCGGCTTCACAGCCTTCAAAAACAAAGCTGGCGTTGTTGGGCAGCCGGTTGGCCGGGTGGCCGGTGAGCTGGCTGCCGGGAACAGCGCCGAGCACGCCGGCAATCAGCCGGTCGCGTAACGCGGCCACGCGCGCATTTTCGGCGGCGCGGTTGGCTTCAATCAGCGTTAGCGCCGCGGCAATGCCGACAATATACGGCACGTTTTCGGTGCCGGGGCGGCGGTTGTGCTCGTGGCCGCCGCCGGTGAGCGCCGGCAGCAGCGGCGTATTTTTGCGCACGTACAAAATGCCGACGCCTTTGGGCGCGTAAATTTTGTGGCCGGAAATGGCCAGCAAATCCACGTTTAAGTCATCGACATTGAGCGGCTGGTAGGCCGCCGCCTGCACGGCATCGGTGTGAAAAATGATGCCTTTTGCCCGGGTGATCGCGCCAATTTCGGCCACTGGCTGTACTGAGCCGACCTCGTTGTTGGCCATCATCACGCTCACCAGCACAGTGTCGGGCCGAATGGCCGCTTCGATGTCGGCCGGGTTGACCACGCCAAAGTTGTCAACCGGCACCACGGTTTGCTCAAAGCCAAACTTGTCGCACAGTTGGTCAAAGGTGTGGCTCACGGCGTGGTGTTCGATGGGCGTGGTGATCAGGTGCTGGCCTTTGCCGGCCAGTTTTTGCGCCCAGGCCGCGCCGCGAATAGCCAGGTTGTCGCTTTCAGTACCGCAGGCGGTAAACACCACCTCCCGCGGCGAGCAGCCCAATACATCGGCCACCTGCTGGCGGGCGTCGTCCAAAGCGCGGGCGCTGGCGCGGGCCTGCCGGTGCATGCCGGAAGCGTTGCCGTAAATTTCGGTAAAATAGGGCAGCATGGCCTCAACTACCCGCGGGTCGGTGGGTGTTGAAGCGGCGTGATCCAGATAAATTGATGACTTATTCATGGGACATCCTTCCCAATAGCTCTGCATTAAACTGTGACAGCTTTTCTACCCCAGTCTCCCCTCCCCCGTAAGCGGGGGAGGGGTTGGGGGAGGGGGTAAAAGAAATTTTTTGTTCCACGGTTTAGTGCGGTACTACATCCTTCCCAATTGATGGCCTTAAAACCGAAATTTTATCACGCCGGGAAGGGCGAGTCAAACTATTCGCGTAGCAAAAAGGCTTTGTCGCCCAGATGAGAAGCACCGTTTGGTAGAGTACCGGAACTGCGCTAAAATAGAAAACAATCCTACCCTAAGAGCCACAGGCCATGCAATTACCCGTAGTTTTTAACGACCGTTATCAGTTATTCAGAAAAATTGGCGAAGGCGGCCTGGCCGAAGTTTTCCAGGCCCAGGATATGTCGCTAGGCCGGATGGTGGCCGTTAAGGTGCTGCGCGAGCAGTTTACCCGCGACGCCATGTTTCTGGTTAACTTTCATCGCGAGGCGCAAAGCGCGGCCAAACTGAACAACGCCTACATTGTCGCCGTGTATGATTTTGGCCAGTACAGCAACCGGCCTTACATTGTGATGGAATGGATTCCCGGCTCGGATTTGCGCACCCGCCTCAACGATCAGGGGGCGCTGCCGGTAGAGCAGGCCATCGAGTACACCATCCAGATTTGTTCGGCGGTGGGCACCGCGCACCGGGCCGGGCTGGTTCACGGTGATTTGAAGCCGGGTAATATTTTGATCACCACCGGCAACCAGGTTAAAGTGACCGACTTTGGCCTGGCGCGGGCTTTGGGTGAAAGCTCGATGGACGCGGACGAGGTGGTGTGGGGCACGCCGGCTTATTTTGCGCCGGAACAGGCCTCGGGCGACATGGTGCTGCCCGCCACCGACGTGTACGCCATCGGCATTATTATGTACGAAATGGTGACCGGGCGGGTGCCGTTTGTGGGCGTTGACGATCAGGATGTGGCCCGTAAACAACTTTACGAGGCGCACATCCCGGTAGACCAGCTTGACCCGCGCATCCCCGAGCCGCTGGCGCGGATTATCGACGCGGCGATGGCCAAAAGCCCCAACGAACGCTTTTTAACCGCCGACCATTTGCGCGAGGCGCTGATCCTGTACAAACAGGGCAGTTTAACGCTCACCTCCCAGCAAGCGCCTATTTCGGCGGTGGTTGGTTCGCCGGTGCAGGGCCGGCGGGGAGCCGCGCCGCCCAAACCCAGGCCCAAACCCCAGCCGGCTCAATCCGGCGGCGGGTTTGATTTTGTGATGCTTTTTTTGGGTTTGATCGCAATTGTGGCGGTGCTGGGGCTGGTGCCGCTGTTTGTGGCCGTGTACGATGCCTACGCCAATCCGGCTGCGACCGGGGCGGCGCGGGTGCAAATGCCCGATGTGGTCGGGCTGGAAGAGCCGCAGGCGCAGGCCGCGCTGCAGCGGCTGGGGCTGCAAATGACGGTTCAGGGTGAAGCGCCGCATCCTACTTTTCCGGCGTTTACAATTATCAGCCAGTCTGTCCCGGCGGGGGCGGCGGTTGAGCGCGGCACAGTCATTTCTGTGGTGGTCAGCCAGGGGCCGCCGCTGGTTGATGTGCCAGATGTGGTGGGCAAGCAGTTCGGCGAAGCCGAGCAGATTCTAAAATCGCTGGACGTGGTTCCCCAAAAATACGAAGATTGGAGCGTTGAACCGCCGGGCCAGGTGATCAGCCAGGAGCCGCCGCCGGGATCGGTGGTGGCCAACCGGAGTCTGGTAACGCTGGTGGTCAGCAGTGGCTCGCGCACGCCGGTGGGGGCCAATTTTGGCGGCGAAATTTTGCTCAGCGCCTATGAAATTCCCCGGCTGCAATTTCAACCCGGCGAACCGATCCGGCTGGTGTTCTTCTGGCAGCCGCTGGCCGCACCATCGGCCGATTACAACTTGTTTATTCAATTAACCACGCCGCAGGGCGGTATTGTCTCAGAAATTGATACCCAACCGCAGGGCGGGCCGCGTTTAACCAGCAACTGGCAAATCGGTGAAGTGATTGTCGATCCGTACCAGTTGGAGGTGCCGCCGACCACGCCCCCGGATAATTATCAGGTCCGCGTTGGGTTTTACAACCCGCAAACCAACACGCGCGTGCCCATTCTGGAACCGGGCCGGGCCGAAAAAGACAACCTGGGGGGCTTGATGATCAGGACAATTCAGGTGATTCAGTAGCGGCAACCAAATTTTAACTTGTGTTGGCGATTCGCGGGTGTTTTGGTATAATACCTCCCCACTGTGAGTTTTGTGGAGGAAAATGTGAATTCAGGTCTCTTTAAAAACAGTATTGTCTATTTGCTGATATTATTGGCGGTAGCCGCCCTCATTTTTAGTATCTTCTCAAATCCCAGAGACAGTAATGAACTTGATATTACCGCTGTGGCTGAGCAGATAAAAGCGGGTGAAGTCTCCAAAGTCAAAGTTGATGGCGAAGAAATTACAGTTGAATACAAACAGGCCAGCCGCCAGCCGGCCAAGTCTCGCAAAGAACCAAATGTCAGTATTTTTAAAACGTTCACCGAACTGGGCGTGAGCGACTCGGAACTGGACAATGTCGAAGTGATTGTTGTTCCGCCCGGCGTCTGGAGCGACTGGGGCACACTGGCGATTACAATTTTGCCGCTCGTTATTTTTGGCGGGCTGCTCTTTTTTATGATCCGGCAGGCTCAGGGGTCAAACAACCAGGCCATGAGTTTTGGCAAAAGCAAAGCCCGCATGTTCTCCGGCGACAAACCGACCGTGACATTTGAGGACGTGGCCGGGGCCGAGGAAGCCAAACAGGAATTGGCCGAAGTGGTTGAATTTTTGCGGGAACCGGAAAAATTCATTTCGCTGGGGGCGCGGATTCCCAAAGGCGTGCTGATGGTTGGCCCGCCCGGTTGTGGTAAAACGCTGCTGGCCAAAGCCGTGTCCGGCGAAGCCGGAGTGCCCTTTTTCAGTATTTCCGGCTCGGAATTTGTGGAAATGTTTGTCGGCGTGGGCGCCAGCCGCGTGCGTGACCTGTTTGATCAGGCCAAACGCAACAGCCCGTGCATTATCTTTATTGATGAAATTGACGCCGTGGGCCGTCACCGGGGGGCCGGGTTGGGCGGCAGCCACGACGAACGCGAACAAACCCTGAACCAGATTCTGGTTGAAATGGACGGGTTTGAAACCGATACCAACATCATTATCATTGCTGCCACCAACCGGCCTGATATTCTGGACCCGGCGCTGCTGCGCCCCGGCCGTTTTGACCGGCGGGTGGTGCTTGACCGGCCGGATTGGCAGGGGCGGCAGAAAATTTTAACAGTTCACGCCCGGGGCAAGCCGATGGCTCCCGATGTTAACCTGGAACCACTGGCCAAAGCAACCATCGGTTTTTCCGGGGCCGACCTGGAAAACGTGGTCAACGAAGGCGCGATTTTAGCGGCGCGGCGCAATCAAAAACAGATTGCCATGAAAGACCTGGAAGATGCCATTGAGAAAGTCCGGTTGGGGCCGGAGCGCCGCAGCCGGGTTATCAGCGCCGCCGAAAAAGAAGTGGTGGCCTACCACGAAGCCGGCCACGCGCTGGTGGCCTATATGATTAAAGAAGCCGATCCGGTGCACAAAGTGAGCATTGTGGCGCGCGGTGCAGCCGGCGGATTTACGCTGTTTTTGCCCGAAGACGACGCTACCCTGATCAGCGAATCCGGATTTAAGGCGCGGCTGGCCGTAACTATGGGTGGCCGGGCCGCCGAGGAAATCATCTTCCCCAATGTAACCACCGGCGCCAGTGGTGATCTGGAAACCATTACCCGCATTGCCCGGGCAATGGTGACCCAGTACGGCATGAGCAAGAAATTGGGGCCGATAACGTTTGGCGACAAAGAGGAGTTGATCTTTTTGGGCCGGCAGCTTAGTGAGCAGCGCAACTACAGCGAGGAAGTGGCCGAACTGATCGACTTTGAAGTGCGCAAACTGGTGGATGAAGCGCACCAGCGGGCGCTGCAAATCCTGAAAGATAATATCGATTTGATGCATCTGGTGGCCCACCGGCTGATGGATGTGGAAACCCTGGACGCCGAAGAATTCAGGGCGCTGGTGGAAGGGTTGAATGAACCCCCGCACGAGACGCCATCGGCTGGAGGCGTTCCGGCCAAAGAAAACCCGGCCTCATCCGAGGACTCGCCGCCGCACATGATCCCGCCTTCAGCAGCGCCACTTCCGGCCTGAGGTTAATCCCGAAGAACGCAAAAAGCGGCCTTGACATTTTAGTCGAGGCCGCTTTTTTATTAAACTTTTACCACCACAATGGTCAGGTCATCGGCGGCGTCAACCGGGCCGAGAAAATCCTGTACGGTTTCTTTGAGATGGTTCAGCATATCGGCGGCGCTTTGTTGCGGGCCGGCGGCGATGGCCTGTTCCAGCCGCTCAAAACCGTACATTTCGCCGGTTTCATCCATCGCTTCAATTACCCCATCACTCACCAAAACCACCATATCGCCCGGATTAACGGCAACGTTAACAGTGGCTTCGCGGTAGTTGGGTTTGCGCTCTAAAATAACGCCGAGCGGCAGGCCAATGGCATCGAGCCAACGCGTTTGGCCATTCACCGAGCGGACAAAAGGCGGCACGCCGCCGGCATTGATAACGCTGAGCGAACCGTTGTTAAACTCGGTGTAACACAGGGCGCAGTTTTGGTTGGTGGTTTGGGTGTACGGTTTCAGCGTGCTGTCGAGCCGGATAAGCAGCTCTTCTTTTTTGGGCGACTGGGCCACAATGGATTGCAGCGAGCCCAGGCTAACCGCCATCAACAGGGCGGCCGGCATCCCTTTGCCGGAAACATCGCCCACAATCACGGCAAAGTGTTCGGGCGGTCCGCCCGGTTCGCTGGCAAGCGCGTAGTAATCGTAAAAATCGCCGCCAACTTCTCGGGCGGGTTTGCTGAAGCAGATCACTTCCGGGTGAGACCATTTGGGCCGGGCCGGAGGCAGCAAGCCCTGCTGTATTTTTTTGGCCAGGGCCAGCTCATCCTGCAACCGATTGGTGACTTCTTGCAGGTGCTGGTTGGCTTGCAGCAGGGCGGCGGTGCGTTCGGCCACTTTCTTTTTTAGCAAATTGCGCTGATGCTCAATCACCCGGACGCGCAGTTTGTACACCACAAAGCCTACCGCCAGCAAGCTGGCAACGGCCAGAGTTCTGAACCACCACGTTTCCCAAAACGGCGGGCTAATCACCAGTGAAACTGAGATACCATCGTCGTTCCAGACGCCGGCGTTGTTTGCGCCTTTCACTCTAAAGGTGTAGCTGCCGGGATCGAGATTGGTGTAGGTGGCAAAGGTGCGCGGGCCGGCATAGTTCCAGTCGTGATCAAAGCCTTCGAGCATGTAGGCGAACTGGTTTTTTTCCGGAGCCACGTAGTCCAGCGCGGCAAAATCAAACGAGAGCACATCATCCTGGTAAGAAAGTTGAATATCACGGGTTGACTCCGGGGGCGCGCCCAGATTGAGTGGTTGGTTAAACAGGCTCAATCCGGTAATCACTACCGGCGGAACGTGCATATTTTCGCCAATTTTATCGGGGTAGAATTTGGTCAGGCCGTTGATGCCGCCAAAATAGAGCGCGCCGTCCCGCCCTTTAAACGCCGAGTCTTCACGGTACATGACCCGCTGCAAACCATCGGTGATGCCGTAGTTTACAAAGCGGTTTTCGGCAGGCACAAATTTGGTCAAGCCCTTGCTGGTGCTGAGCCACAAATTGCCGGCGTCATCGTTGAGAATGCTGTAGACCACATCAGAGGCCAGCCCATTAGCCTGGGTGTAGCTGACGGCGTGGCCGGTTTGGGGATCAAATTTATTCAGCCCGCCGTTGGCCGTGGCCAGCCACATGGTGTCTGGCGCGGATTGATAGATGTGATAGATGTTGTTGTCGCTGAGGCTGTTGAGGTTTTCCGGGTTGTACTGAAAGCGCACAAATTGTTCGGTGGTTGGGTCAAAGCGATTCAGCCCGCCGCCGTAAGTGCCAATCCACAGTTGGCCGGCCGGGTCCTGGTCAATGGCGTACACATCGTTGTTGCCCAGGCTGGCGGGATTGGCCGGATCGTTTTGGTAGGCGGTAAAGGTTTGCGTGGCGCGGTCAAAGCGATTCAACCCGCCGCCTTTGGTGCCAATCCACAGATAGCCGGCGCTGTCTTCAAAAATCACATTGACATCGGTGCTGCTGAGGCCGGTTGAATCGCCGGTATCAAAGGGGTAGCGGGTAAACTGGCCATCGGCGGGGTTGTAGCTGTTGAGGCCGCCGCCGGCTGTGCCCAGCCAAAAGATGCCGGCGCTGTCTTTGTAAATGGCGTAGATGTCGTCGCTGCTGAGGCTGTTGGGGTTAGCGGGGTTGTGGGCAAAACTGGTGTACTGGCCGGTGGCCGGGTTGTAAATGGTTAGCCCGCCGCCTTTGTTGCCCAGCCAGAGCGAGCCGTCATCATCCTGATAAATGGCGCGGACTTCGTTGTTGGCAATAGTGCTGGGCTGGCCGGGGATGCCGGCGTAGTGGATGAACTGGCCGGAGGTGGGGACTAACTTATCGACGCCGCCGCCGCGGGTGCCAAGCCACAGCACGCCGCCGCTGTCTTCAAAAATATAGCGAATATCGTTGTAGGCCAGGCTGCTGGAATTGAGCGGGTCGTTTACAAAGTGGGTAAATGTGCCCGCGGCGCGGTCCATTAAATTGAGGCCGCCGCTGCGTGTGCCTATCCAAAAGCGGCCGCGGCTGTCTTCGAGGATGGCGTTGATAATGTCATCGCTCAGGCTGGCGGGGTCGTCAACCCGCCGAAAGTAGGTGGTAAATGTGCCGGTGTCGGCGTTGAAGCGGTTCAGTCCTTTTTCCGTGCCAACCCACAGCACCCCGGCGCGGTCAATATACAGGGTGCGAATGAGGCTGTGGCTCAGGCTGGCGGGGTCGGCGGGGTTGTTAAAATAGCGGGTAAATTTTTCGGTGTCCGGGTCAAATTTATTGAGGCCGTCGCTGGTGGCAATCCAGATGTAGCCCTCGCGATCCTCGTCGATACGCCAGATGCGGTCGTTGCTGATGCTGAAGGGGTTGTTGGGGTTGGGCAGGTAGTGGGTAAAAGTGTCGGTTTTGGGATCGAGTTTGTTGAGGCCGCCGCCGGCCGTGCCAATCCAGATGGTGCCGCGTGAGTCCTGAAAAATGGTCTGCACCCGGTCGTAATTGAGGCTGTTGGGATCGTTGGGGATGGTAGTATAATTTTTAAACTGACCCGTGCGCGGGTCCAGCCGGTCGACGCCGCCGCCCCAGGTGCCAATCCAGATATAGCCATCGTGGTCAATGTAAATGTTGCCGGCGTTGTCGTTGGAGACGGTGTTGGGGTTAAACGGGTCGCTGCGGTAAATGGTAAACTGGTAGCCATCGTACTTGTTCAACCCGTTTTGCGTGCCAAACCACATAAAACCGGTTTGATCCTGAACAATGGAATAAACCGTGTTGTCAGACAGGCCGTCATCCAGGGTCAGATGGTCAAAATGGATGACGGGTTCCTGGGCGCGCGCCGGCAGGGTTGCGGCGGCCAGAGCCAGCGCAACCAGCAGAATGGTGACCAGATTTTTGAGCCGATGGGTTGACTTGGAGCAGGTAACGTATTTGTTGGGCATCATCATTAACAAGAGAGAATTGATTTGCCCCTCATTTTACCACAATTTTCATACCAGACATTATCGGCTAGGACTAATTGCCTGCCGCCGGCAGACGATAGTAATCAAAAGCGGTGGTAGTTTCAAAACCGCAGGTCTGATACAGGCCCAGCGCGTTTTCGTTGTCGGTGGCAACCTCCAGCGAAATGTTGCCGTGGCCCTGCGCCACCAGCCCGGCCACGGTGCGCGACAGGATGGTTTTGCCGTAGCCCCGCCCGCGAAACTGGGGCAGTACGGCAAATGCCCCAATGTAAATGTCGTTGCCGGAGTTAACCACGTGGATTTTGCCAATTGGCGCGTCATCGATAGTGGCTATCCAGCCCTGTTTGCGGCTGCCGTCTGAAATTTCTTCGTGCATACGGGCGGTGGTCAGTTCAAGCGGGATGCCGAAGCAGAGCAGGTCAAGTTCGGCGATCAGCGGGATGTCCTCGGCGTGGGCGGGCCGGAGTTCCAGATTTGCCAGGGTTGGCACCGCCGGGCCGGGGCGGCGCAAATCCATGCGGTACTCCGAAAATTCGTAAACACCGCCAATGGCTCTGAGCGCGGCGGTGCCGGCCCGCGATTTGCGCTCGCAGAAAAAGAGCAGATCGGGGATGCCGCGCCGGGTAACTTCGGCGCGGGCGGCGGCCAGTAGTTGCGTAAAAATACCCCGCCGCCGAAAGTCGGGGTGAGTCATGGCGCTCACTTCGGCTTCGCGGCTGTTAAAAATATACAGGGCCAGGTAGCCCACCAGCCGGCCATCGACGTAGTAGAAAAAGTCGTTCAACTCGTTGGCCGGACGGTTATTCAGCGTGCTCCAGTTGAGCTTCATGGTTAGCCCTTCAAAATTATTGCAGGCATCGGCCAACCGCCGGATGTCGGCCAGTTGGGTGGCGGTCAGCCCGTAGCTGGGTTTGAGTTGTTCCATCGAAGTTGAGTCCTTCCAAAATAGTTCATTTTACCCCTCATCCCCCCGGCCCCCTTCTCTCTTAGGGAGAAGTACCCCTCTGGGGCACAGGTGGGAGAAAAGAGTTTTGGGTGTAGTTTGGGCGGCCACGCCGGCCAAACCCCACCCCGTTAATAGCTCCCCCTCCCCCAAGTTTTGGGGTGGGGGGGGGGGG
>CAYOXS010000204.1:0-10484 GCA_964407935.1 uncultured Caldilineaceae bacterium
GGCGTGGGCATCGTCCTGCACGTGTTCGATGACTTCGTGGCTGAGCACCAGATCAAACGTGCCGGCGGGGTAGGGCAGGGTTTCGCCCGCGCCAACATTGACCAGCGGCGAGTGAACGGCGCTGTCGGCCACGCGGTCCGGCTCAATATCCAGCCCGACGACGTGGGGGGTAAACTGGCGCAGCGCCTTAACGTACATACCCACGCCGCAGCCATCAACCAGTACCCGGCTGGCCGGTGAAAGCGGCGCGGCGGCGATAATCATGGCCAGCCGCCGGTTTTGGCCGGCGCGCCAAACCAGGCTGGGCACGCCGCGGGCGTCGGCTTTGGCAAAACTGGCCGCTGCCGTCATTTGGTCCCCACGTGTAAGGCCACGGTGTTAAACATCAGCATTTGGTAGCGTACGTGCTGCAAGCCGGCCTGTTCCATCGCCCGTTTGAGTTCGTCCGGCCGCAAAAAGGCGTCGGCAGAGGCGGGCAGGTAACGGTAGGCATCGGGCTGGCCAGATATCCAGCCGCCCACTACCGGCACCACGTGGTGAAAATAAAGCCGAAAGGCCTGCCCCGGTAAATTATCGGCGGGGCGCGGAATTTCCAAAATCAGCAGCCGGCCGCCGGGTTTGCAAACGCGCACCTGCTCGGCCAGGGCTTGCGCCACGCTGGTCACGTTGCGCATTAAAAATCCGCTGGCCACGGCGTCAAACGAGTTATCAGGAAAGGGCAAATGGAGGGTGTCGGCCCCGCTCCACTCCAGCCGGCGCGCCCCGTTTTGGCGGCTGGCTCGCTGCTGGCCCACCTGCATCATGGGGAGGGTGTAATCTGCGCCAACCACCTGCTGCAAATCTGGCCGCTGGCGGAGGGCTTCAAAGGCAATGTCGCCGGTGCCGGTGGCGATATCCAGCAGAGTGCCGTTGGCCGGCAAGTTGGCCTGCTCAACCAGCAATTTGCGCCAGTAACGGTCCTGCCCCACGGTCATAATCCGGTTCATCAGGTCGTAGCGGTGGGCAATCCGGGCGAACATCCGGTTAACGTAATCGTATTTTTCGGCGGGTGTTTGAAAAGTCATAGCGGGAATTATTAGTGATGCGGCAAAAATTGTCAATCCAATAAGAATAGAAAAGCTCCCGTTTGAGCGGGAGCTTGAAAGTGCATCGGGTTAAAAGAGACAGATTATTGATGACTCAGTTTGGGGTAAATCATCCCGCCGATCGAGCTGAACAGGCCGGAAACCAGCGAACCGATCACGCCGTAAATAATCAGCGCGGCCATGACCCGGCCGGCCAGAGCCAGAGCGTCGGGGGTTAAGCCGTAGGCGGCCAGTTGTTCCAGAGAGGCCGGGCTGATTTGGGTGACAATACCCTGGCCAAAGTTGACCAGCAGTACGCCAAAGGCGGCCAGAAACATGGCCACAACGCCGCCAAAAATTCCGGCCCAAAAACCGGCCATCCAGCCAACTTTGCCACCCTGCTGGCTGTTCTGGACGCTATCGCCGGCAAAAATGCCGGCCAGCAGGCCGGTAGCCAGGCAAACAACAACGTAACCGGGCACAACCAAAAAAGCCAGCGACACAAACGGCAGATTTTCTGGCGGTGGAATTAACCCAATCAACATTAAAATTAAAATCCCAAAACCACCGACCATGCTGGCTTTGAGTCCCGGGGCAACCATCGACCCAGACGATTGAATTTTGGCTGTGGGGCGCTGGCGCCGCTGCGCCGCTGCGGTCAGTTGAGCTTGCTGGCGTCTTTGAGTCGTTACAGTCATTGCTATCTCCTTCGTTCCCAAAAAGGTGTCCAGATGTTTTCTGGTGCCAAGTGTCACAGATTGCGGCCATTATAGCATGATGGCTTACGGTTTGGCAACTGTTACTAGGCGATATGGCCTACGATTACCCTACGATATTCTACATCAAATGTTACATCTACGACATTTGGCTTATTATAGGCAAATTCAATAACTTGCAAAATCCGGCCAAAAGTAAATTCCGGCAAAAATTTAATCCAAATTGCTCTGAATCGGCGATTGTGCTAAACTTAACCGGAACTTTTATAAGTTGCAGGCCGCTCCAGACCGTAATTCCACTCCTCTACAATTTAATTCGACCACGCAGCAGTGAACTTTATAGTTTATATATGGTGAGAAGGGCAAAATGACAAAGCAAACAAAAAAGCGTTACACTGATGTATTGCTCACTGACTTTGACAAGTATTTGCTGGGTGAAGGTACCTTTGAACGGGCCTACGAAAAAATGGGGGCGCATCTGGCTTCGCTGAATGGGCAGGATGGCGTTCATTTTGCGGTGTGGGCGCCGAATGCTCGCGAAGTTTCGGTGATTGGCGAGTTCAATAAGTGGGATAGTACCGCCCACGTGATGAACCCGAGTGATAGCGGAGTGTGGACGTTATTTGTGCCCGATGCTGATGAATATACTGTTTACAAATACCGGATTGTGACTCAAACTGGCGATTGGTTTGACAAAGCTGACCCCTATGGCTTTGGGATGGAGCAGCGCCCCAAAACCGCCTCGGTGGTGACCAACCTGGATAAATACACCTGGGGCGATAACGAATGGGTGGAAAATAGAAGCAAAAACCAGGCCTTTGACAAGCCAATGGCCATTTACGAAATGCATTTGGGGTCCTGGCGCAAAAAAAACGACCCGGAATGGGGGCTGCGTTATTTGACCTACCGTGAAATGGCCGAAGAACTCATCCCCTATGTCCGTGATTTGGGGTTTACTCACATTGAAATGCTGCCCATTTCCGAACACCCGCTGGATGCTTCGTGGGGTTATCAGGTGTTGGGCTTTTTTGCCCCCACCAGCCGGTTTGGCACGCCCCAGGACTTAATGTACTTTATTGACCAGTGCCACCAAAACAACATCGGCGTAATTTTGGATTGGGTGCCGGCTCACTTTCCCAAAGATGGCTCCGGCCTCAACTATTTTGATGGCACGCACCTGTACTCTCACGCCGACCCGCGCCAGGGCGAGCACCAGGATTGGGGCACCCTGATTTTTAACTACGACCGCAACGAAGTGCGGGCCTTCCTTATTTCTAACGCCCTGTTCTGGCTCGACAAATACCATTTTGACGGGCTGCGGGTTGATGCGGTCGCCTCGATGCTGTATCTGGATTACTCGCGTGAAAAAGGCCAGTGGGTGCCCAACGAATACGGCGGCCGCGAAAACCTGGGCGCCATCAGCTTTTTGCGCAAAATGAACGAGTCGGTGCACGGCATTTTCCCCGGCGTGCTCACCATCGCCGAAGAATCCACCGCCTGGCCAATGGTTTCCCGGCCAACGTACATGGGCGGGTTGGGCTTTACCCTCAAATGGAATATGGGCTGGATGCACGACACACTCAATTATATGAGCAAAGACCCGGTTTACCGGCGGTATCATCAAAACGATATGACCTTTAGCCTGCTGTACGCCTTTAACGAAAACTTTGTGCTGCCGCTATCGCACGATGAAGTAGTCCACGGCAAAGGCTCGCTGCTCAACAAAATGTCTGGCGATGAGTGGCAAAAATTTGCCAATCTGCGCGCCTATTTTGGCTTTATGTGGGGGCATCCCGGCAAAAAACTGCTGTTCATGGGCGGCGAGTTTGGCCAATGGCAGGAATGGAATTTTGCCGCCAGCCTGGAATGGGTAGCCACCGAAGCCCCCAACCATCAGGGCGTGCAGAATTTTGTTAAAGACCTCAACGCCCTTTACAAACGCGAGCCGGCTCTCTTTGAGGATGATTTTGAGTGGACGGGTTTTACCTGGATTGACGCCAACGACAGCGATAATAGCGTTCTTTCATTTGTGCGCAACGCCAAATCCAGCGATGAATTTATTGTGGTGATCACCAGTTTAACCCCGGTGGTCCGGCAGGGCTATCGGGTGGGTGTACCGCGCCCCGGCTTTTACAAGGAAATTCTCAACAGCGACTCCAGCCATTATTGGGGCAGCAATGTGGGGAACGGCGGCGGCGTCCAAACCGATCCGATTCCGTTTCACGGTTACGACCAGTCGCTGTCGTTGACGCTGCCCCCGCTGGCGACCATCTATTTGAAATTGGGCTAATCTCCAGCCACAAAAAAAACACCCCCGGTAACCCGGGGGTGTTTTTTTTGTGCCAAAATCAGACTATTCGTTGTACTCCAGCAGCGAGAATACATCGTAGCCCTGTAACTTGTCGCGGCCGTTTAAAAAGGTAAGCTCAATTAAAAAAGCCACCCCGGCCACTACACCGCCCAATCTTTCTACCAGCCGGCAGGTAGCCTGCGCCGTGCCGCCCGTGGCCAGCAAATCATCAACCACCAGCACCCGCTGGCCGGGGGCAATGCCATCGATGTGGATTTGGAGCGTGTTGGTGCCGTATTCCAGGGCATAACTTTCCGAGATGGTCTCGGCGGGGAGTTTGCCCGGTTTTCTGATGGGTACAAATCCGGTACCCAGGTTGTAGGCTACGGGCATCCCAAAAATAAATCCACGTGATTCCATGCCCACTACTACATCAATATTTTTGTCTTTATAGGCCGCGGCTAACTGGTCAACGCTGGCTTTGAGTGCTTCCGGGTTTTTTAACAGGGTCGTGATGTCGTAAAACAGAATGCCTTCTACCGGAAAATCGGGCACACTCCGAATGGTACTTGCAAGGTCCATAAAAAATCTCCCATCCACTGCAAAATTGTGGCCACATTCTAACACCACCTCATTTAATCAGCAAGTAGTAAAAATATAAGGCTGTTGTGGTATAATACGTTTTGGAATTTTACCGTTTAGGGGAGTCCAACAGGACTGGGGTTTCAACATCAGCAGCAAAAAATGGTTGGTGGGGGAGCTACCCCCCCCAGCCCCCGGCTTGCGGCGCTATTTTCAGGGGATGACAGTGTTCAATTTTACCAGGATGCTGTGTGGAGTTGCGCTGGCCGCCGGGGCTATTGCCGGATTGGCCGGTTGTGGCGGGCAGTCCGCAATTAACCCAACCGAGGCTGCCGCCACCGAGCAGCCAATCACGGCTCCAACGCCAATATTGGCAGTAAATAACCCGATAACCGCCACAACCCCAACTCCGGTTGTGGCGGTTACGCCGCAAAATTCGCCCCTTACACTCACCCTCTGGACGGTTGAGGATGTTTCGGCGCTGGCCCAAAATGAGGATGCCGCCGCTTTTTTAACCCGGGTGGTCAGCACATTTGAAAGCGAAAACCCCGATTTTAAGGTGAATGTGCTGGTTAAAAAGTCCAGCGGCAAGGGCGGCGTACTCGATTTTTTGCGAACCAGCCGCGATGTGGCCCCTTCGGTATTGCCGGATGTGGTGGTTATGGACGCCACCGATTTGAACCCGGCCTACGTTGATGGACTGGTTGAGTCGCTGGATGGCCGGCTGGACCGGGCCATTGTTCAGGACCTGTTACCGGCTGCCCGGCGGGTGGGCACGGTTGACGGTAAGCTGGTGGGGGTGCCTCTGGGCCTAAAAATGGAACATGCGGTGTTTAACATGGCCATGTTTTCGGAAGCGCCCATCACCTGGACCCAGGTTTTGAGCGGCAATACCCGCTACCTTTTCCCGGCCAAGGGGGTTAACGGGCTGGTCAACGATACTACCCTGGCCCAATATTTTTCGGCGGGAGGCGAATTTGTCGGCGAAGACGGCCGCCCCAAAATTGACGACCGGGTGCTGACCAGCGTATTAAAATTTTACGAAACCGCGCTCAGTAAAGGCATCATCGACGCCAGTTTGCTGGACACCTCTGCCACAGAAGAACTATGGCCTACCTACCTGGCCGGTAAAGCCGGAGTAGCCCAGTTGAGTGTGAGCCAGTATCTCATTGACCGCGACAAGTTGCGCAATTCATCGGTGACGGGGTTGCCGGTGCCAACCGCCGCCAACACCCAGGTGAGTGTGATGCACGCCCGGGTGATGGCCCTGGTTACAGACGATCCGGTTCGGCAGGACGCCGCCCTAAAGTTGATGGCGGCCATGCTATCTACCCAAAATAATGCGGCCTGGAATGACATCAATAAATCCATCCCGGTGCGAGACACATCGTTCCAGCAACTGGCCGGCAGCGATCCCTACTGGCAGTTTTTAACCAGCCTGCTCAACACTGCCCGGCCAGAACCGCGCCTGTCGGGCTACGACCGCATTGGCCGAATTTTGCAGCAGGCGTTGGAGCAGGTTATCCGCGGTGAAGCCAGCGCCGAAGAGGCAACTTCTACAGCTATTGATGCGTTGGCCCAGTAATCAATATCAATGATCTATCCAGTTTTAAGCGCGACTGCGCAACACCAAATAAAAGCTATTGGCGCCGCCGATCTGGTGATTGGGCTGCCCAGCTACAATAATCCGCAGCGAACCGCCCAGGTTGCCCAAATTGCTCTTCAGGGGGCGCAAACGTACTTCCCCGGCTATCGAACGGTACTCATCAACGCCGATGCTGGCCGGAGCCGGCAAACCCGGCAGGCGGTGCTGGCTCTGGCTCACGGCAATGGCCATTCTCCCAATATTGTCAGCGGGCGCTACCAGGGCCAACTGGGGCAGGGCAGCGCCACTGCCGCGTTGGTCGATGCGGCGTTGGCCCTCGACGCGGCGGCAATTGTTATTTTAGATAGCGCCACCGACAGTATTTCGCCCGAATGGGTGGCGGGGCTGGCCCATTTGGTGCTGGAAAACAAGGCCGATCTGGTGCTGCCCCGTTACCGGCAGTGGCTGCTGCCAGAAGCCCAGCTCAACGACTTGATTGCCTATCCCCTGTTCCGGGCGTTGTGGGGCAAAAGCCTGCGCCACGTAGTGGCCGCGGATTTTGCCATTTCGCCGGCGCTGGCAACCGCCATGCTCGATGAAGATGTGTGGGGCACCAGCGCTGCCGCCTTTGGCCTGATGCCCTGGTTAGCCACGTTCGGCCTCACCCATAACTGGCGGCTGGCCCAGTCAGCTTTAAGCGAAAAATGCTTGCGCTGCAACACCGGCCAAAACGATGACTCCGCCCGCGCGCAGCCCCTCGAAACGGCCCGGTTTCGCCAGCAGTTTGGTGATGTGGTGGCCAAAATTTTCCGGCTGATGTACCCCTATCGCCGCCAGTGGCAGGCGGTCACTCAATTTCAATCGCTGCCAACACTCACCCGCTTTGCCGCCACCAATTATGCCCAGCCGTGGCCGGAGCCGGATGTGTCGCGCCTGCTCGACAAACTGCCGCTGGGCTGGATGGAATTTCGGCGCTTGTGGCAGCAAATTCTCACGCCAGACAATCTGGCCCAACTTGAGGCGCTGGCCACCCTGCCGCCCGATCTCTTTTATTTCCCGGCCGATTTGTGGGCCAGAATCGTTTATGATTTTGCCGTCGCGTTTAATTTTAGCGAGGCCGACCCAACCCAAATTGTCGCGGCGCTGCTGCCGATTTATCAGGGGCGATTGGCCGCGTTTTGGCAGGAAATCGCCGGGCTGGCCCTGGTTGGCCGGGAAGGCACCGTGGCCGCCCAGGCCGTTGAATTTGAAGAAACCCGGCCCTACCTTAAAAAGCAGTGGCACAACCACGCTCCCCGGCGCTACCTGCCGGGTATCAACAACAGATCGCTGTAAACTACACTCAACCAATCTGGGAGGATCACATGACCATCAAATTTGGAACCGACGGCTGGCGCGCCGTCATTGCCGAAACTTTTACCTTTGAAAACCTGCGCCTGGTTAGCCAGGCCATGGCCGATTATCTGCTGGAAGTGAACAACACGCCATCGCCGGAAATTGTTATCGGCTTTGATACCCGTTTTCTGTCCGACAGGTTTGCGATGGAGGTGGCCCGGGTGATGGCCGCCAACGGCATTACCGCCCATCTGGCCCGCGCCGATGCCCCCACCCCGGCCATCAGCTACAATATTGTCCACAAACAGGCGCAGGGTGGGGTAATGATTACCGCCAGCCACAACCCGCCGCGCTACAACGGCTTTAAAGTGAAAGCGGCGTACGGCGGGGCGGCCTCAAAACAGCAGATTGCCGCCATTGAACGCAAACTGTTTGCCGTTAACGAGCGGATTGGGGCCAATTTAATGGATTACCAAAAGGCGCTCGATAACGGGCTGATCCGCCGCTTTGACCCGGCCTGGCCCTATTACGAGCACCTGACCACCAATTTGATCAACATGGATACCATTCACAGCGGCGAACTGCGGGTGGTGGTGGATTCGATGTATGGCTCCGGGCGGGGCGCATTCCGCGAGGTGATTTCCCGCACCCGTTCGCGGGTGCATGAACTCCACTCTGATCTGCACCCCGGCTTTGGCGGTATTCACCCGGAACCCGTCGAACGGAATTTAAAAGAGCTGATCGCCACGGTGCAGAATGAAAACGCCCATTTGGGGCTGGCAACAGATGGCGACGCCGACCGGATTGGCGCGGTCGATGATCGGGGTAATTATGTAAACGCCCACACTATTATGTCGCTGGTGGTCCGCCATTTGGTAGAACGGCGCGGCTTGACCGGGGCCATTGCCAAAACCATCAGCAGTACGCTGATGCTCAACCGGCTGGCCAAAAAATATGGGTTGCAGGTGCATGAAACCCCGGTTGGGTTTGATGTTATCGCCGAGTTGATGATGACCGGCGATATTTTAATGGGTGGTGAAGAATCGGGCAGTATCAGCATAAAAGGACATATCCCCGAGGGCGATGGTGTGCTGATGGGGCTGCTGTTGATGGAAATTGTGGCCGATGCCGGCGTGCCGTTGAGCGAACTGATTGCCGATTTACAGCGGGAATTTGGCCCCACCGCCTACAAGCGCAACGATATTCGCCTGAAAAATTTTATGCCCAAAGCCGAAATGGTGCAGCGGCTGGTAGAAAATTCGCCGCAGAAAATTGCCGGAGAAACGGTGGTGAAAGTGGATAGTTACGATGGGGTAAAATATCATCTGGCCGATGATAGCTGGCTGCTGATTCGGCCATCGGGTACCGAGCCGGTGCTGCGCCTGTACGCCGAAGCCGGCACCGACGCCGCGGTTGAGGCCATGCTCAATACCGCTCAGGAATTAAGCCAGGCCGGCGGTTAACTGGCCGGTGGCGAGGTTGGGCAATAAACAGAGGGCCGCAGAATTAATTCTGCGGCCCTCTGTTTTTATTGACCTGTGCAATAGCTGCACAGGGAAGGGGGGATGATGGGGAACTACCCCCCAAGCCCCCCGCCCCTTCGGGGAATTATTCGACCTATTGCACAGATCGGTTTTTATGGGCAAATATCAGTTACGGCAAAAATCCGTAGGGGTTGCGCTGCACCGTGCCGTCGCGGATTTCAAAGTGGAGGTGCGGGCCGGTGGAGTTGCCGGTGGTGCCCATTTCGCCAATTTGCTGGCCTTTGGACACGTTAGTGCCGGGCTCAACCGAGTAGGAGTCAAGGTGAGCGTACAGCGTTTGAAAGCCATTGCTGTGGTCAACCACCACGTGCAGGCCGTAGCCGGTTGCGTCCCAGCCGGCAGCCACCACGTAGCCAGAGTCGGCGGCCAGCACCGGTTCGCCCACCCAGCCGGCAATGTCAAGGGCAGGATGATAGCCAACAAAGCCCTGGCTGATGTTGCCGGTGGCCGGCCAGCCAAACAGGCCGGTACCTACGGAGGCATCGTCTGGAACAGGGCCGCTGTAGGCCGTTACCGCGCGCGGTTTGAAAGGTTTGCTGCCGCCAGGCACCACCAGCCATTGGCCGGCCTGGATCATCAGATTATCGGGGTCAAGCCCGTTTAGCGGCAGATTAACAATCAGCGCCGGATCAGTTTGAAAGGTGGCGGCAATACCATCGAGGGTGTCGCCGCTGCCTACCTGGTGGTAAACCCCGTCGACCGGTAAAATGGTTAGCTGCTGCCCCACCGATAACACATCGGGGTTGTATTCAAGTTCCGGGTTGGCCCAAATAATGGTTTCGGGTTGAAGATGAAATTTGGCGGCAATAATGGAAATGTTATCGCCCGGCTGCACCGAATAAATGTTAATTTCGCCGTTGCCGGCGGCAGGTTGCCCGGGGGCAGCCTGCGGGCTTCTATCTGGAATAATGGTGCGCGGCACTGCCCCGCGAACCAGAACATCATCGTCAAGGTTGTGCAATTCTGAGGGTAGCGACAAAAGCTGTTCAGCCGCCGCGCTGGTCTGGGATGGATCGGCGGTATCGTATTTGATGGGCCGGATGGTATTGATTGTGCCCCACGGCAAATCAAGCTGACTCAGGCCGATAACCAGCAGCACCACCACCAGCATGGTCACGTGGGTCAGGGTTTGGTTTTTCAGGTTATCGTTTTGGGAGAAATTTTTGAGGGCCAGAGCCAGGGTTGTCGCAACCGAGTCGGTGTTGTTTGGGGTGGACGTTTCGTTAACCGGATGGGTTGGTTTTTGGGTAATTGATGATTGCATAAGGTTTTGAGCATCTCTACGATAATATGCCTAAGCCGATATGCGTACACATATTAAAGAGGCCAGCATGATAGCTGACCTCTGAAGATGTGTCAAATATGGAG
>CAYOXS010000205.1:0-10470 GCA_964407935.1 uncultured Caldilineaceae bacterium
GCGATGGCCCGGCCGGTTTGGGCATCCTGCACTTTAATCTGATGGTTTACCGGAGCCGGTGCGCCGGCGCAGCCGGTAAGTCCCCAAAAAACAATCAACAAGCCCCATAAAGTAGTTCTGCGAAACGCGCTCATGCCAGTGTGAGTCCTTGAAGAAGATTTTTACCCCTCCACAAATAGCACAAGTTGAAAAATTTCACAAATTATCTACTGACCGGGCAGGCTCAACCTCGGCCGGCGGCCTGTAGTTGGGATTTTGGTGCCGAAAATAGGTGTTGTACAGTTCGGCGTAGTGGCCGCCCTGCTGCATCAAATTGTCGTGGCTGCCCTGCTCGATGATTTGCCCCTGTTTGAGCACCACAATCCGGTCAACCGCGCGGACGGTGACCAGCCGGTGAGCAATCAAAATCGACGTGCTCTGCTTGAGGATCAGGTCCATCGCTTCCTGAATTTGGGCCTCAGTAAAGGGGTCAACGCTGGCTGTGGCCTCGTCCAAAATGAAGATGGCCGGCTGCTGGGCCAGCACCCGGGCCAGCGCCACCAACTGCCGCTGGCCCATCGACAGCCGGCCGCCGCGCTCGCCAACATCGGTGTGCAGGCCGTTGGGCAGCGTTTCCAGCCACTCGCCGCCGCCAATCTGGCGGGCAATGGCCTCGATGCCGGCGTCGCTCAACTCCGGCCGGGCGTAGCGAATGTTATCGGCCACGCTGCCGGCAAACAGAAACGGCGTTTGCGACACAATGCCGAGCTGGCGGCGGTAACTTTGCAGCTCCAGCGTGCGGATGTCCTGCCCATCGATACAAATCTGGCCACCCTGAAATTCGTAAAAACGGGTGAGCAGTTTGACAATGCTGCTTTTGCCCGCGCCGGTGTGGCCCACCAATGCAATGCTTTCGCCGGGCGCAATCCGCAGCGAAAAATTGCGCAGCACCTGCTCCTGTTTGCTGTAGCGAAAGTCAACCCGGTCAAAGGTGATTTCGCCGCGCAGCTTGTGCGCCACCGGGCGATTGTTGGTTTGCTGCACGGTCGGTTGGGCGTCGATGAGGGCAAAAATGCGCTCGCTGGCGGCCAACCCGGCCTGAAACTGGCTCCAAAAGGCCGAAATGTTGATCATCGGAAACCAGAAGCGGTCGACGCTGGCCATAAACAGGTACCACGCCCCCACCGAAACCAGCCCGGTTTGCACCGACAGCCCGCCCCAGTACAGCAGCGCCGCAATGCCAAAACTGGACATCACATTGAGCACCGGGAAAACGTTGCTCAGCACAAAACCGCGCCGCAAATTAACCTGATAACTTTGCTCGTTGATCTCGGCAAAACCAGCGTAAATGGCGGCTTCCTGCCGAAAGTTTTTAGCAATGCTGATGCCGGTAACGGCTTCCTGAATGGCGGCGTTCACGTTGCCCAGCGCCCGCGACGATTTTTGGGTGACAAAGCGGGCCAGCCGCCGAAAGAACAGCGTCAGCATCACTACAAACGGCCCCAGCGCCAGCAGCGCCAGCGTAAGCTGCCACGAAATGAAAAACAAAATGGCCAGCAAAATCACCACCAGTAAAACCTGGGTGGCCAGCTCGGTGATGAGCTGCACCACCTGGATAAATTCCTGCGAATCGGTGGTGATGCGGCTGATGATCCGGCCCGACTCAAACTCGTCAAAAAAGGACAGGTCGTGGTTGATGGTGGCCGTAAAGGCATCGCGCCGCATATCAGAGACTACATCGCCAACAATCCGAATCTGGATGCGCCGCCGTACCCAGTTGGCGGCCCACACCCCAACGCCCGACAGGAACATCAATCCCACCAGCACGGTAATCAGGGTGACGCCGGGTTTGCCGGCCAGCGCGCCCATCCCCCGCGACACAATCAACGGCTGGGCCACCCCGGCCACCGAAACGAGCGTAACATACACTGTCACCCAGGCCACCTGCCGGCGGTAGGGAGCAAAATAACTGAAAATACGCCGCATCAGCTCCGTGTCGGAGTACTGGCGGTCATAAGCTTCGGTATCTAATCCGGAAAAAACACCCATAGAATCCTCAATGACGAATGACGAATGACGAATTGCGATTTATGAACGTTTGCTTTTTTGGATGATTGTGAACAGAATTTTGGTGATTTCTTCTGTTTCGTTGAGAATTGGAGTCATGCGGTCAACAGACACCAATTCCGCATCAACAATCAAGCGAAGCCAATATTCGGATTCACGGGCTTCTTTCAGAGCAAGGTTTATTTTGTGAACAAAATCAGGATTGCTTTGCCCGGATTGTGCCTCAGCCACATTTGCTCCAATCGAGGTGCCAGCCCGGAGTAACTGTTTTCCAATTACGCGCCCCACCTCATCTTGCTCGATGACTCTGAACAACTTGATGATCCGCAGTGAGTACGCCCTGGTGCGCTTGCAAATATCCTGCCCTTTGTGATTTCCTGCCATGTATCGTCATCCCTGGAATTTTAAAGTTGGCAAACTTTTGGTCATTGGTAATTCATAATTCGTAATTGCTAATTGTATCTTGCAAAAATGCGGCGGTAGGCTTCGTTTTTGGCCAGCAGCTCCTCGTGGCTGCCCATCATCGATACCCGGCCCCGGCGCAGCACAACAATCTGGTCGGCCCAGCGAATTTGCGACAGCCGGTGAGTAATGAGCAGCGTGGTGCGCCCCTGCGCCGCCCGTTCAATGGCGCGCTGAATGCGGTCTTCGGTGGCGCTGTCGATGGCGCTGGTGGAGTCGTCTAAAATGAGGATGCGCGGGTTGGTTAAAAACGCCCGGGCCAACGCCAGCCGCTGCCGCTGCCCGCCCGAAAGCGTGACCCCGCGCTCGCCAACCAGCGCGTCGTAGCCATCTTCAAAACTCATAATAAATTCGTGGGCCTGCGCCGCTTTGGCCGCGGCCACAATTTCGTCGCGGCTGGCGCCGGGGCAGCCAAAGGCAATATTTTCGGCGATGGTCCGCGAAAACAGGTAAATGTCCTGCTCAATGATGGAAACCTGCCGGCGCAGCGCGGCCAGGCTCCACTCGCGGACGTTTTGGCCGCCGACAATCACCTGCCCGGAATCGACATCGTAAGTGCGGTTGAGCAGTTTGATGATGGTGCTTTTGCCCGCGCCGGTCTGGCCGGTGATGGCCACGGTTTGCCCCGGCTTGATCTCAAAGCTGACCTCCCGCAGCGACGACGCGCCATCGTTGTTGTAGCTGAAGGTTACGTTTTCAAAGCGAATGCTGCCGTCCATATCGCCGCTGTAGCCGCCGGCGTTCTGGTCAACGTCGCTGTGAGTGTTGATCAGCTCCAGCACCCGCCGGGCGCTCGATACCCCGGCCGAAACATACGAGTAGGCAAACTGGGCGGCAAAAGTGGGGAACCCAAACATCAGCAGCATGCCGTTAAAGGCCACCACATCGCCCACGCCAATCTGTCCCCGATTGTACAAAATCAAACTGTGCAGCAGCCCCCCGGCAGACAGCAGCCCGAGCAGCAGCAGCGGGTAAAATTTGGCCTCGACATTGCCCTGCCACACCAGCGCGTTGCGCCAATCCCGCAGCACCGCGTTAAACCGGCCCAGTTCGCGGGGTTCCTGTGCCGCGCCTTTTACGGTTTCGATGCCGTCAATGGCCTCGGCCAGAGTGGCGTTGAGCTGGCCAAACTCGCGGCGCACCGCTTCGGTGGCCGGCCGCAGCCCGGTGAGGTAGTGCCACAGGGCAAACACGTACACAATGGCGTACAGCGTGGGCGTGAGCAGCAGTTCGGTGTCGATGGAGGGCACCAGAAAAAACGGGGCGATCATAAAAAAGGCCGAGCCGACCACCAGATTGACGCCGGGGTTGAACAGCAGGTTGATTTCGCGCACGTCGTTGGTGGCGCGAGCCATTAAATCGCCCACGGCCTGGCTGTCGTGAAACGACATACTTTTGCCCACCAGGCTCAGGTACAACTCGTCGCGGGTGTCGCGCTCAACGCGCTGGCCAATGATCTCGCTGCTAAAGTTGCGCCACAGCATCAGCACGCCGCGGATGATCTGCGAAACGATCAGCCAGAAGGCAATCCAGCCCAGTTCCGTCAGATTGTTGTTTTTGACAATGGCGTCAAAGCCGTGGCCAATAAACATAAAAACCAGGCCCGCGCCGATGCCGTTGCCAAAACCGCCCACAAACACCCCCAAAATATGAAATTTGTGGCGCATCGCGTACGACAACAGCCAGCGCCACGGGCTGCGCGGATCGGAATGCCATGAGCGCTCCACCGAAAATTCGGCGGGCGGAGCAGTGATTGCGGCCATAGAGTCCTCTGGAAATTTTATTTGGTTAGCGGGAAATCAATCGGCGTCCAATGTATGCAGCCGTTTCAGTTCTTTATCCAAACTGAGCCGGGGCTGCTGGGCAGAAACAACCGGTACAACCAGGTTGTAATCATCAATTTTGCGGTTGATTTTTTGCAGCCGCTCTAAAAATTGGGCGGCGGCTTGCTGCCAGTGGGCGGCGGTATCGGGATCAGCCTGAAACTGCTGCCACGCCGCGGCCAACTGGCGGCGAGCCTCGTCAACCTCCCGGCGAATGGCTTTGCCCCGTTCAATCCAGTCCGGGGTCAGTCCGTTGCGCTGGAGCAGCCCAAAAACCCACTCCTGGCCCGGCTCCAGATAGGGGTTTTGATTAAAGTTGAACGGCTTGCCCGCGCCGGGCAGATGGTCAAATTCGCCGTGGGCCATCGCGTCCTGAATGCGCTGCTCCACCAGCGATTGGCGTTCCTCTTCGCGGCGCACGCTGTCGGCGCGGCCGGGTTTGTCGGCAGGATGGCGGTAATCGTGCAGTTTGTCCGGGAGTTGGGCCAGCCGTCGCCGGCGCTGCTCGTTTGACCGGGTCATGAGGCGTCACCTGTTGCTGGCTCCGGCGTGTAGCGCCGGCCCGGCAGCGGTACCAGCCGGGGCACGCGGCGGCAGTAGTCGGCATAGGTGGGGCCAAATTCGGCCACCATGCGGCGTTCCTCGTAGCCGGAGCCAATATAAAAATAGAGCGTGAACAAAATGTAAGCGATCAGGCTGTTGGTGGTCATCGCCGGGGTGAGCCACAAAAAAATCAGGCTGAAGGTGTACAGGGGATGGCGCACGTAGCGGTAAAATCCCCGAAAGTTGAGCGGCGCGTTGTCGGCGGGGTGGTCGGCGATCAGTTGGGACAGCCCCAAAAAATGGAACACACCTGTTTGCAGCAGGGTAATTCCGGCGGCGGCCAGCGCGGCCAGTTGGACCAGCACCATCAGCCAGCGCCACGGCGACGGCACAATGTACAATGTTTCTTGCGGCAGCAGCGCCATCAGCGCCAGCATGGGCAAAAAAGTGATGACCGCCAGCACGTTGTACACCAGCCGGTACCAGCGGTCGGCCGCCGGCCCAAATTGCCGGCGCAGCCAATTTTTCACCGACAGGCTGGCCAGCCAACTGTGCACCGCGCCGTACAGCCCAAAAAACAGGGTCAAAATAACCATGCTGCCAAAAATGTTCATTGCCGGTTGGCTGCCGTCCGCGCCAGAAATTTTAAAGTGATGTCGGCCACCTGCTCCAGCTCTTTATCCAGAATGACCACGTGATTTGAGTTTTCCATCCAGTAAAACTCCTTGAGCGGCGAAGCGGCGCGCTCAAACAGCCGTTCCACCGCCCGCAGATCAATATCGATATCTTGCCGGCCCTGCACCACCAGCAATGGCTGCCGGATGTGTTCCAGCCGCCGGTTGACCTCCCGTTGCAGGCGGTGCAGTTGGTGCAGCGCCGGGATGGGATTAACGCCGTAACCCTGCCAGTGGGGGTTGAGGTTGTCAAGATCGCCTTTGCGCACCTGTTTGACAAACGGCCGGGCCAGATAGCTCAGCGTTAGCGGCCGGCGCGGAATTTTGATGGCCGGCGCGAAGGCCAGCACGCCGGCAATTTCCGGGCGATGGCTGGCCAGGTGCAGCGCCAGCACCGCCCCCATCGATTCACCGCCAACAAATACTTTGTCGCAGTGGCCGGCCAGCGTTTGGTAGCTTTCGTCCAGCGCCGCGGCCCAATCCTGCCAGCGACAGCGGTTCATTTCGGCCGGGGTGGTGCCGTGGCCCGGCAGCAGCGGCCCGGCCACGGTGTAGCCCTGCCGGTGCAGGATTTGCCCCAGCGGGCGCACTTCGGCGGTGGTGGCCGTGTAGCCGTGCGACAGCAGCACGCCCACGGGGCCGTTTTCCCACAAAAAAGTATCGCCGTGCAGGTGCGCGTTAAATATCATCAAAAACAAATCCGAGGATCAAGTTGGGTAAGAGAGCGTTCGAAAACTCGGCAAATGTCACTCTGAGCGGCCAACGGGAGCGAAGAGTCCCCAATAACATTTCCTGCCAGCGATATTTCGGGGGATTCTCACCTGCGCTGCGCTCCGTTCAGAATGACAAAATAAGTTTCCGAACGCTCTCGTGAAACGCAACGTCGATATTGTAGGCGGAGGCGGGAACGGATGCAAAAATTGGTGTTATTTGGCCAAAGGGAGTCTCTGGCTCACCGGCTCAGGTTCGGTTTTGTTCAATTGGGCCGGCAGCGTTGTTTGCTCGGTGATCAATCGCGCGCCGCGATTCCAGGTAAAGTAGTTCCAGCCCCACTGGAGCATCACCAGCAGCTTATTGTCAAAGCCAACCAGATACCAGATGTGGATAAATGTCCAGGCCAGCCAGGCCAGATAGCCGTTGATTTTGAGCCGGCCAATCTGCGCCACGGCGGCATTGCGGCCAATCACGGCCAGACTGCCTTTGTCGAAATATTCAAACGGTTTGGCCTCCGATTGACCATTTAATCGCGCTTTGATCAGCCCGGCCACATATCGGCCCTGCTGCATAGCCACCGGCGCGACCCCCGGCAGCGGCTGGCCGGTTTGGTGGGCAAAATACGCCAGATCGCCAATGACAAAAATGTTGGGCTGCCCGGCCAGCGACAGGTCCGGTTCGACGATGACCCGCCCGGCCCGGTCGAGCTTGACCCCGGTGCGGTTGGCCAGTACCTGCCCCAGTGGCGATGCCTGCATTCCGGCGGCCCACAGCACTGTGCGGGTGGCAATCTGTTCGGTGCGCTCACCCTGTTTCACCCGTACGGCGTCGGGCCTGATATCCGTGACCAACGCGCCGGTACGGACCGTAACACCCAGGCCCTCCAGCGCGTGTTGGGCCTTGGCCGACAGCTCCGGCGGGTAGGGCGGTAGTATCCGGTCAGCGCCTTCCAGCAGCAAAATATTAACGTCGGCCGGATCGATGGTGCGGAAATCGCCTTTGAGCGTTTTATTGGCCAGTTCGCCCAGCGCGCCGGCCAGCTCCACGCCGGTTGGCCCGCCGCCGACCACTACAAAGTTCATCCAGGCCCGGCGCTTGTCGGGGTCAGGTTCGCGCTCGGCGGCTTCAAACGCGCGCAAAATCCGGCTGCGGATGTCGAGCGCGTTTTCAACGGTTTTCAGGCCGGGCGCGTCGACGGCCCACTCATCGTTGCCAAAATAGTGGTGGCTGACGCCCGTGGCCACCACCAGCGTATCAAACTGAATCTTGCCATCGCGCAGCAAAATTTCGTTGGCGTGCGGGTCAATGTCCAGCACTTCGGCGTTGAGCACCGTTACGTTTTTGTTGGCACTGAATACGGCGCGGATGGGGTAGGCAATATCGCCGGGTGACAGACCGCCGGTGGCCACCTGATACAGCAGGGGCTGAAACAGGTGAAAATTGCGTTTGTCGATGATGGTGATTTTGGCCGGCGCGTTTTTGAGCGCCTTGGCGGTGTACAGCCCCCCAAACCCACCTCCAATAATAACGACGTGATGTTGTTTTTGCGTTTGCATAGCCGTTCTCCTGTGGCTGCGGGCTTCTGAGCAGGGCCGGTGAACTCACAGACCCAGGGCTGTGTTCCAAAAATTGGCCCCGTTCTTTATTTCTGAAACAACAGCGGGTGTGAGGCCACCGCACCTGCTCGGAAGAAGTATTGTGCTATATTTCACAAAAAGAATACGCCAATTAGATTAAAACAATATTAATAATTACAAAGTTGTTTAATTGAGTCAAATTGTAGTTTTCGGCCTTTGTCCAAAAGGGGGAAAAAGGGCCAGAAAATACCAACACTGACGGCGTTTGGCGAGGGTCAGGGCGGGGGCATCGGCAGCACCAAATCGAATTGAGCGCGCCAGGTGATGCCGTTTGGGCCGGATTTTTCAACGAGTCTGGCAACGGGCGGCAGCGAGGCGGCGGGCAAATTGCCCAGATACGGGTCGTCCGAAAAGTAGAGCTGGGTAAAAAGGGGCGTTTGCCCGGCGCGGCTGACCCGAAAATGGATGTGGGCCGGCTGCAATTTACCGTTGCGGAGGTAGCGGCCCGGCGCGATGGTGGCAAATTTGTAGCGGCCGCTGGCATCGGTGCGGAATTGGCCGCGCAAATAGAAATTGGCAGAAGTGTCGTAGTTGCCTTCGGGGTTGGTATGCCACACTTCAATCAGGGTATCGGGGAGCGGTGTCCGGCAATCGCTGGCAACTACCCGGCCAGAGATAACCAACCGCTGGCCCAGCGACTCGAAATTTGGCGGTGATTGCAACCGGGTGGTGAGCGGCGCGCCGGAGCGGTAGCCGCCCCGCGAACCGGCCGGAGTGAGCGGGCAGTTTTGGGGCGCGGATACGGCTGAAGTTGGGGTGGCGGCAGGCAACTCAACAAAGCCCGCGCCGTCACTTTGAACGGTGCTGAAAAACGCAATCACGACCAGCAGGACAATTCCGCCGGCAAAAAACAGAAGGTTGGGCAGGTTTTGCATCGCCGGGTCCATTGGAGCAGGGCCACATCATTACTCCGGTAGTATGCCCGGCGCAACCGGCAAAATCAAGCCTCAAACACTATCCGGCCGTCGCTCACGGTCAGTACGGGCTGAACCTGGTGCAGTTCTGCCGGCGGCACCGCGAAAATATTGTGCGATAGCAGCACCAGATCGGCCAGCAGGCCGGGCCGGAGCTGCCCTTTTTGGTGCTCCTGAAATTCGGCAAAGGCGGCATCAGCCGTGTAGCTCACCAGCGCTTCGGCCAGCGATTGGCGCTGGCTGGGCAGGCCGGGCTGCCACGGCTGGCGGTTGAGCGCGTAGTAGAGTCCCTCAATGGGATTGGCCGAGGCCACCGGCCAGTCGCTGCCAAAGGCCAGCCGCGCGCCGGCCTGGCGAAGGGTTTGCCAGGCAAAACTGCACGCCCAGCGCTCCGGGCCAACCCGCTGCGGCCACGGGTCGGGGTCGGCGGCGTTGAGCGGGGCGTGGGCCGGCTGCATGCTGGCGATCACGCCCAGTTGGGCAAAGCGGGGCAGGTCGGCGGGGTGAATCAGTTCGATGTGCTCCACCCGGTGGCGGCTGTCGCGGGGGCCATTGGTGTGCTGGGCCGCTTCAAAACCATCGAGCGCGCGACGCACCGCGCCATCGCCCACGGCGTGAACAAAAATTTGCAGCCCCAGCCGGTCGGCATGGGCGGCAAACCGGGCAAAATGCCCGGCGGAAAAGAGCGCGCCGCCGGTGTCGCCGGGGCGGCCGGCGTAGTCGGCCAGCAGCAAGCCGGTGCAGGTTTCGATGACGCCATCCATAAAAAATTTCACCGCGCCGCCGCGCACCAGCGGCGTGGAATTTTGGCGCATCTGCGCCGCCTCGGCCAGGGCATCCAGCGGGGTGGCGGGGGTAACGTGATACGGCACGTAAATCCGTAGAGTCAGCTCGCCGGCGGCTTCCATCTCTGTGTAGACGGCCATTTGCTCGGCGTCTCCGTCCATGTTGTGGACGCTGGTCAAACCGAATCCCGCAGCCTGGGCCAGCCCCTGTTTGAGCAGTTCGCGCTGGCGGGCGGCATCCGGGGCGGGCAGGCATGCTTCAACCAGGTTAAAGGCATCCGGTTCGACCAGTTCGCCGGCGGCGGTTCCGTCCGGCTGGCAGCGGATGAGGCTGTTGGGGCCAACCGGCGGCGGGTTGTGCAGGATGCCTGCCTGGCGCAGCGCCATCGTGTTGGCCCAGGCGGTGTGGCCATCGTAAGAGGTCAGCAGCAGCGGCCGGTCGGCCACAATGTCATCGAGCTGATGGCGGGTGAGAGTTTGGCCGGGCAGGGCGCTGTAGCGCAGGCCTTGCCCTTTGAGCCACGGCTGGCGCGGGTGAGCCGCGGCAAAACCGTGGACAGCCCCGGCCAGTTCGGCCAGCGACGATACGCCGCCCAGGTCGATGTCGCCCAGTTTGAGCGAGCCGAGCCGCAGATGAAAGTGGCTGTCGATGAAACCGGGCAGCAGCGTGTTGCCCCGGCCATCGATGCGGCGGGTGGCCGGCCCGGCCAGCGCCTCGCTGCCGGCGGTGCGGCCCACAAAAACAATGCGGTTGCCTCGCACGGCGACGGCTTCGGCCTGGGGTTGGGCCGGGTTGGCGGTAAAAACGCGGGCGTTGTGGATAATAAAATCGGCGTGGGTCATGGTTGGGATCCCTGAGTTGAGCGAATCTG
>CAYOXS010000206.1:0-2003 GCA_964407935.1 uncultured Caldilineaceae bacterium
ATTACCACCCTCAACCAGGATTACTACGGCCTGGCCCTCACCCTGGGCGGCGGCGAGGTGAAACCGCTCGATATGGCTTACGCCTACAGCGTGCTGGCCAACATGGGCACCATGGCCGGCGAACCTGTGCTCGAAGTTGACCGCCGGCCCGGCCATCGCACCCTGAATCCCGTTTCTATTTTGCGCATTGAAGACAAAGACGGCAACGTCATTTACGAATACAAACAGCCCACCACCGAACAGATCATCGACCCGGCCCTGGCCTTTTTGATGAACGACATCCTGTCTGACAACAACGCCCGCGCCGCCGCGTTTGGCGGCAACAGCGTGCTTAAAAAAGATTTTGAAGATCGACCCATCGCCGCCAAAACCGGCACCACCAACAACTTCCGCGATAACTGGACTGTGGGGTTTACCCCGCAACTGGCTACCGCCGTGTGGGTGGGCAACAACGACAACTCGGAAATGAAAGATGTAACCGGCCTGTCCGGTGCGGCGCCCATCTGGCACGACGTAATGCTGTACTATCTCCAAAACAAGCCGGTTGAAGAGTGGATTCGCCCACCCGGCCTGACTATCGCCCCCGTCGATGCCGTCTCCGGCCTGAAACCGACGGAACACACCCCGCAGGTGGCCTACGAGATGTTTTTAGACGGCACCGAACCCAAACAGCCAGACAGCGTGCATCAGGTCTTCCGCATCAACCGCGAAAACGGCAAGCTGGCCACCGTCTACACCCCGCCGGAATTGGTTGAGGAGCGCGTGTACGAGGTTTTCCCGCCGGTAGCCAACGACTGGGCGCGTGAAAACGGCATCCCGCAACCGCCCACCGAATACGACGACAGCATTGGCCCGGCGGTTAATGCCGGCCCGGTCGCCTTCATCAACCCGCGCCCCTACGAATACGTTAAAGGCAGCGTGGTGATCACCGGCAACGCCAACATCGATGGCTTCCAATTGTACCGGGTTGAATACGGCCAGGGACTCAACCCCACCGAGTGGAAACAGCTCGGCGGCGATAACCCCGCTCCGGTTGAAGGGGGCCCGCTGGCAGTGTGGGACACCGCCGCTGAAGAAGAAGGGCTGTACACCTTGCAGCTCACCGTAGTCCGCGGTGACCAGAGCTTTGAGCGCCGCTCGATCCAGGTGACAGTTGACAACACCCCGCCCGAAGTGGAGCTGATCAACCCCGAACCGGACACCGTGTATCAGTGGGACCCCAAACCGCTGCTCAACGATTGGGTCAACTTTCAGGTTGATGCCAAAGATAACGTGTCGATGAGCCGGGTGGAGTACTATCTGGACAACCAGAAAATCGGTGAAACCACCGTGGCCCCCTACACTCTGCGCTGGACGGTTGAGCTGACCCAAACCGCCATTCGCCGCTACGAAGCGCCCATCACCACCACCGAGGTCATCAGCCAGCCCGATGGCACCCTGCTGCAATCTGCGCCCATTACCCTCACCGAAGTGCTGACCGTGACCCAGCCCATCACCGACCCGCTGGAGCTGGCCAACCTGCCCGAAGGCGAGTTCCCGGAAAAATTCATCGGCTACCAAAAAGTATTCTCCGGCGGGCACACCATTATCAGCACCACCCTGGGCTACACCGAAACCCACATGGCCTACATTGTGGCCTACGATTCGGCCGGCAACAAAACTGAAAGCGCCCGGGTGCCGATTCAGATTATTCCCAAAAAAGAAGAAGAGAAAAAAGAAGAGGGGGAGGCCTACGCTCCGGCGGCCATCGATGACCGCCAGCGACGGGTGCTGGCCAACTAGCCAATGACCGAGAAAAAGTTCATTTTAATTACCAATGATGACGGCATCGACGCGCCGGCGCTGCTGCCGCTCAAACAGGCGCTCGACGGCGTGGCCGATACGCTGGTTTTTGCCCCCGACCACAACTGGTCGGCTTCCGGGCATCCAAAAACCATGCACAAACCCCTCCGCGCCGACCCCATCACCCTGGCCGACGGCAGCTCCGGGTATGTTTCTACCGC
>CAYOXS010000206.1:2103-4597 GCA_964407935.1 uncultured Caldilineaceae bacterium
AACACGCTGCTCAACGTTAATTTTCCGGCCGCGCCGTGGGATAAAATCAGAGGGGTTGAGCTGACCCGGCTGGGCCATCGCGTTTACCGCGACGAGCTGGTGGCCCGTGAAGACCCGCGCGGCCGGCCCTACTACTGGATTGGCGGGCTGCCGCCCCGGGGCGTGGCCGATCACGGCACCGACATTTGGGCGCTGGAAAACCGGCTGATCTCGATTACGCCCATTAATTTGGACCTGACCCACCACCGCATGATTGATGAACTGAAACGCTGGAATCTTGAAGAGTTAGCCTGATGACGTTTCAACCCTATCCCACCCGGGCCGGCTGGATTGCTTTGGCCGCCGGGCTGGTTTTGGCCACGGTTGCCATTTTGATGCTCAATATTGTGCTCGATCCGCCCGGCCCGCCCCAGTTTTTTCAGGCGGTGGTGGCCTTTTTGGTAGCGCTGGGGCTGGCGTTAATGGCCATTTACTGGGCCATTGCCGGCCTGACTCTGCGCTACCAACTCAACCGCAACGGCATTGTGATCCAGTGGGGCGTGGCCCAGCAGTTCATCCCGTTTGAACACATTATCAAAATTGTACCCGGCCACACGCTGTCGGATTTGCCCACCTTTCGGGGCGTGAATTTTATTGGGCTGCGTTTTGGCCGCGGCGAACTGCCCGGTTTCAGTTTGCTGCGCTTCCGCTCAACCGCGCTGGTGGGCCACAGCTTGCTGGTAATCACCGACCGGGCCTCGTATGTCATCTCGCCGCAACAGCCGGAAGCGTTTATCAAAGCCTGGCAGGCCCGGCAATCGCTCGGCCCCACCCAGGATTGGCCGGAGGGCATCAGCCGCCGCTGGCCGTTTGACACCCCCTTATTCAGCGATGCGCTGGCCCTGTGGCTGATAGGCCTGAGCGCGGCCTTGCTGCTGGTGCTGCTGGGGCTGATTTCGCTCACCTATTCGGCGCTGCCGGCCGCGCTGCCCATTCATTTTGACAGCCTGGGCCGCGCCGACCGCATCGCGCCCAAACTGTTTCTGTTTACCCTGCCGGCCGCCGGCGCGATTGTTTGGGTGGTGAATCTGGTTTTTGGCGGGATTCTCTATCGGCGCGAGCAGATTGGCGCGTATCTGTTGTGGGGCAGCACCATTGCCACGATGATCTGCCTGTGGGTGGCGCTGTTTACTATCACCGGGGCGTAAAATCAAACAAAAAACAGATCATGCTTTCGGCATGACCTGTCCTTGCGATTTTTGAGTAGGGGCGCTTCGCGAAGCGCCCCTACTTTTTTCATTTAAAATCCCTGTAATTCGCTAAAATCGGCAAAGCCGCGAGTCAGCTCGCGGATGTCTTGCAGCAAAGCCAATCGGTTTTGCCGCACTAATTCATCCTCGGCCATTACCAGCACGCCCTCAAAAAACGCGGTAATGGGCGCGACCAGCGTTTCGGCAATAGCCTCCACCACCGCCGCCACCGACGTTTCACCGGCCAGTTGCGTTTTTACCTGCTCCAGCGCGGCCAGCAGTTCCTTTTCCACCGCTTCGGTGAAATCAGCCGGGCGCACCGGGTAACGGGTGTCGAGACCGCGCACCAGCCGCACGCAGCGGGCGTAGGCGTTGAGCGTATCCTGCCAGCCAGCGCCCTGCACCACCTGCGCCAGTTCGCGGGCGGCCTGCAGCGCCAGCCACGGATCGTCGCCGCGTTCGGCCAGCACCGCCTGCACCACGTCAAACGGCAGGCCGTACTCCTCGCGCAGCACCCCTTCCAGCCGGCGGGTGACAAACTCGGCGGTTTCCGCCAGCGCCGACTCGCTGACCGGCACCGGCAGCAGTTGCGCGGCCAGCGCCAGCCCGCGGCGCACGTTGAACGGCTGCTCGTTTTCCAGCAGCACCGTCACAATGCTCAGCGCGTCGCGGCGGAGGGCAAACGGGTCCGCCGAACCGCTGGGCGCTTTGCCCACCGCAAACAGGCCGGCCAGGCTGTCGAGCCGGTTGGCCAGATTGAGGGCCAGCCCCGGCCGGCTCAAACTGTCGCCGGGCAGGCTGGTTTGCGGGTAGTAATGCTCCACAATGGCCGCGGCCACGGCCTCGCTCTCGCCGGAGAGTTTGGCGTATTCGTAGCCCATCACCCCCTGCAAGCTGGTAAACTCAACCACCATGTTGGTGGCCAGATCAGCTTTGCACAGGTGGGCGGCGCGGGCCACGGTCGTCAGCTCGTCTGCCGCCAACCCCAACGCCTCACCGAGCTGCGGGGCCAGCGTTTCCAGCCGCTTGCTCTTGTCCAGCATCGACCCCAACTGCTCCTGAAACGTGAGCGTATCGAGCCGGGGCAAAAAGTCTGCCAGCTTTTGGGCGGTGTCCTCTTTAAAGAAGAATTCGGCGTCGGCGTAACGGGCGCGCAGTACGCCCTCGTTACCCTGCCGCACAATATCCAGATGCTCGGCACCGCCGTTGCGCACGCCGATAAAATGGGGCAGCAGCGATTTGCCATCGGCGCTGACCACCGGGAA
>CAYOXS010000206.1:4697-10460 GCA_964407935.1 uncultured Caldilineaceae bacterium
ACCTGCGCCGAGGCCAGCCAGCGCATCGATTTGCCAAAGCTGAGGCTGCGCACAAAATCGGGCAGCGCCTCGGCCAGCACCGCCGGGGCGGGGCGGCCAGCGGTGCGTACAGTGGCCACTACGTACTGGCCGCCGTCCATTTCGCGCACTTCCAAATCGCTCACATCGATGCCCTTGCCGCGGGCAAAGCCCTGCGCCGCTTTGGTCGGGTTGCCGTCGGCGTCAAAAGCGATTTTGGCCGATGGGCCGCGGGCAATCTCCTCCAGGTCAGTTTGGCGCGGGGCCAGCCCTTCGACCACCACCGCCAGCCGGCGCGGCGAACCGACCACTTGCAGCCGCTCGCAGCCCAGCCGCAAATCGGCCAAAAATTTGGGCACGGCCTCGTTGAGGTAGGCCAGCGCGGCGGTCACATCGTGCGAGGGCAGTTCCTCGGAGCCGATTTCCAGCACAAATGTGGCCGGCTGGGAAATGTCGATGGCCGGTGTTTCAGTTTTGGCCGGTGCGGGGCGCTCGGGCATGTATTTGAGCAGGGGGAAGCCCAACTGCTCGCGCTGGGCGATGAAGGCTTTGGCCACGCCGTGCGACATACGGCGCATGCGGCCAAAGTAGGCGGCGCGTTCGGTCACGCCGATAGCCCCACGGGTATCGAGGATGTTGAACGCGTGCGAACATTTGAGCACGTAATCGTGAGCCGGCACTACCAGCCCGGCTTCCAGGCAGCGTTTGCACTCGGCTTCGTAAAAATTGTAGGCGGTTTTCAGCGTGTCAACATCGGCCACGTTAAAGTTGTATTCGCAGTATTCAATTTCCTGGCGCAGCAGAATGTCGCCGTAAGTTTGGCGGCCGTCCCAATCGATGTCCCACACGCGCTTGACGCCCTGCAAATACATGGCGATGCGCTCCAGCCCGTAGGTCAGCTCGACCGCAACGGGGTCGAGCACGTGGCCGCCGGACTGCTGGAAATAGGTGTACTGGCTGATTTCCATGCCATCGAGCCAGACTTCCCAGCCCAGCCCCCACGCGCCGAGCGCCGGACTTTCCCAGTTGTCTTCCACAAAGCGGATGTCGTGCTCTTCACGTTTCAGGCCGATGGCGTACAGGCTGCCCAGGTACAGTTCCTGCGGGTTGCCGGGGTCCGGCTGCAAAATGACCTGGTATTGGTGGTGCATCTGCATGCGGTTGGGGTTGTCGCCAAAACGGCCGTCGTCGGGGCGGAACGATGGTTCAACGTAGCCAATGTTCCACGGTTCCGGGCCGAGTACGCGCAGAGTGGTGCCGGGGTTGGCCGTGCCGGCGCCCACGGCTTCGTGCCAGGGCTGCCAGATGAGCGCGCCGTGGCTGGCCCAGTAGTCGCTGAGTTTCATCAGAATTTGCTGGAAGTTTAGGGGTTTGGACATGCTTCTCCTCGAAAATAGGATTCAGGCGGCAGGAGTTAGGAATTAGGGGGTGTTCCTGTCTCGGTTTCTAAAAATTCGCAAGAGGAGTCCAAAACTGTAGTTTTGGACTCCCTCTTTGGACGGGTTATATTTTGAACACTAATTTTACCACACTCAAATCATTTGCCCAATAACAAAACCCACCGAAATCTTGCAGACAGCGGAGCCGAATTGCAGTATAATCTTGAAATATCGTAAAAATGCCAAGTCACGCTTGTAGCGTGACCGTCGGGCTACAAACCCGGCCTGCGATTCCGCAAATTTGCAGGGCATTGGAATTAAAACAAAGCTGATGGGAACAGTCGCCGCCAATGGCTGATTTCAAACGGACGTTAATTCGATTAACAGAGAATCTGCAAATCCTGCAGGAGCGTGAGGCCAAATATGCCGGCAGCGCGCCCGTCGAGCTGCTCAACCAGATTGCGGACCACCGGCAGGCCATCGCCTTAACCGAACAGGCCATTCGGGGTGAACTGAGCCAGGCCGAATGGCGCGCCGCGCTGGAGCCGCTCAATTTAAACCTGAGCCAAACCACCAACAATTTCCAGATTGTTATCCAATCTCTGCCCCGGCCGGTGCTGATTGGCCTGGGGGCAGCGCTGCTGATCATTTTGGCGGTGGGCGTCATCAATCTGGAGCCGGTGCGAGTGGCCGTTTTTCCCACTGCCACTCCCACGGTTACCCCCACGCCCTCGGCCACGCCTCTGCCCTTTGCACCGGCGGCCAGCGACGAAACGCTCATTCTGATTGCCACCTTTTACCGCACCGAAGGCGTCGCCGATACCGACGCCCACAACGAGATTCGGCGGGCCATTGAAAACGCCATCCCCGGCGGAGTAAAAAATCTGCGCGTTGAAGTGGAACCGACCCGGCTGACCGGCGACAAGCAGGAGGCGGCCCGCAAACTGGGGGAGCAATACGGGGCCAGCGTCATCATCTGGGGCACCGATACCGGCGTGCGGGTAACGGTTAATTTTCTCAACCTCAAAGAGCCGGATTATGAAGGCGCGGCGGTTCAAATCAATGAAACCGAGCGAACCCAGTTGGCCAACCCCAGCGCGTATGCCCGGTTTATCACCAACGGCCTGCCGGGCCAGCTCACCTTTTTGGCTCTGTTTGCCGTGGGCCAATCCTACTTTACCCAAACCGATTACGCGGCGGCGATACGACTGATTGACCGGGCGGTGGCGGCGCTGCCGGCGCAACTGGCTCCGCCTCAGGGGGCGGCCGAGGCCTATTTTCGGTTGGGTTGGCTCTACCAAAATCAGGGGCAAAAAACCGAGGCGATTACCAACTACAGCCGGGCCATCGAGCTGGATCCGCAGGGTTCTGCGGTGGCATACAACAACCGGGCCATTGCCTATCATCAGCAGGAAGATTATCCGCAGGCTCTGGCCGATTACAACCGGGCGATTGAACTGGACCCCGGCTACGCGCCGGCCCACAACAATCGGGGGATTGCTTATTTTGATCAGCAGGATTACCCGCGCGCGGTGGCCGATTACACCAAAGCCATCGAACTGGACCCGCAACTGGCTTTCGCTTTCAACAACCGCGGCAACGCCTATAAAAACCAGGGTAACATTACCCAGGCCATCGCCGATTTTGACCAGGCCATCAAATTTGACCCAACCTACATTGAGGCTTACAACAACCGGGCCAATGCCTACACCGACCAGGGCGATTTTCAGCGGGCTATCGCTGATTATACGTGGATTATTGACCAAAATCCCGAATACGTATCGGCCTACATTAACCGGGGGATAGTTTACGACCAGTTGGGAGACTACCAGCAAGCCACCAGCGACTACACCAAAGCCATTGAACTGGAGCCAACCAACGCCACCGCCTACGCCGGCCGCGGGCTGGTGGCGTATCGCCAGGGCAACTATCAGCCGGCGGTTGACGATTACAGCCAGGCCATTAAGCTGGACCCGCAAAACGAAACCGCCTATTACAACCGCGGGCTGGCCTACGCCGACCTGGGCAACGTGCCGCAGGCCATCGCCGATTACACCCAGGCGCTGGCCCTCAACCCGCAGAACGCCGACGCCTACTATTTTCGCGGCGCGGCTTATGCTCAGCAAGGCGACGCCGAACCGGCCATTGCCGACTACAGCAAAGTTATTGAGCTTGACCCTGATGCCGACACCTACACCCGGCGCGGCCAGCTTTACTTTGCCACCGGCAATGATCGAGCGGCGGTAGCCGATCTGACCCGGGCCACCGAACTGGCCCCAACCGATACGGCTCTGTGGAACACACTCTGCCGGATGGGCAGCCTGACCGGGGCCGCGGCTGAAACGCTGGCCGCGTGTGAACAGGCCGTCAAATTGGCCCCAACCGAGGGAAATCCGCGCGACAGCCGGGGGTTGGCCCGCGCCCTAACCGGCGATAACCAGGGTGCAATCGAGGATTTTCAGTTTTTTATCCAATGGTCAAAGCAAAATGGCCAATACGAGCAGTTGGGCCGCCAGCGGGAAGCCTGGATTGCCCAACTGCAAGCGGGCCAAAATCCATTTGATCAGGCCACGCTGGCGGCGCTGCGGCAGGAGTGAGCGCCAATGTGGTCAACTTAATTCCGTACGCCGGGTTGCCCCGTCAACGGTTTTGCGGAGCCGGACAATATTGCTCAAATTCGCCCACACAGATTTCATCCCAGGTCCGGAACCCGTCGGCGATCACGGTTTCGGCGATGTTATCTTTGGTCACACCAATGGGCGTCAGCTTCATAAATGGAATATCATTTTGGCCGTTATTGATGGTATTGGCCGCAAAAGTGGCAACATCCTCGCCGTTCAACATCCGCAGGGCCGCTTCGGCGGCGGCTTCGGCTTCCAGTTTGATGGGTTTATAAACGGTCATTGTTTGCCAGCCAGACAGGATATTTTGCAGCCCGGTAATGGTGGCATCCTGCCCGCTCAAAAGAATGGGGGGCATCCCCTGATTTTTTAACACCGTAACCACCGAACTGGCAATTGGATCGTTGGCGGCAAAGACCGCATCAACATTTTCGCCGGCGGCGGTGAGCATTTGTTCAAAAATTACATAGGCCTGCTGGGTGTCCCAATCAAAGATGGCTGCCTCGTCAACTTTTTCCCATTCTCCGGTTTTAAACTTGGGTTCGGCAATAGATTTATACCCGCCGGCAAACAGCGAGGCGATATAATCATCCGATGACCCGTTGAGCAGAATGACGCGCGGCGTTTCAACCGGCAAATCATCAATCAATGGCTGCAACGTAACGCCCATTAACCGGCCCACTTCAACATTGTCAAAGCTCACGTGCAAATCAGCGCCGGGGCCTTCGATGGTCAGCCGGTCGTAATCAATTACCTTGACTCCCGCTTCGTGGGCCTGGGCAATAATAGCGGCGGCGCTGCCGTTATCAAGGTTGGTCAGCACCAAAACTTTCGCGCCGCTGATAATGGCCTGTTCGGCCTGAGTTTGCTGGGTGCGAGCGTTGCCCTCGGCATTGAAGATGGTATACTCTACCCCGGCAGATTTGAAGGCCTGCTCAAAAAAGCGCCGGTCATCTGCTTCCCACCGCATCGACGAGGCGCTATCTGGCAGCAGCACGGCAATCCGGCCGCCAGCAGTTTTTTGCTCAATGCTGCCGGCAGCGCTTGAACAGGCCCCGATGGTTAGCAACAGAATGGCCCAAAAAACAGCCGTCCACAATTTGAGCACAATATTTTCTCCTTGCAGGGTTGGCAAACCCCGCCTGACTACGGTTTTTCAACAGTAGATTTTAGGGCTGCCGTTATTTCAAAAGGTTTAGCAGCACCGTTTGCCGCGATAAAATGATGACGGCGATAAGAATTACCAGCAGTACCGACCAAAGCGCAATAGCCAGCCGCGTGGCTTTTTTGGCTTTGCTGGCCTCCCACCAGCGGCGCGGGCGAATGCCCTGCACCCAAAAAGTGATGACTCCGGCCAGATTAACACAAATCAAATTGGTGACCAGTAACAACAACGCCCCAACTGCTTGCGGCAGGTTGCCCGATCCGGCCAATAAACCAAAGGCAATCAGCGGCGGCATCAACGCCACGGCGACCATCACCCCGATGAGCGCCATCGACGCCCCGCTGGTAAACGCCAGCACGCCGGCGCTCCCCGAAGCCAGCGCCAGCACAATGTCAGATAAATCTACCTGCGTCCGCGCCGCGATTTCGGGAATATCGGGGTTAACGCTGACACTGAAGCCGATAACAACTGAAAATCCCAGCGCGACAGCGACGCCAAAAAGATTTGTTTTGAGGGCGTTTCGGCCCAACTCCAAATCACCCAATGTGGTTGCCAGCGCCAGGCCAACATTCGGCCCAAG
>CAYOXS010000207.1:0-10437 GCA_964407935.1 uncultured Caldilineaceae bacterium
TTCAGCGACATCAAACTGACCTACCAGTACGGCGACCTGACCGCCGCCCAGCAGGCCATCCGGCAGGCGGGCCGGCGCATCGCCGAGGAAGGGCTGCCGCTGCCACTGACCCCGCTGGTGGTGGGCGTGGCCGGTTACGGCAACGTCTCGCGCGGCGCGCAGGAAATTTTGGATCTCCTGCCCACCCAAACCATCTCCCCCGCCGAGCTGCTGGCCCTGGCCGACGAGGGGCAGGCCAAACGGAACGTCATCTACAAAGTTGTGTTCAAAGAGATGGACACGGTTGAGCCGCGAACCGAGGGCCAGCCCTTTGACCTGCCGGAGTTCTTTCAGCACCCGGAGCGCTACCAAAGCAAGTTTGACCTCTTTCTGCCCCACCTGTCGGTGCTGGTGAACTGCATTTACTGGGACACCCCCTCCCCGCGCCTGCTGACCAAAGACAAAGCCCGCCAGATGTACACCGCCGGCGCCGCGCCCAAACTGCGGGTGATCGGCGATATTAGCTGCGACATTGAAGGCGGCATCGAAGTGACGGTCAAAGCGACGCACCTCGATGCGCCCGCGTTTGTCTGGGACCCGGCCACGGATACGGCTATCGACGGGGTGGGCGGGGTTGGGCCGGTGGTGATGGCCGTGGATAATTTGCCCTGCGAACTGCCCATCGAGGCCTCAACCAGTTTTGGCGATGGCCTGCTGCCGCTGATCCCGGCCCTGGCCGCGGCCGACTTCTCCGCCGATTTCGACTCGGTGGCGCTGCCGGCGGCGCTCAAACGAGCCACAATTGTGTATCACGGCCAGCTCACCCCGGATTACGCCTATCTGGTCGAGTTTTTACGCCGCTAACGATTGGCTATTCGCAATCCGCACATTTTCAAAGGAGTCCGACAGAACCGGGGTTCGATACCAACAACGAAAATGGTGATTAGGGGGGAACTACCCCCCAAGCCCCCCGGCCTGCGGCGCTATTTTCAAAGGAGAACTGAACGATGAAACGCATTCTTATTTTGGGCGCCGGGTTAGTTACCGGCCCAATGGTCAGCTACCTGCTTGAGCGGGGGTATCACGTTACTGTCGCCAGCCGCACAGCCGCTAAAGCCGAAAAGCTGGTGGGCGGCCACCCCAACGGCGCGGCGCTGGCCTATAACATCGCTAAAGATACCGACGGCCGCCAACTGGCCGAACTGGTGGCCCACACCGATCTGGCCGTGAGCATGCTGCCCTACGTTCACCACGTGACGCTGGCCAAAGAGTGCATCCGCCAGCGCAAGCCGATGGTCACCACCTCGTATGTTAGCCCGGCCATGCGCGAGCTGGACGCCCCGGCCCGCGAGGCCGGCATTATCATCCTCAACGAAGTGGGGCTGGACCCCGGCATCGATCACATGTCGGCCATGAAGGTAATTCACGGGGTGCAGGCCGCTGGCGGCCACGTCGATGGCTTTATGTCGTATTGCGGCGGCCTGCCCGCGCCGGAAGCCAACGACAACCCGCTCGGTTACAAATTTAGCTGGAGTCCGCGTGGGGTGCTGCTGGCGGCGCGCAACTCGGCCCATTACCTCAAAAACGGTCAGGACATCACCGTCGAGGGCAAAAACCTGTTCCAACATTACTGGCCGCTGGACGTGGCAGGGCTGGGCCAGTTTGAAGCCTACCCCAACCGCGATTCGGTGCCGTACCGCGCCACCTACGGCATTGACGATGTTGGCACGATGTATCGCGGCACGCTGCGCAATATGGGCTGGTGCGATACGCTCGACAACATCGCCCGGCTGGGCTGGCTGGACGAGACAGAGCGCAGCACGGCCAATCTAAGCTACACCGATTTCTCGTGCAGCCTGCTGCCCGCCGGCGCGCCCAACAGCGGCAACATTCAGGCCGATACCGCCGCCGCGCTGGGCCTGCCGCTCAACAGCAAAATCATTTCCGATATGGCCTGGCTGGGGTTGTTCAGCACCGAAAAAATTGAGGCCGAAGGCGATTCAATTTCGCCGCTGGATTTGCTCACCCGGCAAATGCTGGCTCGCATGGAATACGCTCCCGGCGAGCGCGACCTGATTGTGCTGGTGCATCATTTTGACGCCAGCTACCCCGGCGGCAAAAAAGAGCATCTCACCTCTACCCTGATTGCCTACGGTGAACCCGGCGGCGCTTCGGCGATGGCCCGCACCGTCAGCCTGCCAGCCGCCATCGGCGTGGATTTGATTTTGCGCGGCGAGATTACAGCCCTCGGGGTGCAGGTGCCGGTTACCCCCAACCTGTACCAGCCCATCCTGGCCGGGCTGGAAGAGCTGGGCATCAAATGCGTGGAAAAATCCGAGCCAAAATTGGCCTAGAACAAAACCTTAAAAAAACCTGAGAAGGGGTTGACAGAAAATCTGAACCTGTGATATTCTTACGGGGCAGCTTAACGAAAGGAGCGCAGACATGAACTACAACCCGATCATTCCGTCTTGCATGATCACCGTGTTTGCCGCCGGCATCGGCGGTGATGTTCGCATGCTTTGTCGTAGTGCGTCTGCACGCTCCGCTCAAATGTTCTAGTCAGCCACCGAGCTAACTGAGAGCCGCAGACCACTACCGTCTGCGGCTTTTTTAATTGTCTGGTTTGAGCCAGATTCCGCCGCAGACTCAACATCTGCGGCTTTTCTTTTGGCAAAACTTTATTGGTTGAATCACGTAAGAGGAACTATGGGAGGCAAAACTAATGCACGTACTGAATGTTGAAGTCCACACTAATATTCACGCTGTTGACACCTATTTAACCCTTAGCATTCAGGAGTAACATTTATGTATTCGCTGGAAATTGCCTATCTGGTTATGCTGGAACAACGTGCTGACCGGATACGCGCCGCCGAACAGGCGCAATACCTCGAAGCTGCCGGGTACAATCACGACAGCAACAACACGTTCAAACCGGCCATCGCCTGGCTGGGACGTCTACTCAAAGCGTTGGGCACAAAACTTGAGCAGTTTGGCGAAAACACCTCCACCCAACACGCACTGGAAATGTAAAATCTTAAAAACGTAAGTCGGGTGGGGTGCTGCGTGAGTTCGCAGAACACGGGCGCCCCACCCCACTGAGCAGCAACCAACTAAATTTTCTGAGGGATTACCATGCAACGCTCGTCAATTTACTCGCCTCTGGATTTGAAGGCGGCGTTATCTGAAAACAGGCTCATCGGATTGTGGCGGTTGATTGCCGGCTTCCGCTGGATTTTCATCTCGGCCATCGTCAGTTTGGCGATTGCCACCGCGGCCCGGTCGGGCAGTTACCTGCTGCTGCAACATTTTGTTGATGATGCCCTGATCAAGAAAAACGTATCCACACCGCTGGCCTGGTTTGCCCTGGCTTTCGTCGGGCTGGCCGTGGTGCAGGGTGTGTTCACGTTTTTAAGCGGCAAACTGGCCGCTCACGGCGCCGAAGGTTCAATTTTGCGGCTGCGCAATTACCTGTTTGATCACATTCAGCGGCTGAGTTTTAGCTATCACGACAAATCTCAAACCGGCGAACTGGTGCAGCGCTGTAGTTCTGATGTGGACACCATCCGCCGCTTTTTTGCCGATCAGGCCATTGGGGTAGGCCGCATTATTCTGTTGTTTATAGTTAACTGGATTGCCCTGCTCAGCCTCAATCTGAAGCTGGGGCTGCTGGCGGTAATAACAATGCCCATCGTGCTGACCATCTCGATCTTCTTTTTCCGCAAAATTCACGCCGCGTACGAACTCCACCAGGAGCAGGAAGGCGCGCTGTCAACCGTTTTGCAGGAAAACCTGAGCGGCGTACGCGTGGTTAAAGCGTTTGCCCGCCAGCGGTACGAAGTCGAAAAGTTTGAGACGACCAACCACAAACAGTTTGAACGGGGCAAATACCTGCTCAAACTGCATAGTTTTTTCTGGCCGCTCACCGAAACAATCTCCGGGGCGCAAATGCTGTTTGTCTTTTTTATGGGCGCGCGAATGGCCATCAACGGCGAAATCAGCGTGGGCACTTACCTGGCCTCGGCCGGGCTAATCATCTGGATTATCTGGCCGATGCAGAACCTGGGCCGGTTGATCGTGCAAACATCGATGAGTCTGGTCAGTTACACCCGCGTGGCCGAAATTCTGGCGGAAGACCGCGAGGTGATGGACGGCGGCACCTACCGCCCGGCAGCGCCCATCCGCGGCGACATCGTTTTTGAAAATGTTTCGTTTGAGTACGACAAGGACTCGCGAGTGCTGCACGACATCAGCTTTGCCGTACAACCGGGGCAAACGGTAGCGCTGCTGGGGCCAACCGGCTCCGGCAAAAGCAGCCTGATCAACCTGCTGGCCCGTTTTTACGACTACACCGGCAGCATCCGGCTGGACGGGGTTGAGCTGCGCGATTACGCCCGGCAAGACCTGCGTGACCAGATTGGTATTGTTGAACAGGAGCCGTTTCTCTTTTCACGGACCATCCGCGAGAACATTGCCTACGGCGTGCACCGCAAGGTGAGCAACGAGGAAATTGAAGCGGCGGCCCGCGCGGCGGCCGTCCACGACGTGATCATGACCTTTCCCGAAGGGTACGACACACTGGTGGGTGAACGCGGCGTCACGCTTTCGGGCGGGCAAAAGCAGCGGGTGACCATTGCCCGCACCCTGCTCAAAGACCCGCGCATTTTGGTGTTTGACGATGCCGTTTCGGCGGTAGACACCGAAACCGAGGCGCTGATCCACGCCGCGCTGGAACGGCTGGCCAAAGGCCGCACCACGTTTATCATTGCCCACCGCATTCAAACGGTAATGCGGGCCGACATCATTCTGGTGCTGGACAAAGGCCGGGTTATTCAGCACGGCACGCACCGCGAACTGATGCGGCAGCCGGGCATCTACCGCCGCATTTACGATTTGCAGGCGCGGGTGGAAGATGACGTAACTACGGTGCAGAGCAAAAACGGCAAAAATGGTTCGGCATTACAGCCGGCCGTTCTTTCGACCTAAAAACATACGACTTACGCAGTTGGATAAAAACAGGACACAGATGAACATAGATTCCACAGATTATGTCAAAAAATATTTAGAAATCTGTGTTTACACTTGCGCCGCACGCAGTGCAGGTGTCTGTGAAATCTGTGTCCCATTTCTCAATAACCCTGGTCAACTGCGTAACCTCTAAAACAATAACTTCCGTTAAGGAACCAGCTTATGTCTGACGAATATTACGAATTTGAAGAAGAAGAGTTTACGACGCAGTTCAACGGCAAAACCATCAAACGGATTGCCCAGCAGGCGTGGCCGCGCTACTGGAAATGGGTGGCCGGTTTTGTGAGTCTGGTGGCGCTGGTCTCGTTTCAGGACTCGTTGTTCACGTACATCAGCAAACTGATCATCGACGAGGCCATTGTGCCGGGGAATACGCAGCGGCTGTTTCAGCTTATCAGCCTGTACGGCAGCCTGATTTTGGTTCAATCTGCGGCCGTGTTTGGTTTTATCTACCTGTGCGGCATTTTAGGCCAGCGCATTCAATACGATATGCGCCAGCAAATGTTTAACCACCTGCAAGAGCTGTCGCTGAGTTACTACAGCCGCACGCCGGTGGGTTGGATTATGTCGCGCGTCACCTCCGATGCCAGCCGCATCGCCGACCTGGTGACCTGGGGCACGCTCGATATTGTGTGGGGCACGCTCAACCTGCTCACAGCGCTGGTGTTTATGGTCATTATCAACTGGCAGTTGGCGTTGGTGATGGCTTTTGTAATGCCAACGTTGGTGATCATTGGCACCATCTTCAAACGCAAAATCCTGGTTGAATTTCGGCGGGCGCGCAAGCTCAACTCCAAACTGACCGGGGTGTACAACGAAAACATCACCGGCGTGCGGGTGGTAAAGGCGCTCACCCGCGAGGAGAAAAACCTGGAAGAGTTTGATGGCATGGCCACCAACCTGTATCGGGCCGCCTACCGCGCCGCCTGGCTCAGCGCGCTGTTTTTGCCGATGGTGCAGTTAGTGGGCGCGGTGGCGCTGGGCGCGATTATCTGGTACGGCGGCTGGCAAATCCAGTTGGGCGCGATGACCGTGGGCAGTTTGCAGGCGTTCATTTCGTACTTCACGTTTATGCTCTTTCCCATTCAGGAACTGGCCCGGGTGTACGCCGAAATGCAGAACTCGGTGGCTTCGGCCGAGCGCATCTTTTCGCTCATCGACGCCGAGCCGGAAATTGTGGACCGACCCAACGCCGCCGCCATCGACAGCCTGCGGCACGACCTGACGTTTGACCATGTGACCTTTTACTACGAAGAGAACAAGCCGGTGCTGACTGATTTCAACCTGACCATCAAACAGGGTGAAACCATTGCGCTGGTGGGCCCCACCGGCGGCGGCAAAAGCACCATCGTCAACCTGGCCTGTCGCTTTTACGAGCCAAAAGCCGGCGAAATTCGGATTGGCGGCACAGACTACACCCGCTTCACGCTGGAAAGCATCCAGTCAAAAATTGGGGTGGTGCTGCAAACGCCGCACCTGTTCAGCGGTTCTGTCCGCGACAACATCCGTTACGGCCGGCTGAACGCCACAGACGACGAGGTGGAAGAGGCGGCCAAACTGGCCCACGCCCACGAATTTATTATGCAGATGCCCAAGGGCTACGCTGAAGAAGTGGGTGAAGGCGGCGGGCTGCTTTCAACCGGGCAAAAACAGCTCATCAGCCTGGCCCGGGCGGTGCTGGCCCAGCCGGACATCTTTGTGATGGACGAGGCCACCAGCTCGGTGGACACGCTGACCGAGGCGCTCATCCAGCAGGGGATGGAAACGCTGATGCACGGCCGCACCAGCTTTGTGATTGCCCACCGGCTGAGCACCATTCGGCGGGCCAACCGGATTCTGGTCATTGAGAATGGCGGCATTTCTGAAATAGGCACCCACGAGGAGCTGATCCGCCGGCGCGGCCACTACTACAACCTGTACACCCAGCAATTCCACCGCGAAGCGCAGCAGGAAATTGACCAGGTGTTTGAACAGGCGATCGTGCCGGCATAGCTAAAAAGGTGTTATTTTGGGCGGCTACGCCGCCCAAAATAACACCTTGGACCTTTCTGCAACTTTTAACAATGTCAGCGCGTATAGCACAACGGAAAGAAAAAGGAAGAAAAATTTAAAGTAGGTCACGCTTAAAGCGTGACCTACAACGCTGATTCCTATTTTTGAGAGAGGGGACAACCGTGTTACTGCATTTTATCACTGCACCGCGAGAGAAACGCCAGCCGGGAACGGTAGCTACCAACCACACTACCCCGGAGTCACTCTGGGATGACCTGATGGACCGGCACACCAACACGGCCAAACCACTGCCACAAACCGCCGCCAGCACCCACCCCAACCGCACCGCGCTTCCTCAAGCTGCGTAAAAGAGTTTTGGGTGCGGGGTTGCGTGGCTAAGCCGCGCAACCCCGCACCGGTATTATTGGCCGTTAACTACTTTACCGTCTTTATCCACCATCACCACTTTGCCCAATTCTTCGAGCTGCGGTTTGACCACCTCGGCCTTGCCGACCACCACAATAATCGGCTGGTCAGAGTCGATGTATTTTTCCGCGGCGCCTCTGGCCTGGGCAGCGGTTACCGCATCCAGTTTTTGCAGATAGCTGTTCAACTCATCGATGGGCACGCCGGTGAGGTAGCGCGTGCTCAACTGCCCGGCAAAATCGGCCGGGTCTTCAATGGCCAGGGCAAAGTTGCCAATCAACAGCCCCTTGGCATCCTTTAACTCCGCCGCCGAAATATCCTCTGTGCGAATTTGTTTTAACTCCGCCAAAATCTCGCTGATAGTGTCCGCGGCGCGGGTCTGGTCCACATCGGTCAGCACCCGAAAGGTGCTGGTATCAGTGGGCTGGCCAAAGCGACTGTACACGCCGTAGGTGTAGCCTTTGGCCTCGCGCAAATTCTGGTACAGGCGCGACGACGAACCGCCGCCCAGCACCGCATTGACAATGCCCAGCGCGTACCGCTCCGGCGTTTTGGCATTGATGGCCCGGTTGCCCACCTGAATCGTCGCCTGCTCGGAATCGGGCCGGTCAATCAAATAGATGACCGATGTATCGCCCAGCTTGGCCGGCGGATAAGCCAGAAAGTCCGGCACGTCGCCGGGCTGCCACTGGCCAAACACCCGCTCGGTCTGGGCTTTGGCCTCCGCCAGCGACAGGTCGCCAACAATGACGAGCAGCGCGTTGTTGGGTTTGTAGTACGTGTTGAAAAAATCGACCACGTTGGCGCGGGTAATCCCGTTGATTGAGTCTTCGGTCATGTAATAACCGTAGGGATGGCCGCCGTAGGCCACCCGGCCAAACTGGCGGTTAGCCAGCGTGTCGGGGTCAACCTCATCCTGCGCCAAAAATGTGAGCGTCTGCTCGCGGACAACCTCCAGCTCTTTGTCCGGGAAAGTGGCGTTGCGGGCCATATCGGCCAGCAGGTCAAACGGCAGGCTGACATCGGTGCTGAGCGCGCTGGCCGACAGGCTGGTCCACTCCAGCGAGGCGCTGCTGCCCACCGAACCCCCGGCCGCTTCAATCGACTGGGCAATTTCGGCGGCGGTGCGGGTTTTGGTGCCTTTGGTCAACAGTTCGGCCATAAAATCGGCCACGCCCTGCTGGTTGGCCGGCAGCGCTGCATCAGAGCCGCCCACATACAACGACAGGTTGACTTTGGGGACTTCGTCGCGCTGCACGTAAATCACTTCCAGCCCGTTATCGAGCTTGAATGTTTCAAACGGCGGCAAACCGCTGTCGGTAACGGGCAGCGAGGCCGGCACGCTGACACGGTTGACCACACCTTTGGGCAGGGCCGCCAATTGCTCAGCGGTCAGTTTGGATTCCGCAACCGGCGCGGCCGGCGATGGCTCCGGCTTAACCGGCTGTGGCTGCACCAATTCGCCGGGATATTTGGCCAGCACTTCTTTGCCTTCGGGCAGTGTCACCAGTGTATTGGTAGGGCGGGTGCAGAAATATTCCTTGGCCACCCGCTGAATGTCGGCCGGGGTCACGGCCTGATATTGCTCCATCTCGGCGATCATCGCTTTGGGATCGCCAAACGTCAGCGTGGCATCCTGCAGCCACTCGCTGGTACTGCGCACCGAGTCGCGGAAACCGGTGATCGAATCGGCCAGCTTTTGCTTTTGCACCCGGTCGAGTTCGGTCTGGGTCACGCCATCGGCTATCACTTTATCAATCTCACGCCGCAGCAGCGCCTGCACGGTTTCCTGCGTGTCGCCGCTGTTGGGGAAGCCGATGCTGTACAGAATGCTCGCCCCCAGATAGTCGGCCAGGCCGGTATACGCGGCGGCGGCCTCGCCGGTGCGGACAATATTTTGCTCGTAGCGGCTGCTGTCGCCGCCGGACAGAATATCGGTGAGCAGGGACAGCGCGTAAAAATCGGGGCTGCCGCGCGGCGGGGCGACGACCGTGGCGGCAAAGCGCGGCACTTTGACCAGCGGGTCGATCAGCGTTTCTTCGTAACCGATGGCGCAGCCGGTGGTCGTGTCGGTGCGAAGCGCGGGGAACTCAGCGGGCAACGGGTACTCTGTGGTGATGGGCGCTACCGGCGGGCCGGCGGGGATGTCGCCAAAATAGGCCTGCACCAGCGTTTGGGTCTGCTCAATATCGATGTCGCCGACAATGATCAGCGTGGCGTTGTTGGGCTTGTAATATTTATCGTGAAAACTGCGCACTTCCGCCAGCGTGGCCGCCTGCAAATCCTCCACGCTGCCGATGACGCTGCGCTCGTAGGGGACGTACCCCTGCATGGGCAGGGTCAACAGCCGGCGGTTGGAGACGCCATACGGCGCGTTGGCCACCCGCTGACCAAACTCTTCAATGACCACATCGCGCTGGGTGGTGAACGCCTCCTCGGACACATTCAGCGAGGCCATGCGGTCACTCTCCATCCACAGCACCCGCGGCAGTTCGTTGGCCGGGGCCACCTCCCAATAGGCGGTGTTGTCGGTGACGGTGTAGGCGTTGTTGTTGGCCCCCACCTGCTCCAGCAGCCGGTCAAACTCATCGCCTTTGATATTGGCCGAGCCTTTGAACATCATATGCTCAAACAGGTGAGCAAAACCGGAGCGATTTTCGGGGTCGTTGGCCCCGCCGACGCGATACCAGATATTGACCGCCACCACCGGCGCGGAGTGGTCTTCGGCCAGAATCACGCGCAGGCCGTTGGGCAGGGTATAATCGGTAATTTCGGGGACGTAGCTGGCAAAATCGAGCTTGTCGCCGGGGCCGGCTGCCTGCGCCCCGCTGACGGACGCCAGCAGCAGCAGGTACAGGCTGAATAATATTACAAATTTTTTGGGCATAAGTGAGAGAAGCCTCCAGTGAAAATAGGATTCAGGAGTCAGGAGTCAGGAATTAGGGAGGATTTCTGCTCCGACTGTTAAAGATACTACCTTTGCACTTTTGGAATCAGGACACAGATTTCGCA
>CAYOXS010000208.1:0-10424 GCA_964407935.1 uncultured Caldilineaceae bacterium
TTGGAGTCCAAAACTGCAGTCTTGGACTCTGGCTTTAATTGTCACACGCCGCAATTAGCCGCGGTAGCGATTAGTGATCGGCAGGCGGCGGTCTTTGCCAAACGATTTGGTGGTAATTTTGGGGCCGGGCGGGGCCTGCCGCCGCTTGTACTCGTTCAAATCGACCAGCCGGATGATCCGCCGCACCGTGGCCTCATCAAATCCCAGCGCAATAATTTCAGCGATGCTATACTCGTCCTCAATGTAAGCCGCCAAAATCGCATCGAGAATATCATACTCCGGCAGCGAGTCGGTGTCTTTTTGGTCCGGCCGCAGTTCCGCCGAGGGCGGTTTGTCGAGCACGTTTTGGGGGATGGCCTCGCCGCGGGTTTGGTTGCGGTGGCGGCACAATTTGTAAACCAGCGTTTTAGGCACGTCTTTGATCACGGCCAGCCCGCCGGCCATGTCACCGTAAATGGTGGCGTAGCCTACAGCCATTTCGCTTTTGTTGCCGGTGGTCAGCACCAGCCAGCCAAATTTGTTACTAAGCGCCATTAACACATTGCCGCGCGCCCGGCTTTGCAGGTTTTCTTCGGCCACGCCGGGCGGCGTGCCGGCAAACGCCCCGGCCAGCATATCGAGATAAGCCTGATAGGCCGGCTCAATGGCGATGGTCTGGGTGCGAATACCCAGCCGCTCGGCCAGTTCCTGCGCGTCGCTTTTGGAGTGGTCACTGGAGTAGCGCGACGGCATCGACACGCCGACCACATTTTCCGGCCCCAGCGCGTCGGCGGCGATGGCCGCCACCAGCGAGCTGTCGATGCCGCCGGACAGGCCGATGGCCACCTGCCTGAAGCCGTTTTTGCGCACGTAATCGCCGGTGGCCAATACCAGCGCCTGGTACACCTCTTCCAGCGGTTCGAGCCGCTGAGCCGGCGGCGTTTTGGGCAAAGCCAGCCGGGGCGGCGGGTAATCCACCGGGGTGAGCTGCACCCGTTCAAAGGCATCGGCGTAAATTTGGGTGAGCGAATCTTTGCGGCGGCGCGGATCGCGCAGGCGCTGCCGAAAGACGTTGCCCACGTTGAGGTCGGCCAGCACAAAATCTTCGGTAAACGATTTGCCGCGAGCCAGCACGTTGCCGCGCTCGTCGATGATCAGGCTGCTGCCATCAAAAATCAATTCATCCTGCCCGCCCACCAGATTGCAAAACGCCACAATCGCCACATTGTCGGCGGCGCGGGTGGCCAGCATCCGCTCACGGCTGGCAATTTTACCGCTCTGGTAGGGTGAGGCCGATATATTGAGCAGCAGTTCGGCCCCGGCGGCGGCCTGCGCTTCCGGCGGGCCGGCCGGATACCAGATGTCCTCGCACACGCTGACGCCAAAAGAAGCCCGGCGTTCACCATCGGGGCTGTGAAACGAGAACAAAATCGGGGTGTCGCCCGCGCCAAAATAGCGGTCTTCGTCAAACACGGCATAGTTGGGCAGCAGGTTTTTGTGGTAAATGCCGGCCAGTTGGCCGTTGTGCAGCACCGCCGCCGCGTTAAACAGGTCATCGCCGCGATCAACAAAACCCACAACCGCGGTGAGGTTGTGGGTGTGGGGCAGCAACTCGTGCAGGGCCTGCCGGTTAGCGGCGGCAAAACCGGGCTTGAGCAGCAAATCTTCGGGCGGGTAGCCGGCCAGAGTCAGCTCGGGGAACAGCACAATATCAACGTGCTGTTCCCTGGCCCGGTTGAGATATTCTTTTATTTTGGCCGCGTTGCCCGCGATGTCGCCAACGGTTACATTGATCTGGGCCAACGCGATACGCAAATTAGCCATTTTTTATTAGCTGGCGGCTTCGTGCGCCAGAATAATGGCTTCGGCCACTTCTTTCATCGGCTTGCGCGTGTTCATGCTCATTTTCTGGATTTTGCGGAAGGCTTCATTTTCTTCGATGCCCTGCGAATCCATCAAAATACCTTTGGCGCGCTCAACCAGTTTGCGCGTTTCCAGCGCATTTTGCAGATCGGCCACTTCCTGCCGCACCGACTGGAACTCTTTAAAACGCGACAGCGCCACTTCGATGGCCGGCAGCAGGTCGGTTTCGCGGAAAGGTTTTACCAGATAACCCACCACGCCAGCCTCTTTGGCCCGGTCGATCAGTTCTTTTTGGCCGTAGGCGGTGAGCAGCACCACCGGCGCAATTTGTTCCTCGGTGAGGATTTTGGCGGCTTCAATGCCATCGAGGTTGGGCATGCGGATATCCATCAGCACAACGTCGGGCTTCAGTTCGCGGGCCAGATTGACCGCGCTCTGCCCATCGCCAACATCACCCACTACCAGATAGCCCAGGTTAGTGAGCATCTCTTTGAGATCCGCCCGGACAATGGACTCATCATCAGCTATAATGATACGTGTTCTTTCCATCCTTCTTCACCTTCAAATGTAATTTTGGGGAATACAATCTCAACGGCCAGGCCGCCCTTATCGGGGCTGCTGCTCAAATGAATCCGGCCTTTGAGATCGCTTTCAACCAGTGTTTTTATAATTTGTAGGCCCAGGCTGGTAGATTGTTCCAGCCGGAAATCTTCGGGGACGCCATCGCCATCATCGGCTACCGTAATCATAACCTCATCGCCGTTATCCGCCAAATTTACCTGAATGACCCCTTGGGTTTTGGTTTCAAAGCCGTGCTCCACCGAATTTTGCAGCAGTTCGTTGATAATCAGCGAGCAGGCGGTGGCCTGCCGGGCCGGCAAAAAAATGGTTTCAGCGGTCAAATCAATGCGGATTTGTTGTTCCGGGTTGAGCATGCCCATCTGAAACTGGTTGATGATCCGGCCGCAAACTTCTTTAATGTTGATAATGGTAGAGCCGCCGCTCGACAGGAATTCGTGGATGACGGCCACGCTCAAAATTCGGTTGAGGGCTTCATCGAGGGCCTGTTTGGCCTCGTCGGATTTAACCCGCCGAATTTGCATGCGCAGCAGTCCGGCGATGGTTTGCAAGTTGTTTTTTACCCGATGGTGCACCTCCTGCAGCATGGCATTTTTGATGCGGATTTCTTCGTCCTGCCGGCGAATTTCCGTATCATCGTGAATAATGATCAATACGCCGCTGTCGCGGGGTTTGCCAAGGTGGCGCAGCCGCCGCCACAACGGCCAGTGGCGGGGGGCAAAGTTTGTAACCGGGATGGCTTTGCGCACCCAGTAGCGGTCAGACTCCTGCGACTCGCGCTCCAGGCAGTGGCCGGCCATCAACACATCGCGGCGCAATTCTTCATCCTGCGTATCCAAATCCTTTAAGGGACGGCCTACCAGCGTATCGATGTAGCCCACCCGCCGGTACAGGTTGGCGGCAATGCCGCTGGCGTAACGGATAATTCCGGCGGTATCGGTAAAAATTATGCCATCCTGTTCCCCAAACGCCGACAAATTTTCGGCGCCTTTGATGATGCCGTTCAACAGCATGGCCTGGAGTTTTTTTAGCTCGGTGCGATAAAGTTCGCTGCGGAATTTGTGGCGTTCGTGCTCAATCAGGTTGGTCACAATCACCAGCGCGGCAATCACCCGGGGGCTTGTTCGCTCGCCGACAAAATCCGGGTTGTGCAACGGCGGAAAATAAACCGGCAGCGTTTCCCGAACAACCGGCGCGCCTTCGGTAATGACGCTGCGCTGGCCGGTATGGCTGTTGCCAATGAGCAGCGTTTCCTGAATTTCCGGCCGGATGTCTGCGGCCACCACCCGGCCGGCGCGGCCTTGATTGTACACGTGGGCCAGCGAGTGGGGCTGCGCATGCGAAATCACAACAAAATTGTGCGGATTTTTGCGGGCATACAGCAAAATATCGGCCCGGCTGAGATCGGCCACAATGCTCATTTGCTGCTCAACCACGTACAGAAACGCCTTTTCGGGATCGGTCAGGTTTAGCCGGTCAATAAAACGATTGGACGGCATCAGGCGGCAGCTCCCAGTTGCGCGTTCCACAGCTCCGGCATGCCGTTGAGCATGGCCTCGGCGGGCATGGCTTTTTTGCCGGCCGGCTGAACCAGCCGCAGCCGCACCGCGCCGTTACCGGCGGCAACCAGCGGCTTTTTGTCGAATTTGAACAATGTGCCCGGCGGGTAAGCCGGCCCGTCCGGTAGTGAAACCACCTCAACGGCCAAAATTTTGATCTGCCCGCGCGGGCCAAAGGTAAAAGTACCGGGCCAGGGGTCAAAGGCTCTGACCAGCCGCTCAATTTCCGCGGCGGAGAGACTCCAGTCGATGTTACCTTCGTCTTTATTGAGCCGGGGCGCAAGCGTGGCCTGGCTATCGTTTTGGGGCTGGGGTTGAAGCTGGCCGGCCAGCCAGGCCGGCAGCGTTTCAACCAGCAGCTCGCCGCCCATCTGCGCCAGCTCGGCGGTGAGCGAACCGGCGGTGTGCTGCGGGGTGATCGGTACAGCGCGTTTGGCCAGCATGGGGCCGGTATCCAGCCCTTCGTCCATTTTCATGATGGTCACACCAGTTTCGGCGTCGCCGGCGCGGATAGCAGCATTGATCGGCGCGGCGCCGCGCCAGCGCGGCAGCAGCGAGGCGTGAACATTAATGCAGCCGTGCGGCGGCAGTTGGAGCACGTTGGGCCGCAAAATCTGGCCAAACGCCGCCACCACAATCACATCCGGCCGGAAAGCCGCCAGCGATTCAAAGGCATCGGCCTTGCGCAGCGATTTGGGCTGGAGAACCGGTATTCCGGCTGCCTGCGCCACCAGTTTAACCGGCGGCGGAGTCAGTTTTTTACCCCGGCCGCTGGGCCGGTCGGGCTGGGTGACCACGGCCACCACGGAAAATGGGCCGGCAAGCAGCGCCTCAAGCGAAGGGACGGCAAATTCCGGGGTACCCATAAATACAACGTTTGCAGACAAAATAAACTCCCCCAATACAATTACGAATGATGAATGATGAATGATGAATGATGAATTATTGATTACTCGCCATCCGCTGCCCGTCAAATTTTCAGCCTCGACTTTGCAACCTTTGGCGCTCGCAGCACGTACAGCACATAAAACGCCATGATAACATTGGCTGTAATGGCTGGCAATTCGCGCTCTTCCAAAAATCCTTAAAAATTCCTGGCGATATTGCAAGCCGTTACCACCTATGCTAGAATGACTCGAAGCCTCTTGCCGGATTACCAAAGGAGACACGGCTTATGTTTGAATCAACTGTTCAAATTCAACCCAGTAATCCGCCCAAAAACCCCATTATCGCCGCAATTTTGAGCCTGGCGCTGCTCGGCGGGGTGGGGCAACTGTACCTGGGGCAACAAAAAAAGGGCATTATTTTGATTGCGGCCTGGGTGATATTGTGGCTCGTTCCGTGTGTTGGCCCGCTGCTGGCCGCCGTGGTTGGCGCGGTAGATGCGTACATCATTGCCGACAAGCTCCAAAAAGGCCAATCTGTTGGTGATATGCAGTGGTTTTGGGAAAACTGAAACTGTTGCTAAACATATATTCCATTCCATTTTATAAACAGAGAGGGAACAATTTATGAATACAGAAGTAAACGATCAAGACAAATTGATGTCAGCAGTAACCTGGATCATCCCGATTGTTGGCATTGTAATTTTGCTGGTCGAAGATATGAGGAACCGGCCATTTCAAAAATGGCACGCCGTGAGTTCAATTGCGTTTTCTGTAGTCTTTTTTGTCATCCTCACCATTCTGTCGATTGTAACATTTGGGTTTGGTGGCTGCCTGGGTATTTTGTGGTTTATTGTCATCTGGTGGGCCATCAAAGCCTATCAGGGCGAATGGGTAACTTTGCCCGTACTGACCGACTTTATGATCAAACAGGGCTGGATTGCCAAACCCTGATCGCCATTCTCTTTCTCCTTATCCCCGGCCCGCCAGCCGGGGATTTTTTTTTGCAGCCGGTCTCCACTATAATAGGCTGTCATTCCATCTGTCTGGAGTTTATGTGCCTATGCGTGCCAAGTGGGAGGTAGCCCTTAAAGCCCCCAAAAATCATTTTGACCAGTTTCCCGATGTTCCCCCCTTGATCATCCAGATTCTCTACAACCGCGGCGTCACCGCCCCAAACGAGATTGACTCCTTTCTCAACCACCAGTGGCCCCATGACGACCCCTTTACGCTGAAAGGCATCCCCCCGGCGGTTGACCGGTTAACCCGCGCCCTACTCAACGGCGAGCGAATTGCCGTGTATGGCGATTACGACGCCGACGGCGTGACCGCCACGGCCTTGATGATGCAGCTTTTGAGCGCGTTGGGCGGGCAGGTGGAACCATACATCCCCAACCGCTTTGACGAAGGCTACGGCCTTAACAACGATGCCCTGGCCGAACTGGCCGAGCGCGGCGTGGCCGTGGTGCTCACCGTTGATTGCGGCATTCGCTCCGTGGCCGAGGTTGAATTTGGTAACAGCCGTGGGCTGGACATCATTATTACCGACCACCACCACGTTGGCCAGGAGATCCCCCCGGCGCTGGCCGTCATCAACCCCAAACAAAACGACTGCCCCTATCCTTTTAAAGAACTGGCTGGCGTGGGGCTGGCCTTCAAACTGGCGCAGGCACTGGTCAGAACCAAAGCGCTCCACCCGCGCATGCGCCAGGCCAATTTTCAGGCCGATGAGTATCTGGATTTGGTGGCGCTGGGCACCGTGGCCGATTTGGCCCCGCTTTACGGTGAAAACCGCAAGCTGGTGCGGCAGGGGCTGGAGGCGCTCAACCGCTCGCTGCGGCCGGGGTTAACCGCGTTGATGGCTCAAAACAGCACCAACGGCAGCCGCACCATCACCGCCGGAACCATCGGCTTTACCATTGGGCCGCGTCTCAACGCCGCCGGCCGGCTCGACAGCGCGCTGGCCGCTTACCACCTGTTGATGGAACGGGAGGCCGGGCCGGCCGCACCGCTGGCCAGAGAGCTGGACCAGCAAAACCGCGAACGCCAGCTTTTAACCGAACAGACCGTAACAATGGCCCGCGACGTGATTTTGAAGGATAACAACCAAAGCCCGCTGTACCTCATCAGCCACCCCGATTTTAACCCCGGCGTGGTTGGGCTGGCCGCCTCGCGGCTGACCGATGAATTTTACCGCCCCACGCTGGTGGCCGAACACGGGCCGGAGTTCACCAAAGGCTCGGCGCGGAGCATTGCCGAGTTCCACATTACCGAAGCGCTCGACCAATGTGCCGACCTGCTGGAGCGTTACGGCGGGCACGCCGCCGCCGCCGGTTTCACCGTGAAAAACGAAAACCTGGCGGCCTTTGAACAGCGGTTGTTGGCATTTGCCCGGCAAAAGCTCAATATTGATAACCTGCGCCCCACCATTTTGATTGATGCCGAAGTGAATTTGCGCGGCGTGCGGCCGGCGCTCGTTGAATCGATCAATGAGTTGCAGCCGTTTGGCTATGGCAACCCGACGCCCCGTTTTATGTCGAAAAACCTGCACATCCGCCACCTGCGGTTTGTGGGGCGAGACAACAAACACCTGCGATTAACGCTGCACGACGGCAGGCAGGAATGGAGCGCCATCGCTTTCAGGCAGGGGCACTGGGCCGAAAAGTTGCGCCCGGCGCAAGCCATCGACATTGTTTATAATTTGGAGTTTAACGAGTGGAACGGCACGCGCTCCATGCAGCTTAATATTGTTGATTTACAACCCAGCGGGGAGTAAGCCCATGAAACCGGCAATTATTGTTCACGGAGGTAAATAATTTAAAAATACTTCTAAAGTTCTATTGAACCCCCGCCGAAAATCAAATAAGATTTACGTATGAACTATAACGATTTTCCTATAGTTTATTAATTCTGTTCAAGTTGGTTTTTGCTACACTGAAAACAGAAAACGTCCGTACCTGCCCGGAGGGGAAGGGGGATGTGCTTGTTGGCCCGTGTGTGCGGTAATGGCACAGAAAGAGAGCGCAACAATGAAACGCCATCCTACCTTGGTTGCCGAGATTTTGGCCTATTTGTCCATTTATCCGGTACTGATTGTAATTTTGGTGCTGGGTAGTTTAACCTGCCGACTCGGTTTCAGCGTGGGCGCTCGATTGACCAGACCAAACCCGGCCGCAACCACCGTGCACAGTTCGTATCGATTGGCCCAGCTCCCCACCGCGCCGGCAGCAGCCCAATCCCAACCCAGCCAACCCACAGCAATAACCGGCCAAAACACAGCCAGCCAGCCGGCTTTTAGCCCGCCAACAGCTCCACTCGTTACACCCAACGCGGCGTTCAACCCCGCACCGCCATCCGCGCCAAACGTGGTTGAACCGCCCGCCGTGGCCGCCGCGCCGGTAAATCCCCGGCCCGCCCCACTGCAACTCGATCCAACCGCCACCCTTGCCCTCGATCTGAGCGTTTACGCCGGTACGCCTTACGCCACCCGCACGCCGCGCCCCAGCGCCACGCCAACGTCTGCCGGTATTCTGGATGAACTTGTCAGCGACTTGTTGAGCGCGCTCGATGAACCCGCGCCGGTTAAAGTTGCGGCCAACACGCTGCCCACGCTAACCGCTACGCCCACACCAACGCCTACGTTCACGCCATCGGCGACGCCCACCAGCACCTTCACCCCAACGCCAACCGACACCCCCACCCAAACGCCCACGTTTACGCCATCGCCGCCGCCAACGGCCACCGCAACCGCCACCAACCCGCCGCCGCCAACCGCGCCGCCACCGCCAACGGCCACGCCGCTGCCCACCGCCACCCCCCTGCCGGAGTATGATTTTCTGCTGGGTGAGTTTTACAACAGCCCCACCACCAATTCATTTCTGGTAATGTACGTGGCGATTGTTGATGTCAACGACATCCCCATTGGCGACATGAAAATTATTGGCACCCGTAAAGACCACAACCTGACCTACGAGAGTCCCTTATCAACCTGGTATTTTGAGGGCTACAACGCGCCGGGGTCGGTGAGAAAAAGCGGCAACGTAAAATTTGAACCGCCCGGCGGCATTGAGGATACGGCGTGGGTAGTTCATCTGGCCGACGCGCAGGGCAACCGCCTCTCCGATGACGTGCCGTTTAACACTACCCAGGCCGATAAACAGTGGTATTTTTTGAAGTTCCGCCGCAAATATTAGGCCAGGTGCGCCTGCCACACCGGATAAGCGGCCTGCGCGTATTGCCGGTGAATGCCGTGCCAGTCGCCGGCGGCAACGGCATCGATGGGCCAGTAACGCAAATCCAGCCCTTCGTGAGAGAGAGTCAGTTCGCCGCCGGTGATGCGGCACAGGTACACCACGGCGATCATTGAGTGCGGGCCAAAACCGATATTGGCCTTGCGTGAAAAAACATCCACCAGTGTCACCACTTCTACATGCAGGCCGGTCTCCTCGCGAGCCTCGCGCACGGCGGTTTCGGCCGGCGGCTCGTTTGGCTCCACCCAACCGCAAGGCAGGCACCACTTGCGGTCATCGCTGCGCTTCATCAGCAAAATTTCACCGCGCTCATTGAAAATGGCTGCATCGGCCCCCACTTTGGGCGTAATCTGGCCCAGTTCTTCGGCAAAGCGCTGCCTCACAGCCGGCTCAGCCAAATCCAGCAGCTCGGCGTAGCGGCGGCTGGCTAACTCGAGCAGGTGGCTGTAGCGCTCCTTGTCGTAAACGTTTTCGGTAAAATTCATGCCGGTGCGGGCAATGCCCTGAATCTCTTCCAGCAGGGTAAAAATGTCGTCGCTGGCAGTGGTGGAATAAGGCAAATCTGTTGTCACGGTTGTCTCCATTTGGGATAAACGATTAGCAAATTTTTATATCGACCGCAAGGCCGCGTTAACGGCCTCCATGTCAAAGGCTTCCGGGTCAAACTCGCCGCCAATCCACTCGAGCATGCCCTCGTGTTCCGGGTGGCCGGGATCGCCGATGGCCTCCAGAAAATCACTGTAGCCCCACACCCCGCCCACATCTTCCGGCGGGCAGGCCCGCTTGCCTTTGATACAGCGCGGATAGCGTGCGCCTTCCTCCGGCGGCAGAATTTTTTCAACCAGCACCTGATGCTGCCAGGAATCGCCAAAATCGTACTCGTAAATAAATTTGGCCCCTTCACCGGCGGCAATCTGGCGCAGCGTGAATTTTTTTTCGTTTTTAACCTCATAAAAATCCTCAGAGCTTGGCTCGCCAAAAAAGGTTTGGCCAACCACAAAATGGTGCAGGTGATAATTTTCCCAGCCCATCGCCACCTGAAAAATAAGATGCAGTTGGCTTAATTTGGTATCGGCCGGCACCTGAATTTTGCGCCAGATCGGCGGCTTGCTCTCTTTGAGTGTCAGCTTGAGCTGATAAATCTCGGATTTAGCCATTTTTCTCTCCTTTTTTGACTCCCTCTTTAATTACTACCTTTGCACTTTTTCAATCAGGACGCAGATTACGCAGATTTACACAGATTTTCTTAAAATTGTTTTGCTTCATCTGTGTTTTCTGTGTAAATCTGTGTCCTATTTTGAGCGAAGTTT
>CAYOXS010000209.1:0-10413 GCA_964407935.1 uncultured Caldilineaceae bacterium
TCCTCATTAAAAATCTCGCCTCCATTTAACATTTTTATCAGAGTCCGGCAGAATCGGGGGATACCAGGAATGCCTGTCCCCGGCACGGGTGAAAATGTCATTCTGAGTGACTGCAGGGAGCGAAGAATCTCCAAACCGGCAACTACGGAGACCCTCCGGGCTTACACCCTCAGGGTGACATTGCAGAAGCTATTTTCACAGGAGTGTGACATCACCGGGGGTTCGACACCAACGAATGAGTAGGGTACGCTTGTAGCGTGACTGTCGGGCTGCAAGCCCGGCCTACGATTTCCACATTCACTGACTCGCTTATTTTCAAGGGAGAACCCGGGATAAAAAATTTCTAACCTGGAAATTGAAAATTTTAGCCTAAAAAATTAGAGGCTACGCCCGGGGTTAAGTGATCCTTGTGGTATAATGGGGTTACCGATGGCAAATTTACATATTGTGTGGGCAGTGGAACGCTCTTTTTTGCGTTTTAGATCAAGCCATTGACAGGGGGTAAAATTGGTCGAAAGACTTGGTCGATACGATATTCTGGAAGAAATTGGGCAGGGTGGCTTTGCCATAGTTTACCGGGCGCACGACAGGCACCTTGACAGACCGGTGGCGCTGAAAGAATTGAGGCCCATGCTGCTGGCCGATCCGGATTCGGTCAAGCGTTTTCACCAGGAAGCCAGAAATATTGCCCATCTGGATCACCCAAACGTTGTCACCATCTACGATGTGTATGAGGCCGGTCAGCGACGGTTCATTGTAATGCAGTTGATTAACGGTTTGAGCCTGGAAGGGGTGATAGCCGCCCAGGGACGGCGCTTGTGGCCGGAAGCTGTAGAAATTATCACGGCGCTGGCGGCCGGGCTGGACTACGCTCACGCCCGGAATATTCTGCACCGAGACCTGAAACCGGCCAATATTTTATTAGACTCAAACCACGGGCCAATGTTGAGCGACTTTGGCCTGGCAAAACTGATCGGCGAAGCCAGTACCAGCGTTACCGCGGGCGGGGGTGTAGTGGGCACGCCTCACTATATTGCCCCGGAGGTGTGGGAAGGCCAGGGCACCACCCGCCAGTCCGATATTTATGCGCTGGGGTGCGTCCTGTACGAGATGCTCACCGGCGAAAAGCTTTTTGCGGGCGAGACGCCGCCGGCGGTGATGATGGCTCACTTCAGAGCGTTAACCTTACCCACAAGCTGGCCTCAGGGTGTGCCGCCGGGCGTGGCAGGTGTGCTGGCTACCGCTCTGGCTCCAAAACCCGCCGACAGGTATACCACCGCCGCTAACATGGCCCAGGCGTTAGCCGCACTGACCCCCGGAAACCAGACGCCCCCGCTCCAACACGAGCCGGCCCGGCCTGCCGCAAAGCCGGCAGCCCCGCCAATTTTAACCACTAAACTCTTTATTCCCCCGCCCCGCCCCGAATTTGTGCCCCGTCCCCGCCTGATCGAGCGGCTGAACGAGGCCCCCCGTTTTGGCCGCAAATTGACTCTCATCTCTGCCCCCGCCGGCTTTGGCAAAACCACCCTGGTTAGCAGTTGGCTGGAAAATTTACAATTTACAAGTGATGGTTTACGCCCGAACGCCGCAACGGAAGGCCAAATCGTAAATCCAAAATCCAAAATCGTAAATCAAATTGCCTGGCTCTCGCTGGATGAAAGCGATAACGACCCCACGCGCTTTCTAACCTACCTTGTGGCGGCGTTACAGACAATTGGGCCGGACATTGGTAAAGCGGTGCTGAGCCTGCTGCAATCCCCTCAACCCCCGCCCGCCGAGTCGATTCTGACGGCCCTGCTCAATGACATCATTGCCTTGCCGGACAATTTTATCCTTGTCCTTGATGATTACCACGTAATTGAGACCAAAGCCGTTGACACCGCCCTCACCTTTCTGCTGGAGCACCTGCCGCCGCAGATGCACCTGGTTATCGCCACCCGTGAAGACCCACCGCTGCCTCTGGCCCGCTACCGCGTTCGGGGCCAACTGACAGAACTTCGCGCCGCCGACCTGCGCTTTACCCCCGCCGAAGCCGCCGGCTTTCTCAATCAGATAATGGGCCTCAACCTCTCGGCGGAAGAGATTGCCGCGCTGGAAACCCGCACCGAAGGCTGGATTGCCGGCCTGCAACTGGCGGCGCTCTCAATGCGGGGCAATAAAGACGCCGCCGGCTTCATTAAATCTTTCACCGGCAGCCATCATTTTGTGCTGGATTATCTGGTTGAAGAAGTCCTGCACCAGCAGCCGGAACACGTGCAGACGTTCCTGCTGCACACCTCTATTCTGGACCGCATGTGCGGCCCTTTGTGTGATGCCATTCTTGGCAAGGATGAAGCCAGAAGAATGAGGGATGAAAAGAAAATAAATTCTGAATCTTCAGCCTTTAGCCTTCAGCCTTCAGCCCTTACTTTGGAGTATCTGGAACGCGCCAACCTGTTCATCGTCCCTCTGGACAACGAGCGGCGCTGGTTTCGTTATCACCATCTGTTTGCCGATCTGCTGCGCCAGCGGCTGCACCAACTTCAGCCTGACCACGTGGCGAGCCTGCACCTGCGGGCCAGCGTCTGGTTTGAAGACAACGGCCTGGAGCTTGAAGCGTTTCACCACGCCGCCGCTGCCAATGATGTTGAGCGCGCCGAGCGCCTGATTGAAGGTAACGGGATGCCCCTGCAATTTCGGGGGGCGGTGGCTCCGGTGCTGCACTGGCTGGAATCGCTGCCCGCGGCGGTGCTGGATGCCCGGCCCTCGTTGTGGATAATGTACGCCTCGGCGTTATCAATTTCCGGCCAAAATTCCCGGGTTGAAGAAAAACTGCAAGCAGCCGAAGCCGCCCTGCAAAACGCCGGGCTTGTCCCGGATGCCGCCGAACCACTGGACGCCAAAACCCGCAATCTTGTTGGCCACATTGCCGCCATAAGGGCCACGCTGGCGGCCATTCAGTACAGGGTAGAAACCATTATTGCCCAATCGCGCCGCGCTCTGGAGTATCTGCACCCGGACAATCTGCCTGTCCGCACGGCCACAATCTGGAAGCTGGGGCTGGCCTACCAGTACCAGGGCGACCGGGCCGCGGCCAGCCAGGCCTACACCGAAGCCATCTCCATCAGCGAAGCATCCGGGAATATCTTTGTTAACATTCTGACGACAACCGGCCTGGGCATCATTCAGGAATCAGACAACCGGCTTTATCTGGCAGCCGAAACTTACCGGCGCGTTCTGCAATTGATCGGTGATCCGCCGGGGCCGGCGGCCTGCGAAGCCTTCCTTGGCCTGGCCCGGCTTTGCTATCAATGGAACGACCTGGACGCCGCCGAGCAGCACGGGCAGCAGAGCCTTAACCTGGGGCGGCAGATAGAGATGATTGACAGCGCCGTGGGCAGCGAGGTGTTTCTGGCCCGTCTGAAACTGGCCCGGAACGATGTGATCGGCGCGGCGGCGCTGTTAGCCAGGGCCGATGAATCGGCGCGGCGGCACAACTTTGCGCAGCAGCTCCCGAAAATTGCGGCGGTGCAGGTGTTAACGCTGCTGCGACAGGGCAATCTGGCGGGCGCGGCTCAATTGGCTGAGGAACACAAACTCCCTCTCAGCCGGGCGCGGGTTCACCTGGCCCGGGGCGAGCCGGACGCGGCGCTGGCGGCGCTGGAGCCGGCGCTGCAACAGGCAGAGGCCAAAAACTGGCCGGATGAACGGCTCAAGGTGATGGCGCTTCAGGCGGTGGCCCTCTACGCGCTGGGGCAGGGGGACAAGGCGGCGCAGCGGCTGGCTGAGGCGCTGGCGCTGGCCGCGCCGGGCGGTTTCATCCGTATTTTTGTTGACGAAGGCGCACCGATGGCGGAGCTATTGACAGGGCTGAAGGCTGAAGGCGAAAGGATGAAGGAGTATATTCATAAATTGCTGGCTGCCTTTGGAATGCAAAACGATGTTCATCCTTCATCCTTCATCTCTGACCCTTTGATGGAGCCGTTGAGCGACCGCGAATTGGAAGTCCTCCAACTGATTGCCGAGGGCCTTTCAAACCATGAAATTAGCGAGCAGCTGTTCCTGGCGTTGAGCACGGTTAAAGGGCACAATCGAACTATCTTTGGCAAATTGCAGGTTAAACGGCGCACCGAAGCTGTCGCCCGCGCCCGCGAGTTGGGTCTGCTGTAATCCATTAATCCCCCAAACAATACCGCAGGCAATACTTTAGTAGGTATACGTTAATACCGGGTTAACGCTATACTACTTTTACATTGAACATGGAACCCAGCACAACAGGATCAGGGGAATGATGGATAAACTTAACTCAAAAACTGACCCGGATGAACCCGCAGTCTATCAGATAAGGCTTAAGGGCCGGCTGCGCGGTGACTGGGCGGACTGGTTTGGAGGGCTGGCCATCACGCCGGCCGAAAACGGTGATACGCTGCTAACCGGCCCGGTGGTCGATCAGGCCGCATTGTATGGCCTGCTCAGAAAAGTGCGCGATTTGGGGCTGCCGCTGCTGGCGGTCAATTGCCTCAACCCCGGCCAGCCCAACGCGCCGGATGCCCACCCGTAAATTAAGGCTGCAAGGCCCATCAAAATTGATCAGGGTACAACTTTTTAAAACGCTTTACCGTACAGGCAATTACACAAATCCAATTCAGCAAAACTTATCAACTTCAGCCAAAACAAGGAGAACAAAAGTGAAAGATTTACAGAAGATGGGCGGCCTGGCCGCGCTGTATCAGGCCGCAGCTTATGTGGCCGGTATTGTATTTTTTGTACTGGCAGTGGACTATGCGGCCGTGGTTGACCCGGTTGAAAAGGTGGCGTTGCTGGCTGCTAACCAGGCCAGTATGCACCTCGTCACCCTGATTATTTATGTGATCTTTGGCGTTTTTCTGGTGGTGCTGGCGCTGGCGCTCCACGAGCGGTTAAAGGCCGACTCACCGGCGCTGATGCAGACGGCCACCACCTTTGGGTTGATCTGGGCCGGCGTGGTGATTGCTGGCGGCATGATTTTTGTCATTGGCATGGACACCGTGGTCAAGCTGTATGGCACAGACCCGGCGCAGGCGGCAACGGTGTGGCTGGCAATAGACTCGGTGTTTGAAGGCCTGGGCGGCGGCGTTGAAATTTTGGGCGGCATCTGGGTGCTGCTGCTAAGCTGGGCCGCCATGCGGACCGGCGGGCTGCCCCGCGCGCTCAACTATCTGGGCGTGGTGGTTGGCGCGGCGGGCTGCCTGACCATTGTTCCGGCTCTCGGCGAACTGGGAGCGATGATTTTTGGTCTGGGACAAATTGTGTGGTTTGTGTGGCTGGGCCTAGTTTTGCTGCGCAGTCACCCCACCCACTGAATTTGGCAACTATCCGTCAATTAAAAAAGGAGACTGACATGAAAACAATTACCTACACCGAATTTGGCCCGCCGGATGTGCTCAGGCTGGCAGAAGCGGCCAAACCCACGCCCGGCGACAACGAAATTCTGATAAAAATCCGGGCCACATCCGTTAATTACGGGGATTTGGTGGCCAGAGATTTTAAGAGCCTCACCCCCGGCCAGTTCAATATGCCCTTTCTGTTCTGGCTCCCGGCGCGGCTATATTTTGGGCTGACCAAACCCAGAATAACCCGGCTGGGCAGCGAGTTTGCCGGAGAAGTTGAAGCCACCAGCAAAAACGTGACCCGCTTCAAAGCCGGCGATCAGGTGTTTGGTTATCGCGGCCAGAGCATGGGGGCCTATGCCGAATACCTGTGCATGCCCCAGGACGGGGTGGTAGCCCACAAACCGGTCAACATGACCTTTGAGGAAGCCGCCGCCGTGCCCAGCGGCGGCACAACCGCTCTGTACATTATAAGAACGGCCAATATTCAACCCGGTCAAAAAGTGCTCATCAACGGCGCTTCCGGCGGCATCGGCTCAATTGCGGTGCAGCTTGCCAAAAATGCCGGCGCAGAAGTGACCGGCACATGCGGCACGCCGCGTGTCGAGCTGGTTAAATCTTTGGGCGCCGATCATGTGATTGATTATACCAAAGAAGATTTCACCCAAAATGGCCAAACCTACGACCTGATTTTTGATGTGCTGGGCCGGAGTTCATTCTCGCGGTGCAAAAACTCGCTGAAGGAAAACGGGCGGTTTGTGTTAGTTAGCTTCAAAATGAAACAACTGCTGCAAATGGTGTGGACGAGACTGACCGGCGGCAAAAAAGTGATGTGCGTGCTGTCGCCGCAAAGTACCGAGGATTTGATTGCGCTCAAAGAGTTGGTTGAGGCGGGCAAGATCAAATCGGTGATAGATCGGGCCTTCCCGCTGGAACAAACCGCCGAGGCGCACCGCTACGCCGAAAACGGACACAAAAAAGGATATATCGCCATCACGGTGAACCCATAACAAAACCAACCAAAAAGGGGGGATTAAAAATGATAAACCGTATCGAAGCAACATCACTGCGCCGGGTAGCCCGAATGGCCGGCGGGCTGTATCTGACGATTATTGTGGCCGGTATTTTTGCGGAGTTTTTTGTGCGACAGAGCCTGCTTGTGCCCGGCGACGCTGCCGCCACCGCCCAAAACATCATGGCCGCCGAGGGGTTATTCCGCCTGGGTATTGCCGGCGACCTGATCATGATTTTGAGCGATGTGGCCCTGGCCGTGGCATTTTATGTGCTGCTCAAACCGGTTAGCAAAGGGCTGTCTCTGCTGGCGGCGTTTTTCAGGCTGGGGCAGGCGGCCATTTTGGGCATCAATTTGCTCAACCTGCTCCTGGTGTTGCAGCTTGTAAGCGGAGCCGGCTATCTGACCGTATTCAGCGCCGAGCAATTGCACGGGCTGGCGCTGTTCTTTTTCACCGGGCACGGCCTTGGCTACTCGCTGGCTATGGTGCCGTTTGCCCTGAGCCTGCTGGTGCTGGGCTATCTGGTGTTCAAATCGGGCTACTTCCCCAAAATTTTGGGCGTGTTGTTGATTGTGGCCGCGTCGGGCTACTTAATTGATAGCTTTGCCCGCTTTTTATTACCCACCTATGACGCCTACAAAGGCATTTTTGACCTGGTTGTATTCCTGCCGGCTTTTATTGGCGAACTGGCCATGTGCCTGTGGCTGCTGGTGAAAGGCGTTAAGGTTGAACAGGCGCAGTTGCGGCCCAGCCCCGCGGCGCGGTCTCAAACATCTCAGGCCGGGGAAGGGTAAAGGATGGACACAATGACAAAGGAAAATTTCTTGACCGTGCGCTGGAATAATTGGCTGTCGCTGGGCTTGGGCCTCCCCGCCTTAATCTACCTTGCCATCGCTTTATCCACTTCTATGTGGTTGGAACGGAGCGGGTTGATTGGGCTGGCGATTATCGGAGCGCTTTACTGAGTGGTGATCGAGCAACATACCGCCATGCGGTTCGCGTGGCTCAGAAAAAAATCAGCTAACACTGTTTCAATCAAACAGGGGTATACCCATCCCCTGGCTGTGATCAGGATAACCTATAATATCACCTTCTGGATTTTTTTGCTGCCGTTTTTTACAGCAATGGACTACAGTACGGGTTTTATATTGTTCACGATCATCATTTTTATCAGGCTGGGGGCTAACCTGTATACAAACTACGCCATCAAACAGCCGGGGCAGTTTGAAAGTTTTCCCTTTAGAAGTCCTTGAGTAGTTGCAAGCTCTTCTGAAAATAGCCAAACCAAATCAGGAGTAATAACCATGAAAGCCGTTGTCTTTACAGAATACGGTTCGCCCGATGTTCTTCAATTTAAAGAGGCAGAAAAGCCTGCCCCCAGGGACAATGAAGTTCTGGTAAAAATTCATGCGGTCGCTGCTAACCCGCTGGACTGGCATAAAATGAGAGGTGAACCCTTTTTGGTGCGCCTGACGGATGGGCTGTTCCGGCCCAAAAATCCGCGGCTTGGCGCCGACATCGCCGGGCAGGTGGCGGCGGTTGGCCGCCACGTTACCCGGTTTCAGCCGGGCGATGAGGTTTTCGGGGACATCTCCGAGTCTGGTTTGGGTGGTTTTGCCGAGTATGTTGGCGTTGATGAAAATACATTGGCCCTGAAACCGGCCAATATCTCCTTTGAGGCAGCGGCGGCCGCTCCGGTTGTGGCCTTCACCGCCTTACAAGGGCTGCGCGATAAAGGCCAGATTCAGGCCGGGCAAAAGGTGCTGGTCAATGGCGCGTCGGGCGGGGTGGGCACGTGCGCGGTGCAGTTGGCCAAATATTTTGGGGCGGAAGTGACCGGCGTGTGCAGCAGCCGCAATCTGGAGTTGGTGCGCTCCATTGGCGCAGACCACGTCATCGATTACACGCGGGAGGATTTTACCCAAACCGGGGCGCGATACGACCTGCTCTTTGACGCGGTGGGCAATCGCCCGGTTGCCGCTTATCGCCGGGCCTTGACTGCCGGGGGGATTTGCGTGGTGGCCGGTTTTACCACCCTGTCGCACCTGTTTCAGGTTATTCTGTTGGGGGCCTGGGTGTCTAAAACTTCCGACAAAAATATCGGCCTCATGGGAACGGCGCAGCCCAACCAGAAGGATTTGCAGGTTATCAAAGAGCTGCTTGAGGCTGGCCACATTGCCCCCGTGATTGACCGCTGCTACCCGTTAAATGAAACCCCCAACGCGATCCGCTATCTTGAAACCGGGCGCGCCCGGGGGAAAGTTGTCATCACTGTGAACCATGTGGAATCGCCGGCCCGGTAACGTTTGAACTCAACCCTTCCGGTTTTTGAGAGTAACTGCATCTAATCCACTGAAAAGCAATCACCCGGAGGGCCATCAAAATGAAACCAAAAATCATTGTGCCGATTGTTGCCCTGGCAGGATTGGGGCTGCTGGCGCTGATAATATGGCTGTTTTTCACCACCGGTCAGCCTGTCGCGCCGGCAGAGGGCAGAACTCTATCGTCTGTGACTCCTGAGGGGCAAAGCCAGGTTTCCGGTGGTGATAATTGGCCGACGCCCGCCGGGCTGGCCACCTTTGGCAGCCAGCTTAAACTGCTGGCCTTTAGTTTACCGGCCAACCAGTTTACGCCGGGTCAACCGGTTGAAGTCAGCCTTTATTGGGAAACACAAACTGACACTCCGGCCTATAACCTTTTTCTGCATCTCGTTGACACCAGGAATCAACTCATCAGCCAGGCCGATATGCCGCTGGCCAACCGCGATTGTGGTACAACAGGCCAATTTTCTGCCGGCACCATTGAAACTTGTGGCTCGTTATTGCTGCCGGATAATCTGGCCGCGGGTGAGTATCAACTGCTGGTTGGCGTGTATAACCCGGCCAGCGGTTTGCGGCTGGCCACAACCGGCGCTGACAATACCATGACATTAGCTCCCATTCAAGTTGGAATTAATGAGGCTCTGGCCGCCACGCCCGGCCCGCCCTGCCCGGTGACGGTTCCCAACGGCAGCACTCCCCCAGGCGAGCAGCCATCGCCAGACTACTACGGTAACGGCCAACTCTGGACTGTCCTGTGGCCGGCCGGCAAAGTGATTTTTGAACCGGGTGGTCCCGGTACCATCAATGCCGATGGCTCGCTGGGCATGAAATGGGGGTGGTGGCGCGGCGTGGAAGGCCCGCTGACCATCGAGGGCCGCCGTTTGGATGCCCCCGCCCCGCCGCTGGGCCACACGATTCCCAACGGGTACGGCGCATCCGGTTTTCAGGCTGCTGGTCTCATCTTTCCCACCGAGGGCTGCTGGGAAGTGACTGGCAAAGTTGGTGCGGCGGAACTGACCTTTGTCACGCTGGTGGTTAAACAGGATAAATAGCGCGATAATTCATCTGGCCTTTAGCGCCGCACTTAACCGCGGAACAAAAATTTCTCGCTTTTGCCCCTCCTCCGCAAGTGGGCGAGGGGAGACTGGGAAAAATTGGTGGTCAAAAAAAAAGTTGACGCAGTGGCTCATTTGTTCTACAATTTAAGCTAACTATCAACACTGCACAAAATATCAGGAGGATGGTATGGAATTGGGTGCATTTTCGGTAAGTTTAACTGTCAAAAACCTCGAAGCTTCTAAATCGTTTTACGAGAAATTAGGTTTCCAGTTTTTCGCCGGAGACGCGGCACAGAACTGGCTGATAATGAAAAATGGGGATCACGTCATTGGCTTGTTTCAGGGGATGTTTGAAAAAAATATTTTGACCTTCAACCCCGGTTGGGACCAAAACTGCAATACACTTAATTCCTTCACTGATGTGCGCGTCATTCAGCGAGAACTCAAGGCGCAAGGGTTGACCATTGAGAGCGAAGCCGATGAGAGCACGACAGGGCCGGCGAGCTTCATTATTAGCGACCCTGACGGAAATCCGATTTTGATTGATCAGCACGTGTGATCACACATTGACCACCACCAAATTTACCCGAACCACCCCGGCCACACTGCGCCGGTAAAACTCAAAACCATTATTCGGCAGCCGTTTAGTTGGGTTGGAAGGCTTTTACGTGAT